>DIHI01000087.1:81651-86613 GCA_002420085.1 Lysobacterales bacterium UBA5700 | reverse complement strand
TAACTGAGGTGGTTCGCCTTGCTGCCGGCCCCGACCCGCGCCTGCTTGGTCTCGACGAAATTGCCGATGTGGACGCCATCGGCCAATGCACTGCCCGGCCGCAGCCGAGCAAATGGCCCGATGATGCAGCCGGAACCAGCGACCACTCCCTCCAGATCACAATGACTGCGCACCTCGCAGCCCGCCGCCAGGCGGACGTCGCGCAGACGGCAGAACGGCCCGATTCGCACGCCATCGCCCAGCACCACCTCACCTTCCAGCACGACATCGACATCGATCGCGACATCGCGCCCGACCGTCACCACACCGCGCTGATCGAAGCGGCCCGGATCCGCCAATCGAACCCCATGCAGACACAACGCATGGGCTGCACGCTGCTGGTAATGCCGTTCCAGCCGCGCCAACTGCCATGGATCGTTGGCCCCCTCGACCTCGATCGGATCCGCGCAGACCACGAGCGCCGCCGGCCGATGTTCACCGGCAGCCATGGCGAAGATATCGGTGAGGTAATACTCGCCCTGGGCATTGCCATTGCCCAACGCCGCCAGCCAGACGCGCAGGGCAGCCACATCGACCGCCACGATGCCGGTATTGATGGTCCGCACCGCGCGCTGATCCGGACTGGCATCGCGATCCTCGACGATCGCCGAAACCCGTCCCTGACCGTCGCGAATCACCCGACCGTAGCCGGTCGGATCCGCCGGTTCGCTGGCCAGCACCGCCAACGGGCCGGGCGCCTGCAACAGCGCGTGCAGCGTCTCCGGCCGGATCAGCGGCACATCACCGTAGAGCACCAACACCCGCCCGTGTTCCGGCAACCGGGGCAGACATTGCATCACCGCATGGCCGGTGCCCAAGCGCTCGGCCTGCTCGACCCAGGTGATGTCCTCCTGCCCCGTGAGCGCCGCCCGCACCGCCTCCCCACCATGCCCGAACACCACGTGGATGGCATCCGGAGCCAGCGACCGAGCGCAGTCGATGACATGCCCCAACATCGGCCGACCTGCGATCGGCTGCAACACCTTCGGCAGGGCGGAGCGCATCCGCTTGCCTTCGCCTGCCGCAAGCACGACCACCACCAGACTCTCGCCACCCGCCGCAGCGGGACTGGAACGTACAGACTCGATCATCGCCGGATTCTACTGGATTCCAGTCACCACGAAAAACCCCGCTCACCAACCGGGCATGTTCACAAGCCATTGAATTGGAATCGATCCTTGACCGACACGATGACTCGACCGGCAGCCGGAGCGAAGCGTTT
Source organism: Lysobacterales bacterium UBA5700 (assembly GCA_002420085.1). Taxonomy (GTDB): domain Bacteria; phylum Pseudomonadota; class Gammaproteobacteria; order Xanthomonadales; family Xanthomonadaceae; genus UBA11164. The sequence continues at coordinate 85,352 of DIHI01000087.1, read as the reverse complement.
GCAACCTCCCGGCACGATCACCGGCAAACCGCACATCCCGGCAAGCTGCACATCGCCGAGGTCCAACGATCACTGGGACGCAGCGATGACATCCATGCCAGCCAAACCACGCGCAGCGGCCCGCATCACACATCTGTAGGTGCCCATCGCGGATGGGTAGGGCGCTTGTCCAGTGCGGCGCGTGGCGAAGTTGGCGAGATGAAAGCAGGGAGACCCTGGCGGTGAAGCCGCATCAGTCGCTGGTGCATCGAGCGCAGACACACTGGCCTAAAGCCGAATGCCTCATCGACATGATGGCGCTGTGCAGACGCGGCGGGTTCAGGTGCTAGGCAGCTTCACCATAACTCATGCCAACTAACGTTGTGGAATCTCTGATCTATCAGGGAATCCGGGCATTAACGCTTCGTTTATTCCTATCGAATTAATTACTTAACGGCAAACCATGTTTTACATGATCGATTAAATCAGACGTTCCAAAAGTCCCGCTGGCTGTCCTCGCGCATCGCGCTGGGATCGAATCCATCCGTCAGCACGAGGGTGCGTGTCTGGAGGTGGCCTTGTCCAGGAGGGCGGGGTTCGGACGGGCGATCATCGGTGGTCTACGCTTTCAGGCATTGCGGATGCTTGACACCAGGTCGCGACGCACTTGCCGATGGCGGTCACAACGGCTGCGCGCCTTCGCTCAGGATTTCGAGGTAGCGCTGATAGGCGAATACCCGATTGCGTCGCTGTCCGGTGAGTTCGTTGACGATGCCGAGTTCGATCAGGGAGTCGATCGCGGCACGGATGGTCGGGGGACTGAGCGCGAGGCGCGGCGTCGCCTGCGGCACCGTAAGGACGACGCGCTGCGCCAGCAGCTCGAACACCTGGGCGATGTTGCCGGCACGCCGTCCCAGGGCATTGACGCGGGCGCGGTCGGCACCGAGCAACTGCAACAGACGCTGCGCGGTGTCCACCGCCTGTTGCGCGGTTTCGGCGATGCCATCGAGGAAGAATGCCAGCCATCCTTCCCAGTCGCCGTGCGTGCGCACGGCATCGAGTTGCGCGTAGTAGCGGGCACGATGGGTCTTGAAGTACAGGCTCAAGTACAGCGTGGGCTCGCGCAGCACCCGATCGTTGCACAGCATCAATGCGATCAGCAGGCGCCCGAGGCGACCGTTGCCATCGAGGAATGGATGGATGGTCTCGAACTGCACATGCGCAAGCGCGGCGCGAATGACCGTGGGCACACACGGGTCGTGCAGAAAGCGTTCGAGATCACCCAGACACTGCGGCAGATGCTCGGGCGGCGGCGGTACGAAGGCGGCGGTGGCGGGGCTGCGGCCGCCGATCCAGTTCTGACTGCGACGGAATTCGCCCGGCGTCTTGTGGGCACCGCGACTGCCACGCAGCAGTCGCTCATGAATCTCGCGCAGCAGCCTCAACGACAATGGGAAACCGTCCTGACGCATGCGCCGCAAGCCGTGGTTCAACGCGTCAACGTAATTGGACACCTCCTCGACGTCATCGACCGGCACTCCGGGCGCCTCGTCGAGTTCGAACAGCAACAGGTCCGACAACGACGACTGCGTACCCTCGATCTGCGAGGACAGCAAGGCTTCCTTGCGCACGTACTGGTACAGGAACAGGGTCGGATCGGGCAGCAGCAGGGTGATGCCGTCGAGCCGCCCCAGGGCCTGATCGGCACGCTCCTTGCGCGCGACCATGTCCGGTTGCGACAGATCCAGTGCCGGGGTCGGCGGTAACGGTGCCGGCACGAAGGCGCGATAGCGGCTGCCCGCCAACGACGATTCGACATGCGTGCCGGTGACGCGGGCAACCATGAAATTTTCCTACGACGATGCTGGGGCGCCAGTGCGAAAAATTCTACCTAAAAATTTTCTTAAATTCATGCATTGCCGTGCGTGCGAAAACTGGCGAACCTGCCGCTCCACCCCGGTTGTAGAACAACTCTGACCCGAATCGATGCCCATTCAGGACATTGCGACTGCCTTTCTGGCAGCGGTGTTCGGCAACCAGGGTGTCCACTTGATCCTGCGGCGGGTCGGTGTTTGCGTGGGGCAGGGCCTCACGATCGACCTGTTCGCCGGTCGCATCATTGGTGGGAGGGTGTCCAGTTCGGCGCGGGCGCGCACCGACTTCGTGTTCGAGGCGCGGAGCCGGCGCTGCATGTCGTTGCCGCAGCAGCGACAAGGTCTGACCCATCACAGCGACTGCGGCGTGCGGCAGGTGTCGATCCGCTCTGGCCAGCGCTTGGCTGAGGGCCGGGGACACAAGAAACCGCGAAACCACACCGTTGGGCGTGGTGGCTATGGGTGGACTCGAACCACCGACCCCAGCATTATGAGTGCTGTGCTCTAACCGGCTGAGCTACATAGCCATGGCTGCGACGCGCGCGGATGGGGTTGCGCGGCGAGCGGACCGCAGATTATCCATGTCCGCTGGGCGTCGGTCAACGAGTCCGGCTGGATTCTTGCCGGAGCCGGAGCGATGGGTTCGGGTGGTCGTGGGCCGCTGCGGGTGGCTCAGGGCGCTGCACGATCGCCAACCCATGGCCGAGAGGTTCGCTTGCAGATGGTGCAGTCATGTGGCGGCGGGAGGTTCGGCGTTGACGCGCGCCGTGGTGTTCCAGGGGTGGTCGAGTGGGGGCGTGGGTAGTGGCTGCTGCCCTGTCGATGTTCGGCGTCGGTGATCGTCTGGCTCAGATGTTTCTCGTCGTCCAAGGGGGCAGGCGTTCGCCTGGGTGCTGGGTCAGCTTCTCGTGCGCCACATGCTCAGGCCCAGTTACTGCGCGGCATGGCACGGCTTCCACCGCCGCTCACGGACCGCCTGCATCACCCCCGAGCGACCTCCCTGGCGGCGAGGCATCGCGAGGCCCTCCGAGGTCACGCCCCCGGCTCGGATGAAGCGGACATTTCGGCGTCGGGCCAACAGGTGATGCCGGCCGACTTGTGACGCGCTTCATGGCGTGGCACCCTTGGCGGCAGTGAAGCATTGGAGTCCGTCCCGTGATCGATCCGGACGGTTATCGCCCCAACGTGGGCATCGTGCTGATGCGTGACGACGGCAGCGTGTTCTGGGCCAGACGAGTCCGACGCGATGGCTGGCAGTTCCCGCAAGGCGGCATGAACAGCGACGAGACACCGCAGGAAGCCATGTACCGCGAACTGGAGGAGGAGACCGGCCTGCTGCCCCAGCATGTCGAACTGCTCGACTCCACCCCAGGCTGGCTGCGCTACCGGCTGCCGCGCCATTGTCTGCGCGAGCGTTCCGGTGTCCGCTGCATCGGTCAGAAGCAGGTCTGGTTTCTGCTGCGGATGCGCGGACGGGACAGCGATCTGCGCCTGGATGGCAACGAGCATCCCGAGTTCGATCAGTGGCGCTGGGTCGATTTCTGGTACCCGGCCGAGAACGTGGTCGCGTTCAAGCGTCAGGTCTACTGGCGCGCCCTGTCGATGCTGGCGCCGACGGCCCGCCAGATCGCCGCCGCGATCCCCGAGCGACGCGCTCCAGAGCCGTGGTGGCAGCAGGGTGGCTGTCGCCGTGGTGGACAGGGTGGTTGAGCGGAGCGGCATGACCAACCCGCCGTCAGGGCGGAATCGAGGCCGGCGAAGCGGCACCCGAGTGAACCGCCTGGGATGACGCGGGCCGTTTACTGACAGGTGGGCTCAGGTCGGTTTGCGCCGACGGTCGGTCCAGGG
>DIHI01000087.1:70583-81513 GCA_002420085.1 Lysobacterales bacterium UBA5700 | reverse complement strand
AGCCGTGCGCAGTCCAAGCTTTCGCTTGATGTTTTCGCGATGGGACTCGACCGTTTTTACGCTGATGCCAAGCGATCTGGCCATGGTCGCTGGTCGTTCGCCCTTGCCGATACACTCGAAAATCTGATGCTCGCGACTGGACAAGGGTAGGCGAGGTGTACGCAGGGATGGCTGGAGCGAGCAAAGATTGCACGGACCCCACCCAGGGCGCGGCAACTGACACAGGGCGATGGTGGCGATCTGTAGTTCGATCTGCCGGAGAGGGGCTCCGGTATGACACAGGCCGCAGGCGTGCTGGCGTGTAATTTCGCTCGCGCCCTGGATGAGGAACGGATTCTGAGAAAGAAGGAGGATGCGAACCGCGATCTGCTTCTGCTGGAGCGACTCGATGACTTGATCGGCGAATTCGCAGTCCAACAGCACGACCTCGGGGGTGTAGCGGTCGATCGCATCCAGTGCCTCCACCATCGATTCGGGGCTGGCCATCACGAACAGGCAGGCTGAACGCTGCATCAGTGTCTGCAATCCAAGGCGCATCACCGGGTTGGAGGTCACCAGGATCGCTCGATCTGTTATGTGACGGTTCTCGGTCAAGGCATGTCCCGAATCGATGCGTGACATGGCGCAACAGAATCAGACTGGACGCAGACTATGTCCGTGGATTGCTGCTCTGGAGGTGCCAGGCAGCAGTGTGCCTGTCTGATCCGCCGATGGGTATCAGGGAAACACCGAGGAAAAACTAAGGGTTTTCACGGTGAGCGTAGGGGAATCCCTGATTGCCAAGGTCGCCACAGGTGGCGACCATGCTTCAGCCGGACAAACATGGATGAAGTTCACAGAAAGTGCTGACCACGGCGTTCGTTCTGCCGAGTTTCACCGAATCCGTGTCGATCCGGCAGTGAGCGCTGGTGTGCCAGCGTGGCCGCTCGTCATTCGGGGCGGCAATTGATCGCCACATCCGGTGGCTGCATCGAGGTGTTGGGCGAAGTAGTGCCATGATCGTGTCTGAGTCATCTTATCTGAGTCATCTCGGAGATCAGCCTGCGTGTTCGAGTTGGAAGCTGTCAGCGTGCTGCGCCAGGGTCGGGAAGTGGTCAGGCGGATATCCTTGTCCGTGCCGAGTCCGGGGGTTCTGGCATTGGTCGGGCCTGGTGGCGCTGGCAAATCAAGCCTGCTCGCTGCACTGGCCAATACGGGTGCCTGTGATATCCAGTATTCAGGTAATTTCAGACTCGACGGAGAGTCGATCAAGGAGCTTCACGGCGGTCACGTAATCCATGTCCCGCAACACCTGACATTGAATCCGGAAGAACGGATCCATGGTCGGTTGATGGATCGATATCGAGTGACCTCCGAGCAGATCGATGGCTGGTTACGGTCCTGTTCGATCGAAATGGAGTGTGACACCGCAAATTTGCATGCCGGACGGTTTTCCAAGAGTGTGCGGCGAACACTCGCGGTACTGGCTGCCCTTTCCGGAAGTGCCCGTCTCTATCTGGTCGATGAGCCGACCGCAGAGTTGAGCGATGAACATCGCACCCTGGTTCGGAACCGATTGATCGAGCTCGCCGAGACCCGTATGGTGGTGCTTGCCACCCATGATCGCGGTGACTGTATCGCACTGAACGGCCATACCGTTTTGCTTTCCGGGGGTGCTATCCAAGAGTTCGCGCCGTCGCGGCAGTTTTTTGATCAGCCGATGACGGCGGCTGGCAAGCTGTATGTAGAAACAGGTAATTGTGCAATTCCGGCGATGGTCGATCGAACGACCATACGCGATGGCATCTGGTGGCTCCCAGGCGGATTGCTGGGTGGCATGAGCAGGCCCGGACTCATTGCTGCGGTCGATCGCCAGGCCGATCGGCTGAAGCAGGCCAATACCGAACATCTGATCTGTCTGGAAGAGTCGTGTGACTATCCGATTACGGAGTTTCAAACGATCGGAATCCATCATCACCGTGTACCGATGCCGGACATGTCGCCGCCGACCTTCGATCAGGCCGTACATGTGTGTCGATTATCCGAGCGGCCGTTGCGAGAGAATCGTGCGGTCGTCGTCCATTGTCGAGGCGGGCTCGGTCGAACCGGCACGGTGCTGGCTGCCATCCTGATCTGGCACGGCGATGCCTCTGATTCAGCCATCACCAGGATTCGCGCGATGCAACCTAATGCGATTCAGTCAAGCGCGCAAATCAAATTTCTACATGATTTTGCCACCCGCACTCAGGGGTGGCGAATGCCCGTGGTATCTCAATAACATAGGGAGAGATGACGTGTCACTTGATAAAGCATTGGCTGCCGGAATGGCCGAAATTCCGGAGTGTGTGGCTGCTGGTTATGTCGATATGGTCAGCGGGTTGTTGCTCGGTGTGAAGACGGTTGATTCACACCCATCGGAGGTGCTCGACCTGGTCGCGGCAGCCACCGGTGACTTGTTCCAAGGCAAGAATATCCTGGAGATCGAGAAGCTGTTCGACAAGGCACGTGGCATCACTGGGCGTGAGCATCATTATTTCAATGAAATCATTGTCTTTAGTACGAATCTTCTGCACGTGTTCATCCGTTCCAAGCGTAGTCCGGACCAGGCGGGCGTGTTCGTCTGCCGAGCCTCGGTCAATATCGGTATGGCCTTGGTGAAGTCCCGCGCCGCGATGGTCCATGCCGAGGGCGCCGCCTGATTCGATATTGTCGGCAGCACACCTGTTGCTAGTGTGTTTGCCGTGGCGAGAATGATGATGAAGAGTCTGCCGCAATCTCTAAGGGTCGGATGTCAGTTTTTCTCCGAAGATGACCTGTCTTCTCTAAATCGCTTGTTGTGTCTGTTGGAGCCGAGATTGAAGATGCGGTGGAGCATAGCCCTGGATGCACATGGAGAGGCTGATCTCTGGCTGATCAATCTTGATCATCCAGAGGCCCGTGTTCCTGCGGATGGGCGCCGGATGGTTGTTTGTGCCCGGAAGCCGCGCGAGCAATCGCTGCCTGCCATTCATTGGCCACTGCGTCCGGCCGGTGTGCTTGCAGCGCTGAGTGATGTCGAGGACACCTTGCTGGTCGATACGGCCAGCAAGGTTTCGACCGTGCAAAACAGTACACCATCGGCTGCCGGCGATCGATTCCGGCTGCGTGCCTGGCCAACCGAGCTATCTGGCTGGCCAAGGCCATGGTGGGGCGTGCTTGCTGCACTGACGCGCCAGCACCGGTCAGTCGAGGAGATTTCGATCACCACTCGACTGGAGCCTGATGAAATCATCGCCTGCTTGAACAAGCTTAGAGCCGAGGGTCTGGTCGAACGTCTGCCCGGCCATCGCCAGCCGAGTCCGTCGATACCGATGGCCATGGCCGGCTGGCGCAATCTGATCTCCAAAGTGGGTCAGCGGCTTGGTTTTTCGGCATGAATCGCACCTACAAACTGTTGATCATCGGTGAGCCGGGCGCGGGCAAGACGACCTGCATCCGCGCGGTCAGTGATATCGAGCCGATTTCGACCGATGTCGAGTGTGTCGATGCTTCCATCGATGACAAGCTGACCACCACGGTCGCGTTCGACTACGGCGAGCTGCACCTGGCGGATGATGAGCGATTATTACTGTATGGATTGCCCGGGCAGGCTCATTTCGATTTCATGTTTGATGTCGTCCGTGAAGGCTTGCTTGGCGTCATCGTATTGGTCGATGCGGCGACGGCGCATGCGCTGGACAGTCTCGATGCGACCCTGCGTTGCCATGGCCAGTCCTTGCGGAGTATTCCCTGCGTCCTTGCCTTGAACAAGAACCCGCAGCCGTCGACGCAGTTGCTGGCTGCGTTTCAGGATGTGTTGGCACGCCACGGACTGTGCGCCCCATTGCTTTCAATCGATGCTCGCCAGCGCGAGCAGATTGTTGCGGTATTCGAATTGCTGTTCATTCAGATTGAACACATGAGCGAAGAATTTTCCCCTCTGGAACCCGAACGATGAGCCTCAAGGCGCCTGATCGAGCCAAATGCAATACTGCCCTGGAAAAGCTTCTGACCGACTGTGAGGGTGCGCGCGCCGCGATCCTGGCGCTGCGCGATGGTCGGCCCTATGCCGAATGCACCAAGGGGGCTATCGACCAGGGCAAGTTTGCCGCCATGGTGAGCTCTCTGAACGCGCTCGGTCACAGTGTGCTGCGCGAGCTGGATTCCGGTCGTCTGGATCATGTGTTGATCGAGGGTTCCGATGGAAAGCTCGTGGTTTCCAGTGTTCCTGACAGCGGTAATTTATTGATACTGGCGGTACTGGCCGAGCCAAAGGCCCTGCTTGGCCTGGTTCTCGGGAAGAGCAAGGCGTGTGCGAGTGCCATTTCGGCGATCATCCCCCGCGAATGAGGTCGGCTCGACGCGGGCTGAATCCGATGCGGGGTGGCGGTGCTGGCGCCGCTCTTGAGCGTGTCGAGTCGGTGGGACGCCGCAGCCCGGTGGCGGGTGGACAGGGGGGTTCGCTCGGGACCGTACATGCCCTCCCGATCATCTGCCGCACCCGGCTGTCGGCGTGCGTGGTCATCCAGCCATGTGAGTTGCTCGGCTCGCAGTAGCCGTCGTGTTTCGGCCTTCGACCAGCCGGTCGGGTCTGTTCGTCGCGCTGACATGACATATCGTCCAGAACGGTTCTCAGCCGTGACCGGCGCTGTTGACAGGCTGCCGATTCTGTAGTTGAATGCCAGTCATTCTCATTTGCGTCCGGTTTCGGTCATGTACGTCTGCGTTTGCCATGGTGTCACCGATCGCCAGATTCGCGAGGCGGCCAAGCAGGGCTGTGCTTCGCTTGCCGAATTGAGCATGTACACCGGTTGCGCCACCGGCTGCGGTACCTGTGCCTCGCTGGCCACCGAGATTCTCGCGGAGGCGAGTGCGCGGCCCTTGCCGCTGCCGATGCTGGCGGCCGCTTGAGGGTTGGCCGCTCGGCTGCGGCCCCGCCTCGATCTACCTCGATTCGCCTGCCGGGGCTCGGTTCGAGCAGGTCGGATCGCAGGTGCCGATTCGAGGTACATGAATACGATTCGCGTTTCCTCGTTCGCGGTCCGAGACCGCTACACTGGGGGCCGTACACGTTCTCGGAGCACGGCTCATGAAAGGCGACGCCAAGGTCATCGAGCACCTCAACAAGGTGCTGTACAACGAACTGATCGCGATCAACCAGTATTTTCTTCATGCCAAGATGCTGGCCAACTGGGGCTTCACCGAGTTGGCCGAGAAGGCGCGTCACGAGTCGATCGATGAGATGAAGCATGCCGATCGTCTGATCGAGCGCATCCTGTTCCTCGACGGCCTGCCCAATCTGCAAAATCTCGGCAAGCTGCTGATCGGTGAGACGCCCAGGGAAACCCTGGAGTGTGATCTCAAGCTGGAAATGATCGCCATGCCCGATCTGCGGACGGCGATCGCTTACTGCGAGCAGGTCGGCGACTACATCAGCCGGGAGTTGTTCGAGCACATCCTGGAAGACGAGGAAGAACACGTCGATTGGCTGGAGACCCAACTCGGCCTGATCGACCGTCTGGGCGAGCCGCTGTACCTGCAGGCGCGGATGTCCTGAGGTCGGGCTGCCCTCGGATTCGGGGGCAGACCTTCGGGTCGATCCGGCGGACGGTCAGCGACCGTCCGCCGGATCTGGCTGCGGCTCAGTGCGGCAGCGCCAGGTCGTCGATCATGGCGCGCAGGAATCGGGCGGCCTCACCGCCGGTGCAGACGCGGTGGTCGAAGGTCAGCGACAGCGGAATGACTTTGCGCGACTCGAAGCCTCCGACCACCGGGGTGATCTGGTGGCGGCTGCGGCCGGCGGCGACGATCGCCACCGTGGGCGGGACGACCACCGGGGTGGCGTAGCGACCGGCGAACATGCCGAAATTGGACAGGCTGATGGTGCTGCCGGTCAGTTCGCTGGCAGGAATGCTGCGATCTTCCACCGAGGCCCGCAGGCGATCGACGGCGGCACGGATGCCATGGCCATCGAGCAGGTGGGCATTGCGCAGGGCGGGCACGAACAGGCCGTCGTCGGTATCGACGGCGATGCCGATATCGACATGTGGGTGCAGGGTGCGGGTCAGCGTGTCGCCGTCGAACCAGGCGTTCAGTGCCGGCACGCGGGCGCAGGCGACGACCATGGCTCGCACGAGACGGACGGTGATGTCGTTGCCGGGCTGCCAGGTATGGATCTCGGCATCGTCACAGATCGTGGTGGCGGCGACCTTGGCATGGGCGTCGGCCATCACCCGTGCCATGTTGCGACGCACGCCGCGCAGAGGTTCGGGCTGGCCCAATGCGTCGACGCCCGGTGGTTGAGTGCGCAGCGGCCGGCCCGAGGCCGACAGCGAGGTGCGTGATGCTGCGGCGGCGGTCGGCTGCGGAGTGGATGGTCTGGCCGACACAGGGCCATCTGCGGGCGAGGCCGTCCGGCTGCGGGAAACGCTTGACGCGGTTGGCGAAGTGGCTTCGGCGCCACCGGCTGCGGCGGCCGCCTTGACGTCGGCGAGCGTGATGACGCCGCCAGCGCCGCTCGGCTTGATCCGGGACAGTTCGATCTTCAGCTTCTTCGCCAGGGCACGCACGGCCGGCATGGCCTTGACGCCACCGGATTCCGACAGGGTGTCGCTGCGCACGCTGTCGCTGCTCTCCATGGCGCCGACCACGGTGCCGGCGTCCGGTCGGTGAGGGTCGGCGGCCGGTGCTGCGGCTTCCGTCGTGCTGGGCGCCGCCGCTGGCGGACGGTGGTGATGATGGCCGGTGTCGTGGCCTTCGGCGCGCTGCGGCAGAGTGGGGTCGATCTCGAAGGTAGCCAGCACGGCGCCGGTGGCGACGATGTCGCCGGGGCCCCCGGCCACCGACAGCAGGGTGCCGGAACATGGCGATGGCACTTCGACCACCGCCTTGGCGGTCTCCATCGAAACCAGCGGGTCATCCAGACGGACGGTGTCGCCGACCTTGGCCAGCCAATCGACGATGGTCGCATCGGGCAGGCCCTCGCCGAGGTCGGGCAGATGGAAGGTTTTCTGGGTCATGGGATTCGGAATCTTGGGTTCGGGTTCGGGTTCAGTGCGTGGGCTGCCGCAGCGCGCCTGGGGATTCCGGACGCCGGTTTACGCCGCCAGGGCACGCTTGGCGGCAGCGACGATCCGATCGACACTCGGCAGGTATTTCATTTCCATCCGGAACAGTGGCATCGGGGTGTCGTAGCCGGTCACCCGCTCGACTGGTGCCAGCAGGTCGTACATGGAATGCTCGGCCAGTCGGGCGGCGATCTCGGCACCGAAACCGGCGGTGCGTGGGGCTTCGTGGACGATCACGCAGCGGCCGGTCCGGGCGACCGATTCGGCGATGGTGTCGAAGTCGAGCGGCTTGAGGGTGGCGACATCGATGACCTCAGCGCTGATGCCGTCGGCGGCGAGCCGGTCGGCGGCTTCGAGGGTTTCCTTGACCTGGGCGCCCCAGGTGACCAGGGTGATGTCGGTGCCGTCGCGCAGCACGAAGCAGACATCCAGCGGCAACGCTTCGCCGTCGTCCGGGACGTCTTCCTTGTACTGCCGATAGATGCGCTTGGGCTCCATGTAGATCACCGGGTCGGGGTCGCGGATGGCGGCCAGCAGCAGACCGTAGGCGCGGGCAGGTGAACTCGGCAGCACGACCCGTAAGCCGGGAACATTGGTGAACATGGCTTCATTGGCTTCGCTGTGGTGCTCCGGGGCGCGGATGCCGCCACCCCAGGGCACCCGCAGAACCATCGGGCAGGTCAGCCGGCCACGGGTGCGGAACCGGAACCGGGCGGCGTGGCTGATGATGTGGTCGAGCATCGGGTAGACGAAGCCGTCGAACTGGACCTCGGCCACCGGGCGCATGCCCTGGCTGGCCAGGCCGACGGTCAGGCCGGCGATGGTGGTTTCGTCGAGCGGCGTGTCGAACACCCGGTCCGGACCGAAGTGTTGTTGCAGGCCGGCGGTAGCACGGAACACGCCGCCGTTGACGCCGACGTCCTCGCCGAGCACCAGCACGCGCGGGTCGCGGGTCATTTCGTGGGCGAGCGCCTGGGTGATCGCCTCGATCAGGGTGATGGCGGCCATGTCAGTACCCTCGTCCGTGGCGTGCAGCGGCGGCCGTCCGTGGTTGGCGATGCAGGTGGCAGTCAGCCATGGGTCTGCTCCCAGGCCAGGGCGTCGGCCTTCTGCCGGGCCAGATCGTCCGGTTGATCGGCGTAGACCAGGTCGAACAGGGTCGCCAGGGGTTGGCTGCGGGTTTCCAGGTAGGCATCGACTTCACGATCGACCCAGGCCCGGCTTTCCTCCAGCCATTCGGCTTCGAGGGTCTCGTTCCAGACGCCGTGGGCGGTCAGGAAGGCACGCAGGCGGATGAAAGGTTCGCGCAGCCAGGCGGCTTTGACTTCGTCATCGGCTCGATAGCGGCGAGCGTCATCGGCGGTGGTGTGATCGGACAAACGATAGGTGATCAGTTCGACCACGCTGCCGCCCTCGCCACGCCGGGCGCGCTCGATCACTTCTTGCAGGGTGGCGAGCACCGCGATCAGGTCGTTGCCATCGACCTGGATGCAGTGCAGCCCGCCGGCCAGGCCCTTCTGGGCAAGCGTCTTGGCGCCGGTCTGGGCCGAACGCGGCACAGAGATCGCCCACTGATTGTTGATGATGCACAGCACGAACGGCAGGTCATAAGCGCCGGCCGAGTTGATCGCGGCATAGGTGTCGGTCTTGGACGAGCCGCCGTCGCCGACACAGGCGACCGCGACCCGAGGCTCGCCGCGCAGCTTGAAGGCGAGGGCGGCGCCAGCGGCATGCAGGCACTGGGTGGCGATCGGGACGCACCAGGGATAGTCGTGGGCCGGGCCGGAGAAATCATTGCCGCGTTCGTCGCCCCCCCAGTACATGAGGATTTCGCGTGGTTTCACGCCGCGCAGGATCTGGGCGCCGTACTCGCGATAGCTGGGTGCGAAGACATCCTCGGTCCGCATGGCAGCGCCGATGCCGACCTGGGCGGCTTCGTGGCCGAGACAGGAGGCATAGGTGCCGAGCTTGCCGGTCCGTTGCAAGGCCACGGCCTTGGTGTCGAAGGCCCGCAGCCGAAGCATTTCCTTGAACAGGGGGACCAGGGTCCGTGCGACGGCATCGCTGTCGCGGGCGAATTCGGGCAGGCTGCCCTCGGGCGCGGTGCCGTCTTCGGCCAGGTAGTGTCGATACTCGATGCGAAAGTTCGCGACTGTGCTCATGTCCGTGTGCGCGTGCGGTCGGGCTGTCTTGATACCAGCCAGCACCGACTCATGGCAAGGTACACCGCCGCATGATTCGGCGTGGGTAGGTCATTGTGTCCTGTTCTGCCTGGTCATGCCCGACCGGCTGACAGGTGATTCACACCGGTGAGGATCTGGCGTGGCAGCTTGCGGATCCAGCCGCTGCGCGCTGCGACGCACGCTCGTCACGCTGTTGTGGGTGGTCCGCTGACCGCCGCCGACCATGGTCATTGCACGCGCAAGTCACCCGCTGTCGGCATCGGTCTCCTCGCTTCGGCGTCACTCGGATCGGTTGCCGGCCGATGCGCCCAACATTCTCAGGCAGTGATCGGCCGATCCGGCAATCGCATCGAGCAAGTTGTCTACCACCCCAACGCTGGAGGACGTGCTCGTTGTCCGGGAGGAATCCCCACAGCACTGCGGCGACGGTGTCGGAATCATGATGCGTGTTTGCCAGCGGCAGACTGAGCGATAGCGGGATCGCATCACGACGGTTCTGCCAGTCGTGGTCGTAGCTGAAACCGAGGCGGCCACGCCGGTCGGCAGAGGCCCTGCCGGCCAAGCGCCCATTGATCAGAACGAGCAACTCCGTCATCGCTCTCGCCCCGGACGCTTTGAAGCCGGCGTGCCCTTGGCCGGTTCGTCCGCCGTGCGTCTGGTGCCTGCCGATCGGGTGGAACCATCGGGTGATTTCGATCGATCATCGTCAGGCCGAACTGCACTCGCCGGATGATCCGACCGTCTTGTCGCCTCGATTGCGTCGGGTTCGTCGGCGAGTGTTCGCGGCGACTTCGGCAATGCTGGATTGGCCAGCCGATTGGCTGAAGCCGCTTCTGCACGCGGATCGAACTCGCTCCTGACCGCGTCGAGGCGGGTCATGGAATCCAGGCGTTTCGCCGCCATCGCTTTCAGGTAGTCGGCCGCAGTGTTCGGCGCTGCCGGGGAAAGACGCGCGGCAGTGCCACGATTCCTCTCGACGATGGCATTGATGTCCAGACTCGGCGTTCCCGGAGTTGGACGCCCCTCTGTCTCGCTGTCTGGCGCGACGCTTACCTCCGGCTTCGCGTCCACATTCAGGGACAAGCCAAGCACACGGACCGCGCGCATCGCCAACGCCAGTTCCGCACGTGGCTTGCCTTTTTCGATGTCGATGACCCATTGCCGGGTCACGCCAACCTGCCTTGCCAGCGTGGCCTGATCCCAGCCCAACGCCTTGCGGCGCGAGCGGATGGCAAGCCCTAACTCGTTTGGGGTTTGGATGATCGGCATTGCCTGCTCCCGAGTCACCGTTCGATGACATTCTAGCAATGTACTCGATCGCTTACAATTGGAGTCGACGTGAATGTAGCCGATCGGCGGCATTTCGCGCATGTCATCGATCACCGACATTCATCAGGCGTCGATCAAAGCGCCCCGGACGCAGTCGGGTCATTCCGCAAATGCTGCCGGGTGACGCGGGTCGGCTGGCAGGTAGCGCTGGTGCCACTACGTGCCGACCTCACCCGATTTCACGGCAGGTCCGCCCCGAACGCGGATCTGTGCGCAGTTGACGCCATCGTGGCGCGGCCAGCGGGCCTGGCGCCGATGCAGGGCCGGTGGGCGGCAATCCGAACCGTGCGGATCATTGCCCGCCTCGAAGAACGCCGCCATTCGCGCCATCCTGGCGGGCTTCGAGACGCGCGG
>DIHI01000087.1:64947-70455 GCA_002420085.1 Lysobacterales bacterium UBA5700 | reverse complement strand
GTTCTGCCTGGTCATGCCCGACCGGCTGACAGGTGATTCACACCGGTTGCTCGCCGACCCCGATGTGCATCGGGGTCGGCGGCATGCGCTCAGCGGGCGAGCGGTCCGATCACCCGCAGCCGGATCGAGCGGCTGTTGTTGGCCGGTCTCACGTCGTCGCTGTCGGAGAACACCCGGGCGCCGAGCGTGAGGATCTGGCGCGGCAGCTTGCGGGTCCAGCGGGCGGTGACATCGAAGCGAGCGACTCCGCGCGGAGCCATTTCGCCATCCAGCCGGCAGACGTAGGCGATCCGCTGTTCAAGCGCTTCATCCTGGGTGCAGTCCCAGCCGTCGGGAGCGTCGATCGATGATTGGGCGTCGCCGTCATCGAACGAGATCACCACAGTCGGCCGACGTGCCGAATCGGGGCCGGCGTTGCGCACGACCGTGGTGAACCGCTGATCCATCCAGGCGAACAACACCGGCATGCCAGCGCGCAGCGTGGCGATCGACAGGTCGGCCGAGGTCGGTACGATCGGCCGGAGGTAGGCGATCACCGGGTCGTGGTCGGACACTCGGGTCGGCACGGTGAAGTCACCGAAGTCGGCTACGCTGAAGTCGGCATTGATGCGGGCGTGATCGGCATCGACCGACTCGGTCTGGGCCAGCAGGGCGCCGTTGACCACGATGTGGTCGAGCGTCTGGGCGCTGCCGTCGAACACGAACGAGTAGCGTTCGGCGGTCGGCTTGACCAGGGTCAGGTTGAGCAGGGTCGGGTCGATCGGGCTGGTGCCGTGGGTGACTACGCGGTCGGCGGTCGCCGGCAGGCCGGTGACGATGCCCATCACATCGGCGTAGCCATCGCTGAACTCGAAGGCATTGAAATCACCGAGCAGCACGATCGCCTCGTCCGGATCGGCAACCTGGCGGGCTTGGACCAGATCCGCCAGGAACTGCGCCTGCTTGACGCGCTTGTCGCGGATACGCGCGCCGTCGCTGGCCCAGCCGTTTGAGCCGCCAGCCAGGTCATTGATGCCACCCAGCGAACGCAGATGGTTGGCGATCACGGTCAGCGGCAGGCTCTCGCCCAGGTCGCCATTGACCACCGCCGACAGCCGCAGCGGCGGGCGGTCGTTGAGCAGGGCAGTGCTGCTGTCCGGGTTGACCTGAAGGGCGTTCTTGCCTTCCTGCACCACCTCGATGACCGAGACGCGCGGCAGGCTGGTGGCGACCGGCGCGGTCTTGACCAGGAAGCCGACATCGATGCCACCGACATCGTTGCCTTCTTCCAGGAAGGCGGTGTAGTTCGGGTTGCTGGTGCAGGTGCCGGGCAGGTTGCTGTTGACTGCGTCGGCGAGGTCGGTGAGGGCGTCGATGCCCTCGATCTCGACGATGCCGATGATGTCCGGCGTGCCGAGGAAGGCGCACAGGGCATTGGCGGTCTTGGCCAGCCGCGCCTGGTAGGCGGCGGTGGTCAGGGTCGGCGAGCCGCCGACATTGTTGCCACTGTCGTCGTCGAACAGGCGCTGGACGTTGAAGCTGGCGATGGTGATTTCACCGGGCTCGGCGGCCCGTGCCGGACTCGGCTGGCTCACCGCCGTGACGGTCGGCGGCGAGGTCGGGTCAGGCAGCAGCGAGTAGGTTGCGAAGGCGTAGTCGAGCACGCCGACCAGACCGCTCACCCGATCACCGGCGTTGACCTCGATCGGCGCGCCACCGGCACCGCGACTGTCGATGCGCAGACGCTCCGGGTTGGCGTCGAACAGCGGCGGATTGACGCCGGCCGGGAACGGGGTCACATCCAGCACTGAGACGCCTTCTTCGCGCAGCGGCCGGCCGATGCCGGTGACCACGCCGTAGTACACGCCGGTCGGGTTGGCGGTGGCCTGCGACTCGGTGATGGTTGCCGAGGACGGCGCGGTCACGGTCAGATCGCTGACCGATACCCGCATGCCCTCGAACCGCTCAAGGAAATCGGCCGGGTTGGTCGGGCTGGTTTCAGCCACACCAAGAACGACCGGGGTCGGCAGCGGATGGCCGGTGTCGATCAGGGTGGTGGTGGCGAAAGTGAGTTGGCTCAGTGGCAGTTGGTGCGGTGCCGAGGACGGGGTGAATTCCGCCACCGTACCGGTCACCTGGACGCGATTGCCGACCTGGGCCGTCGCCGGGGCGCCGGCGCTGGTGGTGAATACGAACAGACCTTCCGAGGTGGTCGGGTCGGCATCCACCTCGGCGTCCGGGGTCTGTACGAAGTAGCCGTTCGACTTGCGGGCGGTGACGATGCCTTCGACGGTGACCACTTCGCCGAGCAGCGGCGACACATTGCCGGTGCCCTGGATCGAGGCAATCGGTACCACCACCACCGGCGGCGGCGGGGCATCGCAGTCCTTGCTGGCCGAGGCGCTGTTGCGCGGTGCCGGGGCGCCGGTGGTGAAGTCGGCCGAGTTGACATCGGTATCGGTGCAGCCGTCGCCGAGGCGGAACGCGGCGGTGGTATTGCTCAACGCCGAGGCGGCACCACTGCCCTCGAAGCAGTTGGCAGTGCCATAGCCGACGAAGTCGGCAATGCTGGCGGCTCCGCCGATCGGGCAGGCGCCGGACAGGGCCGTGGTCGAGCCGACCAGGGCGACCTTGCCATTGGCACCGGCCATGGCGATGGTGCCGATCGCATCGGGTGTCGGCAGATCCTGGCTGCCGCCGGTTCCCGCCGCCTGCTGGACCAGGTAGTAGCCCTGGGCGGGGATGCTGCCGCTGAGTGCGGTGACCTGCCAGGTGGTCCCAGTCGATGAGGTGTATTGCACCGAGGCGCCATCGAGCGAGATCGCCGTGCTGCCGGGGTTGAACAGTTCGATGAAGTCATTGCGCAGGGTGGCGCCGGAATTGCCGCCGCCGCCGTAGACCTGGCTGATTACCACCCCTGTGAGGTCGCCGCCACCCCCGCCGCTGCTGGTGACGGTGAGCAGGATCTGGGTGTTGCCAGTCCGGCTTTCGGCGTCCGCGATGCTGATCGGCAGGGTCTTGTCGCCGGGTGTGGTGCCGGCAGCGATAGTGACGCTGACGGAGAAGCTGGTGCTGCCGGGTGCGGCACTGAAGGCGACCGCATTGCCGCCACCGATGGCGGTGAAATCGCCGGTGACGGTCAGGCCGGTGCTCTCCGGGTTGCTGCCCGGTGTGACATCGACGGTGAACAGCACCGGGCTGCCGACATCGGCCGAGGCCGGGTTGGCGCTGCCGCTGCCGCTCGGCGGGGTGGGATCGGTGCCGCCACCGCCGCCGCAGTCGTTGCTCGGCGAGGCGCTGTTGCGCGGTGCCGGCGTGCCGGTCGAGAAATCGGCGCTGTTGTCGTCACTGTCGGTGCAGCCGTCGGCGGCGCGCAGCGCGGCCAGGGTGTTGCTCAGGACCGGGGTCGGACCGCTGCCCTCGAAACAACTGGCGGTGCCGCCGAAGCCGACGAAATCGACGATCGTGGCCGTGCTGCCGAGCGGGCAGGCGCCGCTGAGCGTGGTGGTGCTGGACACCAGGGCGACCTTGCCATTGGTCGAGGCCATGGCGATGGTGCCGATGGCATCAGGCGTCGGCAGGGCCGGGGCGGCGGTATTGGCGCCATCGGCCTGTTTGACCAGGTAATAGCCGCCTGGGGCGATGCTGCCGGACAGATCGGTGCGCGTCCAAGTGGTACCGGTTGCCGAGGCGTACTGGACCGACCAGCCATCGAGGCTGACCGCTGTGTTGCCGTCATTGAACAGTTCGATGAAGTCGCTGCGGATCGGCGCACCGGAGTTGCCGCCGCCGCCATAGACCTGGCTGACCACGACATCGGCATGTGCGGGAATCGAAACGGCAAGCAGAAGCAGCGCGCCAGTGCGCGCCAACACGGACCACGGATTCATGACATCTCCCCTTGAACCACAAACAGAAAGCACCGGCGCGAATCTGATCCGAACCGGTTAGCCACCAATGGACGCAGGCGCCAACTGCCTACGCGATCACATTTACTGTGGACGAATCATAACTCGCTCACGACGTCAATGCGATGACAGCCGACGAACGGCCACTGTTTCGATGCCGTTCACGAATCGAATTCCGAAGATTGCTGGTTTTCTGGCTATCGTTCATGTTCGAGAACGGCAGACCTGTCAGGTGGTGTTGCGGTGCTGGCCATGCGCGGGTCGTGCATGGCTCGCGCATGCCGTCGATTCGTCGTCAGCGTGATCGTTGCCCGGTGGCTGGCTTGGCGTCGGTTCGATCTGGATGCGCAGATGGTTGCCTGCGATTTCGATATCGGCGCGGCCACCCTGTGCGATCAACAGGTCGGCCATGGCCGAGAGCGTGGCCAGCCAGGGATGTTGCCCGTCGTTCGATGCGCTGTCGAACTCGCCGGCCAGATCAAGCGTGATCCGCACCTGCCGGCCATCGGTCGATGCGTGCAGGCTGACGTGCGGGAGTGCGCCGGTGTTGCGGTCGTTGGTCAGGGCGATGACCGCCAGGATGGATTCCTGGGCCAGGCGGTAGATCAGACGGGCCGTGGGCTCGGCGATGTCGAGCGCGGGCAGGTGGCCGGGTTCGATCCGATGCAGGATGCCCTGTGAATGGCCGGCATGCAGCCAGGCCAGCAGGGCCGGCAGTGGATCGCGGCAGTCGGCAGCCAGCGGTTTCAGGCGCTGCGAGAGGATTCGCAGTTCGGCCAGGGCCGAGCGCAGTTCGTCGAGCAGGGCGTGCCGGGTGTCGGGATCGAGTTCGCCGTCGTCGTCGAGCGCCAGCAGGCAGGCGGTCAGGCTCTGGGCCGGGCCGTCGTGCAGGCGGCGGGCGATCGAGGCCCGTTCCGATTCGAGTCGTGCGAACAGGGCATGGCCCGGATCGCTCGGTCCGGGCCATGGGTCGGATGGGCCATCCGCTTTCGTGCTGCGTGTGGACTCGCCTGCCGCCATGCGCCTGCCGTCGATTGTGACGGCAGCAGCATAGCACCGGCTGGGATCAGAACAGTTCGACCGTACCGGCGTCCATGGTCTTCTGGGTGACCGGCTTGTGAACCGGTGCCTGCCATTCACCACGCAACTGGCGGATGCGGTCGGCGAACTGGTGCAGGGCGCGGACCATCTCGCCGCTGCGGTCGTTGCCGGTCCGGTGCAGCAGGTTCTGAAGGGCGTTGGCTTCCTCGTTGATGGCATCGAGGCGGTCGAGATGACGGCTGACCGTGTCCAGCGATTGCACGACGATGTCCTCGAATTGCAGCGAGCGCACGGCTTCCACGACCGAGGCATCGATCGCGCCGGAGTGATTGGCGATTTCCTGCACCCCGCTGGTCATTTCGCTGTTCATCACCGCCAGTCGGTCGAGCAGCCGAGCCGACTCGTCGCGGGCGCTGCGCGAGCGGTTGCGGTCGTCCGATGCCAGGTCGCGCACCCGGCCGATCGCTTCGCGGGAGCTGTTGACCAGTTTGCGGATCTGTTCGTTGAAGGCGGTCGAGCGCTCCGAGAGATTGCGGACCTCGTCGGCGACCACCGCGAAACCACGGCCGGCCTCACCGGC
>DIHI01000087.1:62170-64847 GCA_002420085.1 Lysobacterales bacterium UBA5700 | reverse complement strand
GGCCGCCTCGATGGCGGCATTCAGTGCCAGCAGATTGGTCTGGTCGGAGATCGATTTGACATCTTCCAGCAGGGCGAAGATGCCATCGAGGTGCTGGGCCATGACATCGACGTTTTCGACAGTCTCGACCGTGGTGCCGCTGACATGCTCCAGGGCTTCGACCAGTCGGCGCATCTGTCGGCCGGCCTCCTGCGCGAAGCCCTGCATGTCGATGCCGTCGCCTTCGCTCGACCGACCGATGATCCGCGATACCGCGTCACCCTGCTGGCGCGAGTAGCGGGTCATGCCATCGAAGCTGGACGAGAGTTGGGCGACCGCTTGGCTGATCAGGTCTCGGCTGCGCCGCACTTCGTGCCGGGTTTCGCCGACCTCTCGACCGACGAAGCCGCGCAGTTCGGCGAGTACGGCCTCCTGCTCGCGCAGCAGCTTGGCATCAGCCTCCGACGGGCCTCGGGTGCCGCGTGCCAGCCACGCACCCCCCGCCAGCCAGGCCAGGACCATCGTGGTCAGGATTGCCCAGCGGACCGGGGCCGGCCAGGCCGCCAGTTCGGCGACGACGTGCAGGACGGTCAGTGCCGTCGCAGGAGCCAAGCGCAGCAGCAGGTGGATCGACATGTTCGGTTCCCGATCGTTTCATCAGAGGGGTGTGCCGGGTGTATCGGCGCCCGTGCGTGCGATCTTTAACCATCGTGTCCGGCATCCTGCCGTGCCGCCTCATCGAGATGGATCGAAGCGTCCCGGCAGACTGGCCTCGAACATGTAGTAGCCAGCGTCGCGCATGCCCAGCCGGCCATAGGTGGCCTGGGCGCCGCCGTTGTCCTTCTCGACGTACAGGCGCAGGCCGCAGACCTCGCCATTGGTGCGGGCCAGGGCTTCGACATGCTGGTACAGCGCCTGGAAGACACCCGTGCGGCGGTGCTCAGGATCGACGTAGACGCTCTGGATCCACCACCAGTCGGCGCAGCGCCAGTCGCTCCATTCGGTGGTGATCAGCAGGCTGCCGACCGCCGTGCCGGCACGTTCGGCGACGAAATAACGGCCGCGTCCGGGGTCGGACAGGGCGGCTGCGACACCGCGCGTCAGAGTGTCCGGATCGAGTCGCTTGTGCTCGGTCTCCCAGGCCATCGCAGCATTCCAGGCGACCAGGTTGGTCAGATCGTCGGCCTGTGCGGCACGGACACGGATAGCGGTGGGCTCGGGCATGGTTGCGGCGGTGATCGGGAGGTCTCGACTCTGGCGCTGCCAGTCATGCAAGTCAAGCCGGACCGGGGCGTGTGGCAGTGGCCGGGCGGTGCCGTCGATGTACACCCGAACTGGACGCTCAGTCGGGGCTGGACGGCGGACGTGCGAGTTTGCGAGTGACGGTGTTGCGGCCCAGTCCGAGCAGTTCTGCCGCCTTGCGACGATGACCGCCGGTCTGGTCCAGGGCGACGCGCAGCAGGGTGGCATCGAAGCGCGCCAGGGCCTCTGCCCGCAGGCCGGGTGTCTGTCCGGGGGCGCGGACGGCCAACTCGGTGCGCGCCCAGTCGGCCAGGGTGTGGGTCCAGTCGGACTCGCGCTCGGCAACGGATGCCAGCCGGATGTGATCGGTCAGGTCGGCGACCCCGATCCGCTCGCCCGGCGCGAGCGCCGCCAGTCGCCAGCACAGGTTTTCCAGTTCGCGGACATTGCCGGGCCAATGATGACCCCGCAATCGGGCGAGGGCGGCATCGGTAAGCCGCTTGACCGGCTGGTCGAACTGGCGAGCGGCGTCGGTGAGAAAGCGGCTCGCCAGCAGGCCGATGTCCTCGGGTCGGGCGCGCAGCGGCGGCAGGCTCAGTCGGGCGACATCGAGACGATGCAGCAGGTCGGCTCGGAAGCGGCCGTCGCGGACCAGGGTGTCGAGATCCTGGTGGGTGGCGGCAATCACCCGGACATCGACGGCGATCAGTTCTCGCCCGCCGACCCGAAAGAACTCCCCCTCGGCAAGCACCCGCAGCAGGCGGGTTTGCAGCGATGCCGGCATGTCGCCGATCTCGTCCAGGAACAGGGTGCCGCCATGCGCCTGCTCGAAGCGGCCGATGTGGCGACGGGTGGCGCCGGTGAAGGCGCCGGCTTCGTGGCCGAACAGTTCGCTCTCCAGCAGTTCGGCCGGGATCGCAGCGGTGTTGAGGGCAACGAAGGGCCGGTCGGCGCGTGGCGACTCCCGATGCAGGGCCGAGGCCACCAACTCCTTGCCGGTGCCGGTCTCTCCGATGATCAAGACGTTCAGCGGCGCCTGGGCCAGGCGGCCGATCGCGCGGAACAGGACACGCATGGCCGGCGAATCGCCGAGCAGGGCATCGTTGGCAGCGCTGTCGGCCGGCGTGCCGGCCAGCGGTTCGGACTCACGGGCGGACTCGGATTCGGACAGGGTGCGCTGGGCCAGGGCGACCGCGTCGTCGAGATCGAACGGTTTCGACAAGAACTCCAGCGCGCCGCCGCGAAAAGCACCAGCAGTCGAGGCGACATCGGTATAGGCCGACATCACCACCACCGGCAGATCGGGATGATCGGCCTTGATCGACTCCAGCAGGGCCAGGCCGTCCTGGCCGGGCATCCGGACATCGGTGAAGACCAGGGCCGGGGTCGGCTCCGATGCCAGGGCGGCCAGGGCCGGGGCCGCCCCATCCAGGGCCAGCACCTGATAGCCGGCCTC
>DIHI01000087.1:60423-62123 GCA_002420085.1 Lysobacterales bacterium UBA5700 | reverse complement strand
CGCAGCGCCTCGGCCAGCACGAAGCGCACGCCGCGATCGTCGTCGATGACCCAGATTCGCTTGCCGTCGGCGCTCATGTCTCGATGCTCGTGTCAGGACGCGGATGCCGCAGCGACCGCAGGGTTTCGTGAGGCAGGCGATGGCGGCGACCATCGCGCGTGCTGGGCCAGCGCAGGATCACGGGCCATGCGGCTGACCACTGTCCTCGGTCACCGCCGGCAGCAACAGGGTGAAGACGGTGTGTCCGGGGCGCGAGCGATAGCCGAGCGAGCCGCCGTGTTCACGCGCCACCTGCTGCGCCAACGGCAGGCCAAGCCCGCTGCCCTGGGCGCGACCACTGACCAGCGGCAGGAAGATCCGTTCGGCCAGATCGTCCGGCACGCCTCGGCCATCGTCGCCGATCTCGACCCGGATCGCCAGCCGGTGGGCGACATCGCCGATCACCACATTGCGCTCGGCGCGGGTACGCAACTGGACGGTGCCAGCCCCGGATTCCATCGCGTTGCGGACCAGGTTCCACAGCGCCTGCATCAGGCGGTCGCCGTCGCCAGCGAGTTCCGGCAGGCTGGGGTCGTAATCACGCACCAGTTTGACCGCCCAGCCGGCTTCGGCCTCGGCCAGTTGTCGGACCCGCTCCAGCACCGAATGGATATTGGTGGCAACCAGTGGTCGTGGTGGTGCTGGATTGAGCAGGCGTTCGAGCAGGGTTTCCAGCCGTTGCACTTCCGAGCCGATCAGATCGAGCAATTGCGCTTCCCGGCTGCCGTCCCGGCCGGCGATGCGTCGCGCCAGCAGTTGCGCGGCGCCCTTCAACCCGGCCAGTGGGTTGCGAAGTTCATGCGCCAGTCCCTTGAGTGCGGCACTCAGGGCCATCGGCAGCAGGGTGGCCGGATCCTCGCCCGGAAACTCCTCGACCGGCTGTGCCTCGATCCGCACCGCACCGCTGGCGTCGTGGCTGAGCCAGAGATCGGCGAACCGTTCCTCGCCATTCGGCGACCGCACCCGCACCCGGCGCGCGCGCAGCGGCTCGCTCTGGTCCGGCAGGCGTGCCAGCAAGGCACGCAGTTGCCCATCGTCGGCACCGAGAATCGTGACCGGCTGGCCGAGCAGGCGGCGGACGCCGACCCCGAGCCAACTGGCGAAGGCGAAATTGCAGCCGGCCACCTCGCCGCAGGGATCGGTCCAGAGGATGCCGGTCGCGAGGTCGTCGAGTCCGGGTGATGCGGTCATGGCCGCAGTGTAGGACAAAGTTCCGCTGCTCGGATCGCGCGGTAGACTGGTCGCTTTGCCGACCCGGACTGCATGCGCCTGATTGCCATCGACTGCCGCCCCGAACGTCCTGCACCCGGACAACCGTTCGCGCTTGAGGTCCGCTTCCAGATCGACGCAGCCCTGGCATTCGTGCCCGATGTCCGGATCGCACTCGCTGAAATCGGCGCCGACACGCCGACCATCCACAGCAACCTGCAATCGCAGCGCCACGTCCCCTGGCTGCCGGCCGGTGGCTACTGTGCCCGCTGGGTCTGTGGTGGGGCACGGGCATCGTTGCAGGGGCGGATCGAACTGCATCACCGCGAGGCACTGACGGTTCGCTGTGAGGCCGAGATCGGCTGTGAGGTGCTGATCGAGGCCGACCCGAACGCTGCTGTCACGCTCGACTTCGGTCTCGACGGCCACTGGCAGATCGTTGCCGACCCGGA
>DIHI01000087.1:46234-60289 GCA_002420085.1 Lysobacterales bacterium UBA5700 | reverse complement strand
TCCGAGCGACTGGTTCTTCCGCCACTTCGACCATGCCGCCGGGGTGGTGGTCGATTACATGCTGGCCGCCTCGCCGCTGTTGCGCGGCCGAGTGCTGGATGTCGGCTGCGGCGATGGCATCACCGCACTCGGCGTGGCACTGCGCTGCCAACCCGAGCAACTGATCGGCATCGACCCGTTTCGTGGTTTCGAGCGACTGCCGACGATCCTGGCCGGCGCCGGATTGGATGACTCGGTGATCCCCGAGTGCCTGCGCTTCCTGGATGCCGATGCCAATGCCATGCCGTTCCCCGATGATCACTTCGACGTCGTGGTGTCATGGGGTTCGCTGGAACACATTGCTGGCGGCTACCAGCGCGCGCTCGCCGAAATTCGCCGTGTGCTGCGGCCTGGTGGCCTGCTGTTCGTCCATCCAGGGCTGTACTACGGCAACTACGGCCATCATCTGGGTGAGTTCTGCGATGAACCGCATTTCCATCTGAAATGGCCGCGCGAAGCGATCCGCACGCGGGTACTCGAAACACCGCCGAACTACATCGATCGGGCCGGCGAGTTCTCGACGCCGGCCCAATACTGGCAATGGTTCGAGGAGCTCAATCCGATCACCGTTGCCGGCTTCGAGCGCGAACTGCGTGCGCTCGACTTCGAGCCGTGGCGGGTCGCCATCCGCACCGAGGACCGGATCGAATACACCCCGGAACTGCACGCCTATTCGATGCAGGATCTGGCGACCCTGGAACTGTACGTCAGCGCCTATAACCGCAAGCCGACGGGTTGATCGGTCCCAGCCTCGGCCGTGTCCCGGTCGGATCGGGCCGACGCCGCCATGACCGGAATCGACCAACTGCGATCCGGCTGCCGGTGATACAGGTCGATGACCAGTGACCGGCCGTCTTCGCCCACCCGCAGCCCCCGCCTAGCATGGCCGCGCAACGGGTCGGGCAGATGGCTCAGTCGCTCCGCCAACGGCCGGGCCGGATCGGTGTTGTCGCGTAGCCACAGCACGGCCGTCAGCAGGCGCAGACGGGCGGTGTGGTCGATCAGGCGATCGATGTATTGCCCATATGCCGGTGCGGGAGTCGATTCCAGCGTGCAGGTCAGCCAGGCGGCGGCACACTCGTGAGCAGGCAGTGTGTTGATCGCGGTCAACGCATCGACATCGATCGGGGCGTCGGTCGCAGCGTTCGTGCGTGCGGCATCGCACAGCACCTGGTAACTGCGTGCGCGCCAGCGACGGCCGATCTCATCATCGACCAGCAGCCCTTGCAGATAACGCGCGGGTGCGGAAGCCTGGGCATCCGCCTCGGCGGTCTGCGCCTGCATGAGTGCCAGCATCGCCTGCGCATACTGAAACTCGAACGGCAGAATCCCGCAGAAATCGCTTTCCTCCGGCTGTGGAGCGGCGAATGCGCTGCGGCAGTCGGTCGGAAGCTCGGCCTCAATCGGGAGTTCGCTCAACAACTGGCCGGCGATCACGAGAAGCGTGCGGACGGCGGCGACATGCAGCATTCGCTGGATCAGGGTGGACGGTTGCGCCGAGAATCGACGCCAACCGCCCAGTTGCCGGCAGCTTTCGGCGAGTCCGGCCAGCGGCCCCTGTTCGGCGGCACGCAGGCCGAGCGACATCGGCAGCAGCGTGTACAACAGATCGTAACGCATGACCAGGGACGGACCCCAGATGGTATGCGGGAACCGATCAACCAGGCTGTCATGGTCGACCAGGGCCAGGGTGCGCTCTGGCAGGGTTGGGTCCGCGTCCAGCAGCGCGCGAAAGCCGGCCGGATCGTTGCGGGCGGCGGTGAAGCAATCCCGAGGATCGCCGCAGCGGGACTTGATCGGAGCGGGCACGAATGCCGTACCGTGGGCATCCAGGGCGCTGGTGAACGGCGAATGCGCCGGTGTGTTGGGGTCGGCGTTGGTTGCGGGGAAGTAGTCGACCAATTCTCTTGCGCGCCGCAGGTCTTCGGTCACCAGTGGTGCGATCACCTCGGCCGGCAGATCATAGGGCAGCGCCCATAGTGCGGCGAAGCCAGGGCTGTCGGTCGATGTGTCGGGCGTCTGCTCAAGCCAGGCCGCTACCGTGGGGTCGATTTCGCGGGGGATCGACCCACGCAGCAGCCACACGGAGGCAACGGCGAGCACTGCCAGCAGCACGATTCCGAGCACGGCTCGGCCCAGCCAGCGCCACACGCGACGTGAATGCATATCGGTCTCCAGGTGTCAGGTTACAGGTATTGGTTTCCCGCCAAGCCACTCGGCATCCTGCCTTGCACGTCGGTCCGGCGCAATGCCGCCGGGGCCGTGCCTGGCCGCCGATCGGCTACAGCAGTCGCCACAGCCCGTACAGCAGCGCCGCGATCAGCACGATCTTGACCAGCTTGTACAGCGGTCGGCTGAACTGCTTGAACCGCCGGGCCAGCCGTTTGATGCGATGGACACCGGTGTACAGCCGATTGACCAGACCGAGTCGGTCCTCGGCGACGTTCTGGGCGGCGGTGGCACGGCCCAGCACCCGGCTGATCGCACGATTGATCGCGCCCAGCCAGGACGGCCGCAGCGGCCGCTCGACATCGCAGAAAAAAATGATGCGCGGCTGGTCGGTGCGGTTCTCCGCCCAGTGGACATAGGTTTCATCGAACACCACGTCCTCGCCGTCGCGCCAGGCGTAGCGAACGCCATCGACCACGATCGCGCAGTCGTCGGAATTGGGCGTCGCAAGTCCCAGGTGGTAGCGCAGCGAGCCGGCAAACGGATCGCGATGTGGGTTGAGCCGCCCACCCGGTGGCAACAGCGCGAACATCGCCGCCTTCACGCTCGGCACTTGTCGTACCAGGGCCACCGATGCCGGACACTGCGCCTCGGCCGACGGCAGGGGCGCGTCGTACCACTTGAGATAGAACCGCCGCCAGCCTTCCTTGAAGAACGAATTGAACGCCGCATCGTCATGGTTGAGCGCCGCCCCGATCCGTTGCTGCTCCGACAGCCGCAGCGCCTCGTCGCGCAACACCTGCCAGTGGTCGCGGAACAGGTCCAGTTCGGGAAACTGCCGACGATCGAGGTACGGCCGCCACGGCACCGCCGAAAACAGATACATGAAGGCGTTTACCGGCGCCAGCAGCGAGGAATGATTGAACACCTGGCGCAACAACGGCAAGCGCACCCGCCCCCGCCAATGCACCAGCGCGATGCTGGCCAGAAAAATCGCGAGGACGGTGAACTTGGGTTGTGCGATGGTGTCGATCACTGGCGTGGGCTTGGTGCGGGCCGGACTGAGAGGATTCCGGTCAGGGCGACGGATCGAATGATCTGGCCCATCATTGTCGCGAAATTCGACGGATCCTGCGGACACCAAGCACTCGTCGAGCGGACTGAATCGACGTATGTTGCACAACGCAGGAATATCCTTCAGGTCGATATCACCAGAAGAATCCTCGCGATGAGCGACCCCCTGTCAACACCGAATGCCGACAGCAACGCCCGCATGCCGTGGCCGATGCGCCTGCTGCGCGATCGCGGGTGGCCATTTGCGTTGGTACGCATCGGGGTGCTGGTCGGGTTGGGTTGGCTGGCGATTCAGGCGTGGTTGCCGGGGTATCCCGAGCCGGGCGATTTGCAGCGGCTGTGGCCGGAGACCGATTTCAGCCGGCATACGGTTCCCCTGGGGGAAATCGAGCCCGGCGGGCCGCCGCGTGATGGCATCCCGGCGATCGATTCGCCGCGCTTCGTGGCGGTCGATGCGGTCGATTGGCTGGCCGATGATGCGCCGGTGATTGCCGTCGAGGTCGATCGTCAGGCGCGTGCCTATCCACTGGAAATCCTGATCTGGCACGAGATCGTCAACGATGTCGTGGCCGGTCAGCCGGTGCTGGTGACCTTCTGTCCGCTGTGCAATGCCTCGCTGGTGTTCCGGCGCGAGGTCGATGGTCGCATGTTGGAGTTCGGCACCACCGGCTGGCTGCGGATGAGCGATCTGGTGATGTACGACCGGCAGACCTTCAGTTTCTGGCAGCAGTTGAGCGGGGAGGCGATCGTCGGCACCTTGAGCGGTGCGCGGCTGACCGAACTGCCGTCGGCGATCATCAGCTTCGGGGACTTTCGCGAGGCGCATCCGGCGGGCCAGGTGTTGAGTCGCGACACCGGCCACTGGCGCCGCTATGGCCACAATCCCTACCCCGGCTACGACCGCATCGACGACAACCCACTGCTCGCGGTGGCCGGAGGGTTGGCGCCGATGCAGCGGGTGCTGGCGATTCGCGGCGAGGGCTGGCAGCGGATCTATCCACTGCGACTGTTTCGCGATCGCGATCTGATCCAGGAACAGGTTCACGATGTGCCGGTGCTGGTGATCGGCGGCCGGCAGGTGCGTTCGGCACTGGATGCCGGGGCGATCGATCAAGGTCGGCACGTGCCGACCGCGATCGCCTTCGATCGGCGTGTGGACGGCGAGGTGTTGGATTTCGTGTTCGATGGCCAGACCCTGCGTGATCGCCAGACCGGCAGCCGGTGGAGTCGGCTGGGCCGTGCGGAGCAGGGACCGCTGGCTGACCGGGCGCTGACACCACTGCCCGGCGGAGTGCATTTCGCCTTCGCTTGGCTGGCGTTCCATCCGGACAGCACGATCTTTGCGGCGGCTGATCAGCCGGTGGCTCCGGACGGATGAGGCGGGCCTGGAATGGCCGGTCATGCTTGCAGCGCCTGCAGGGACGTTGTCCACCACCGGCTGCGGCTAAGCGTCGGCCTGCACGGCTGGGTAACCGGCGCGGGGTTGGTGGCAAGCGAATGCTTTCGAGCCGCAGCCTGTGCGGTTCGATCATGCCGGCGCCGGGCAGTAGCGCTCCAGATACTGCTGGTGTGGGGCAAGTTGGCGCATACCGCGTTCCACGGTGGAGCGAATCGCTTCCAGGAAGCCTGAAAGTTCCGGGTCGGGCATCAGCCGCGTCACTGGATGCCAACTCCACGGTTCGATGCCCTGGCCGAGCATGACCTGCACCCAGGAGTTTTCGGCAAACAACTCGTTCGGCACGCGGAACACTTGAGCGGTCTCCCTGAACAGGTCGATGCGATGCTGGAGCGTCGCGGGAATGCTCATCTCGGCGGCGGCCCGCCAGAACGGGGTGTCGCGGCGTTGGGTGACGTGATAGTGGAGGATGATGAAGTCGCGGATGTGGGTGATTTCGGCTGCCGTCTGCTGGTTGTACTCGTCGATGGTGGTCTGGCTGAGCACCGCCGGGAAGCATTGCAGCAGACGAACGATGCCGCGCTGGATGAGATGGATGTTGGTGGACTCCAGCGGCTCCAGAAAGCCACCGGCGAGGCCCAGCGCGACGCAGTTTCCCTGCCAACTGCGCTGCCGCTGACCGGGGCAGAAGCGCAGCAGGCGCGGTTCCAGCAGCGGCTCGCCCTCGATGCTGCCGAGCAGGGTGGCGAGGGCGGCCTCGTTGTCGATGAAACGGCTGGAGAAGACGATGCCGTTGCCGCTCCGTGATTGCAGCGGAATCCGCCACTGCCAGCCAGCCACACCGGCGATCGATCGCGTGTAGGGTATCGGTGGCCGCACCGAGGTGCTTTGCACGGCAAAGGCGCTGTCGCAGAACAGCCAATGCGACCAGTCCTCGAAGCCGACACCCAGGGTCTGACCAATCAGCAGGGCGCGGAATCCGGTGCAGTCGATGAACAGGTCGCCCTCAATGCGACTGCCGTCGTCCAGTTCCAGCGCTTCGATGTGGCCATCGGCCGCGCGGGTGAGCACGTTCCGAATCTTGCCTTCCACGCGACGCACGCCAAAGCCTTCGCTGAACTGGCGCAGGAAGCGCGCGTAGCGACCGGTGTCGAGATGGAACGCATAGTTGATGCCGCCGTTCGGCAGGTGCGCAAAACGCGCCTCCTGGGCGGCACGCAGTTCCAGGCAGTAGTCGCCATAGTCGCGGGCGAGTCCGCGATGGCGGCCTTCCAGCCAGAAGTGCTGGAAGCCGGCGGTCCAGTGGTCCTTGCCGGTCGTGCCGAAGGAGTGGATGTAGTGCTGGTCTCGATCACGCCAGTGCTCGAAGCCGATACCGAGCTTGATGGTCGCTTGGGTCGCGGCCATGAATTCCTGTTCGTTGATGTCGAGCAGACGGTGGAAGGTCACCAGGGTGGGAATGGTCGCCTCGCCGACGCCAACCGTGCCGATTTCTTCGGACTCGACCAGCGTAATGTCGAGTACTCGGCCAAGAGTCTTCGACAAGGCTGCGGCGGCCATCCAGCCTGCGGTACCGCCACCGGCGATCACCACGCGGCGAATGGTTCGGGTGTCGTGTCCGGTGTTCATTTGGTCCTGCTCTCCGTTGTTGCCAGTCATCCTGGTTTCATCGCCCCAGACGTTGCCGGAGGTGTTCGCGTACATCACCGACGCGCTGCGCGTCCAGCGGACCCAATATCCGCCGCGCATGTTCCGGAATGTGCGCGATGCTGGTTTCGTGGTCGGCAAAGACGTAGTGCTGGAACAGTGCTTGCCAGGCTGCGCGCTGATGCGCAGGCAGGTTGCGCAGACTGATCAAGGCCAGCATCAGCGCGTGCATTGGCGATTCCTGCCAGGTGGGTATGCCGCGCCACCAGTAATTGATCAACACGTTGAACGCCTCCAGGCCCTCGACGTGATGCCACCACAGGCTGGGGATGAACAGTGCGTCGCCAGCCTCCAGTTCGACTACTTGCGCCGCTTCCAGCGCAGCGGAAAAGCGCGGGAATCGTTCGAGATCGGGGGCTGCGAAGTCGACCAGGCTGATGGCTTGACCGGCCGGCGTGAAGTCGATGGGGCCGATGTAGAGATTGCCGATCTGCTCAGGCGGGAACAGGGTGAATCGGCGGCGGCCGGCAGCGACGCAGGCCAGGTTGTCGGGCAGGTCGTGATGTGCCGCGATCCGACTGCGATTGCCCAACCAGATGCTGGCCAGGGCATCGGCCGGTAGGCCCGGCATGGGGTTGGCTTCGCTCAGTCCGGGCAGGAAGGTCTCAATGGAGGTCGATCCGACATAGATCGAAGGCGGTGTCTGCTCATCCTGCAAGCGCTGGAGCGTGTCCAGCACTGCGCCGAGCACGACCCGCTCCGGACGAAAATTGAAGTCGGTCAGATCATGGTTGTAGAACAATCGTCCGCCCGATTCGGGTTCGGTCACCAGCGCCTGAAGCGGGAGCCCGACGTCGAAGCGAGAAAGGTGGTCCATCGCCGCGCGTGGCGAGTGGCGTGAACACGCGACCAAGGGCCAGTCCGCGACCAATCCACGGATCACTCGCGGTGTGCTCAGCCCGTTCAGGGCATCGGCGATCTCTGTGCGCGTGATGCGCGGCAGTTCGGGGACATCAACGGGCATGACGAACCGTGCGTTGCCCGCGCTCGATCAGTGCGCGAAACTGCGACAGCGAGGCGATTGCCATGTGGATCGGCAGCAGATGACCGGCGCGGTGCAGGGCATGCAGTGCGCTGGCATCGAGGGCCGCCAGTGCTTCCTCGTTGATCGTGTGGTAGCCGGCCAGGCGGGCGTGGCCGCCTTCGGGGCGCGCGATGTCGAGCACGAACGACTCCAGAAGCCCGTATTGCAGCAGGGCTTCGATGAACGCCGGCGTGGCCGACAGGCCCTCGTGCAACTGGCCGAGCAGGGTGTTCATCCGTTCGAGGAATGGCGTGGTGCCGCCATGCTCGGTGAACAGCGGCTCGCCTGCACTGCGCGATACGCGGGGGTTGTCGAGATCGATATGCATCGACGGCCCGTTCGCGCTGCGGCCAATCAGGAATGGCTGGCGTTCGACGGCCATCGGCAGATAGTGCGCATCCCAGTGGGTGCCCTGCAGGAACAGGTTCTCACCCTCCTGCAAGCCGAACAGGGCGAAAGGCTGAAAGCGAGTATCGGCGGTCTTCTGGAAGACGATCGGATAGTGGGCCTGCACGTTGCGGAATTCGGCCGGGAAAGTCAGAGCCGACATCATGCCGTCACCGAATGCAACGCCTCGGGTGGTGATCACCCGCAGGTCGCGGTGGGCGGATGGATCCAGGGGGACGTGTTGAGCCATGAGGCGTCCTTCAGACGTGTGGCAAGTCGTGGGCAGCAATGCCGTCGAGCAGTTCTCGGTGGTCCGGCAGGCCGTTCAGCCAACGGCGACGGAGGCCGGCGGTCTCGGCAAACAGCGTCTCGCAACGGCTGGATTGGTCACGGAAACCGCGTGGCTGGGGTCGCACGCCCATGCCGTAGAGCACGTACTGATAGCTGGCTGAGGGAAACATTTCATCGATGCGTGGAAAGTCGAAACGCGATGGCGGGTGACGCTGCCAGTGCGGCAGCAATTCGCACAGGGCATCGGTCAGTGTGTCGGGGTCGCGATGGCGCCGCCAATAGTCGCTATCGCTGCGACGCGACACTGCGTAATGCAGCTTGAGGAAGTCGATCACTCGTTGCCAACGATAGCGGAATGCCTCATTGAAGCGTCGCGCCAGCAGGGTCATGTCATCGCGATCGGCCGGAAACTGCTCACAGAGCATGCCGGCAGCCAGTTCCACCATCACCAGTGATGATGCCTCCAGCGGTTCGACGAAGCCGGCCGCGAGACCTACTGCCACACAGTTGTGAATGAAGGCGTCGCGGCGATAGCCTGGTTCCAGCCGGATCAGTCGCGGCGCGCCGGCCAGGCTGGCTTCGGGCGCACCGGTTCGCCGTGCGTAGTCGATCAGGCGTGCCGCAGCCTCATCTTCGGAGCAGTCGATACTGCTGTAGACATGGCCGAGCCCACGCCGGGTGGGCAGGCCGATGTCCCATATCCAGCCGGCAGGCTGGGCGGTGGCCAGGGTCTGGCAGGCGATGGGCGCGTCCTCGCGGGCATACGGCACTTGCATGGCCAGCGCGCTGTCGTTGAACAGCCAGGGTCGGCAGTCCACCAGCGGCACCTTGAAATGCTGACCGATCAGCCGAGCGCGCATGCCGGTGCAGTCGATGAACAGATCGGCGTGCAGTGTGCCGTGGACGCGGGTCGTCAGCGCGGCGATGCCGCCCCAGGGGTCGGCGGACACCGTTTCGACATGATCGACCAGATGCCGGACGCCCAGCTTCTGCACACAGTGTCGGCGCAGAAAGGCACCGAGTTTCATTGCATCGAGATGGTAGCCATAGTTGGCGACCGCCGCGTACTCCGGAGTCGTCTGCTGCTTGGGGGCCTTGCCGGCTTCGCACACTGCCGGCTGGGCACTGACCAGGTCGGCAAAGATCGCGTCCGGCCGTGCCAGCCAGGCGGAAACCAGGTCGGCCTCGCCATGGCCATGCGGCAGCGAGAACGGATGAACATAGCCGCGCCCGGCATCGCCATCGGCCCAGCCGAGAAATTTCGAGCCCTGCTTGAAGGCGGCATCGCATTCGCGAATGAAGTCGGACTCCGACACGCCGATCCGCCGCAGGGTGTCGCGCATGCTGGGCCAGGTGCCTTCGCCGACACCGATTGCCGGCTGATCCGGCGATTCGATCAGGGTGATCTCGATGGCCTCCGGGCTGCCTTCCGGGCCGCCCAGCCGGCTGGCCAGCAGACCTGCGGTCAGCCAGCCAGCCGAGCCGCCACCGACCACCAGTACGTGCCGACAGGCGTGGCTCATGCTCGCCCTGTGATGGGGCACATTCGACCCATGTCGGACCTGGAATGCGGCATCACCCTCCCTGGCGATGCCATGTCGCGCTGTGCGTTGCTGTACAGGTCGGAACACTCGGTGGCGATCATGCCCTTACTTGAATTTGTAGCGGAGTCCCAGCATATACCGGGGCCCGGTCTGGGTGGCGAACAGCAACTGATTGACATTGCGACCGTGCAGACGCTGGGTCTCGTCGGTGAGGTTGATGGCCTCGACGGCGAACACCAGGTTCTCGTTGAACTGGTAGCTGATGTTTGCGTCGAGCTGACCGTAGTCCTCGACATAGGCCGGATTCGGACCCGCACCGTCGAAGCGTCCAGCCAGGAACTTGTCGCGCCAGTTGTAGGCAAGTCGCACCTGCCACGCGCCACGATCGTAGAAGCCCACCAGGTTGGCCGAGTCACTGAGACCTTCAAGGGCGAACTGCTCGCCGATCACACTGTCGTCATAGGTCAGGCCCGAATTGACGATGGTGTAGTTGGCAGAAACGCCGAAGCCGCTGTTGCCGAACATGTGCTGCACGTTGAACTCCCAACCGCTCAGCGAGGCTGATCGCTGGTTGGCCGGTGTGTTGATCCGGAACTCGGCAACCGGATCGCCCGGTTGGCCAACGATGGTGCCGGTCCGATTGCCGGTGGAGTCGACGCCGGTGCGGGTAACGCCGGGGGTGCCATCGAAATTGTCGAAGATGAAGTTGCGGATGCAGACCACATCGGACTGGGCACAGCCATTGGCGATCGCCGCGTTCCAGTTGGCACCGCCGATCGGGGTGTTGAGATTGAACGGCGTGTCGATGATCTGGGTGACGCCGATGAAGTTGTCGATGTCCTTGTGGAAGAACCCGACCGCGACGAAGCTGGCATCACCGTAGTACCACTCCAGCGATACGTCGTAGTTCTTCGAGAGCAGGGGCTCAAGGCCGGGGTTGCCCTGGGCGCCGGTGCCGCCATCGACGCGCACCAGATCGTTGAGCGTCTGGCCGCCCTGGATATCGCCCCAGCCCGGACGGCCGATGGTTTCGCCGTAGCTGCCGCGCAGCACCACGGCATCGGTCACTTCCAGCGCCAGATCGATGTTCGGCAGGAAGTAGTCGTAGCTGCCGGTCAGGGTGGTGAAGCCCGGCTCGCCGCGGATGATGCTCAGTTCATTGGCCGAGCCCCAGGAGATGCCGGTCGCGACGGGCACGAGGGCCGACGAGGAGACATCGGTTTCCTCATAGCGCACGCCGACCGCCACACTCAGTGGCATCGCCAGATCCCAGGTCTTGCTCCACTGGAGGTAGGCGCTGATCGACTCCTCACGAACCCGACGGTCGGTGGTGAAGAGGTTCGAGGCGAGGTAGTCGTTGGGGTCATTGCCTGCGCGCTCCCAGGCATCGGCGGCCAACTGGCGGACCGTGGCAAAGTCCCAGACGAAGAAGGCATCGGTGAAGTTGGGGTCGTCGTGTCCGCTGAACTGGTCGAAGTAGCGGCCGATGTTGTCTCTCTGCCAGATGTCGTCCGGGAAGTCATCGGCGCTGGTCGCCCCGCCCCAGGTGTCGAGCTGGACGTTGGAGAATGCCGAACGGTTCCTCACATCCGTGGCAGAGACGCCGAAATCGAGGCGGGAATAGTCCTCGAACTGGATGTCGCCCCTGAGTTGCAGTTGTTCGACTTCCGACTTCATGAAGCTGTTGCGGAAGGTGGAGCCGGTGACCAGCATCCGGGACGGGTCGATCTGCGTCATGCCCGGCGGCAGTTCGACGGTGAGTACCGGGAACGGTCGTGAGTAGTCGACCGTGGTGGTGCCGCGAAAGAAGCCGGCCGTGCCCAGCACGCCGGATGAGCCGAACGGGCTGTCGGCGCCTGAGGTGGCCTGTGAATCGTGGTAGTCCAGTTCGATTCTGAGCGAGTCGGTCACCTGCCACTCGAAGTTGAAGCCTAGCGACTCGTTCTCGTTGCGGGTCGCGTTCATCGCGCCGCCCATGGCGAGGTCGCTGCTGGCGCTCGGGATGAATTCCGAATACACGATCGGTGCTGCCACCGGGCCATCGGTCCAGGCGCTGGCCGAGGGACCGAAGTTGAACCACACCGACAGTTCGTTGCGCTGGCTCTGGATCTTGTTTTCGGAGTAGGTGTAGTCGAGCGTCGCCTTCATGTTGTCGGCTGGCGCGTATTGCAGGGTGATCTGGCCATTGGTGCGTTGCCGGCTGACACCGTTGACGCTGTAGAGCAGGTTTTGTGGCACCGAGTAGATTTCGTCCTGACCAGGGCGATTGATGATGTTCTCGGAGCCCGGCGTGCCCGGCTGCGGGATGGTGCCCCAGTTGTTCTCGTCGCCCCGGAATGCGCGCCACCCGTTCGGCGTGCTGACCTGATTGAAGCCGAAGTCGCGCTCCTGGTAGCTGCCGGTGATGGCGATGCCGAAGCGGTCGTCGGCAAAGGTGTTGCTGTAGATGCCCGAGACCTCGGGCGTCCACGAGTCACCCTGAAGGGGATCGGGCAGGTTGTTGACCGAGGTGTCATGCACGGCCTTGATGCCGAGATTGGCCTTGAGGCCCGGTGCGTCAAGCGGTCGGGTGGTCTTGATGTTGATGGTCGCACCGATGCCACCGGTCGGCGTTGAGGCACGGCTGGTCTTGTAGACGTCAACGGCGGCCACCGCCTCGGAAGCCAGGTTGGCGAAATCGAAGGCGCGTGAATT
Organism: Lysobacterales bacterium UBA5700; assembly: GCA_002420085.1. Lineage (GTDB taxonomy): Bacteria > Pseudomonadota > Gammaproteobacteria > Xanthomonadales > Xanthomonadaceae > UBA11164. The sequence continues at coordinate 47,964 of DIHI01000087.1, read as the reverse complement.
GGATGGTCCGGTGTCGGCAATGCTAGAGGCTGGCATCTGCCGACCATTGAGCAGCACCAGGTTGAAGTCGGGGCCGACGCCACGGACCGTGACGCGCGAACCTTCGCCGTTGACCCGATCGATCGACACACCGCTGATGCGCTGCAAGGATTCGGCCAGGTTGGTATCGGGGAACTTGCCAATGTCCTCGGCGACGATGCCATCCACCACGCCCTGAGCGTCCCGCTTGATGTTCATGGAGGACGTCAGACTGCCGCGAATACCGGTGACCGTGACCGCATCCAGGGTGGTCTTGTCCTCATCCTCCTCGGTGGCCTCAGGCTCGGCCTGCTGAGTCTGTGCCAGGCCCGGTTGGGCCAGTGCCAGCATCAGCGCGACGGAAAGCAGCCGCCGTGGTGGCATGGAGTGTGTCACTTTCATTTGATGATCCCTCCCTTCGATCTCGTGAGCAGCACGATCATTTGAATCGTTGGTACCCCAGGTTGAACGCAGCAGCGTGGGGGTATTGCACGCCAGGATGACAGCGTTGTCAAATTTTCCGAAACGATAGGGTGACGTGTGCCGACACCGGCGTTGGATCGGCGCTCACGGCTTTTCACACGTCAGAACATGTTCCGAGGACTGTCCGAGGGCCACCCGCGAAACTGCGAGATCGAGCGGCCCTTCGGCGTCGATCTCGAACAGCCGTCGCACCGCACTGAGTGGCGCGCCTGCCTCGGCATAGCAGTTCAATGGCAGCGCCACGTCGACCCACTGGCCGATCGGCAGTCGGTCGAGCAGGGCATCAGCCGAGATCGGCGTGCCTGCCAGCAGGATGCGCACCGATCCCGATCGTGCGCTGGCCAGCCGCACGGTTGCCAGCAACTGCTGTTGCTCGGGCGGCACTGCCCGCAGGTCGATCGCCTGCTCGGCTTCCAGCCAGATCCGGCCACGTTTGCCACCGTGCCAGCGGAATCGTCGTGCATCTTCCTGCGCGCGATGATCGACGGCCGACGCCTGCAGGCTGCTGACGGCCTCGCCGCTGGGTAATTGCTGAAGGGCAAGGCCGCGCTGCTCCCCGTCGGCGATCCACCATGACCAGCCATCGGCGGTCGCACCACGGCCGTAGAAGGCATCGGGCAGCCCGCCCTGCCGATCGTCCAGACCAGACACCTCGCTCAATCGTGTCGATGCCATTGGCCGCGCATAGGTGAGCCCGAATCCCAGCGGGAACTGGGGGTCGTAGTCCGGTTGTCCGGCATTGAGCGGGCTCTGTACCGCGCTGCGCGGCCAGGAAAACGGCAGTCGGCCTGAGAAGTCGTATTGGCTGCTTCCGTCTGCCTTGGCCAGCAATGTGTCTGCCACGCCGCCGCCTTCCGAGCCGGGCAGCCAGCCGACAACGAATGCATCGGAGGCATTGATCTCTCGATTGACCCACATCGGGCGACCGCTGAGGAAGACCGCGACAACCGGGATGCCATCAGCCTTCAGCCGGCGGAGCAGGGCGAGATCCTGGGGATTGCCGATCTGATAACCAACGTGGGTGATGTCGCCGATGAACTCGGCGTAGGGCTCTTCTCCGAACACGACGATGGCCGTGTCGGGGCGGCGGGTGTAGCGGCCATCGATGGCCAGTTCCACGCTGCCGCCAGCGGCCTCCACCTGCTCGCGAAGTCCTTCCCACACCGTCTGGGCATTCGGAAAGTCCTCCCGAGTGGTGCCCGTGCCTTGCCAGGTCAGGGTCCAGCCGA
>DIHI01000087.1:41922-46173 GCA_002420085.1 Lysobacterales bacterium UBA5700 | reverse complement strand
CAGGTCAGGGTCCAGCCGCCACTCTGGCGTGCCATGCTGTCTGCGCTGTCGCCCGCCACCAGGATGTGTTGTCGGGGATGCAGGGGCAGCAGTCCAGCTTCGTTCTTGAGCAGAACCAGTGAGCGCCGCACGGCCTCGCGTGCCAGCGCTCGGTGCGTGGGTTGTCCGAGCAGGGCAAAGTCACCGCCATGAGCGCGCCTGCTGGGTCGGTCGGCTTCGAACAGGCCGAGCCTCAGTTTGACCCGCAGAATCCGCCTGACGGCATCATCCAGGCGCGCCAACGGGATCGTTCCGTCCCGAACCTGATCGAGTGTGTTGTGGTACACGTCGCGCCAGGTATCGGGCGCCATGTACATGTCCACGCCGGCATTGAATGCCTGCGGACAGCTTCGGTCGGTACACCCGACCACTTCGCCGTGGCCATTCCAGTCGCCGACCACGAAACCGTCAAAACCCAGTCGCTCCTTGAGGATGGTCGTCAACAGCCCATGGTGGCCGTGCATCTTTTCGCCATTCCAACTCGAAAAGGAGGCCATGACCGACTGCACACCTGCCGTAAGCGCGGCAATGTGCCCGGCGCCGTGGATATCGCGGAGTTCGGTCTCGGAGACGCGCGTGTCGCCCTTGTCCTCGCCCTTGTCGGTACCGCCGTCGCCGATGTAGTGCTTGGCGGTGGCGACTACCCGGCCGTCGCCGAGAAATCCAGCCTCGCCCACTGTTCCCTGCAGGCCCTCGACGACGGCCGTGGCGTAGCGAGCGACCAGGGTCGGGTCTTCCGAATAGCCTTCGTAGGTGCGGCCCCAGCGATGGTCGCGCGGGACGGTCACGGTCGGCGCAAAGGTCCACTCGAAGCCGGTCGCCCGGAGTTCCAGTGCGGTCGCGGCGGCGATCCGGCGGACCAGGTCCGGGTCGTTGGCTGCGCCAAGCCCGATGTTATGTGGAAACAGGGTCGCACCCACCACATTGTTGTGGCCATGGACGGCATCAATGCCGAGCAGGACCGGAATCGCCGCGCCTCCAGCCGATGCGTCCACTGATGCCTGGTGGAACGCATCGGCAAGCGCCAGCCACTCGGACGCCGGGGCGTTGTAGCGCTTGCCGGGTTCGGAGTTGCCCCCCGCGAGCACCGAGCCCAAGCGGTAGGTTCTGAGGTCTTCGGGAGTGACGGAATCGAGGTCGCCCTGCACGACCTGGCCGACCTTTTCTTCGAGCGTCATGCGCTGCAATATCGCCTCGACCTTTGCCTCCAACTCCGGATTCGACGGCAGTGGCGGGTTCAGCGCGGGCCACAGTTCAGGGGTGACGGTCGATGCCGGGGTGATGCCGGTTGCAGCCGCAATCGCAGCCATGGCCAGCACGACCACTGCCTGGCTGGGGCGCGCGGCGACCCGCTGGAATCTGCGATGTTCCCCCATCTCTCCCTCCGAGAGGCTGCCACGTGCGGGCATTGTCGTGGTGTTGCCGGCGGATTATTACATCAAAGTTGACAGCGTTGTCAATTCTCGGGCTTACTCTCACCCGCCGGATCGGCCGGGGACAGTGTCCCGGGCCTTCGGCTCCGAGATCGACCCGTCAAGACCGCACGATGGGATTGCCCAACCCCAGGGGAGAACACATGCGAGAGGTGCAGCAGACCGTCCTGATCCCGGCTTCTGGCTCGGTCATCGGACGCCGACGTCACCCGAGGCCAGTGCGATGACCGAGACCGAGACCGTTCTCGTCGCAGATGTCGGCGGCACATGGATCCGGTTCGCCCTGGCCAGGGTGAGTCCGGGCGCTGCGCCGACCCTCGGTAGCCAGCGCCGCCTGGCAGTGCAGGATCATGCCTCGCTGATCGCGGCCGCTCGATGCTACTTGCAATGCCTGGATTCGTCACAGACACCCCCGGACCGTGCCGTGCTGGCAGTGGCCGGGCGCGTCGATGGTCATCGCGCCATCATGACCAATCACCCGTGGAACATCGACGCCGTCGAATGCAGCCAGGCATTGGCGATGCGTCAGGTGCAACTGATCAACGACTTTGCCGCACAAGCCCTGGCTGTCCCGCACCTGGGGGAGGGCGATCGGGTCGCCCTTTGCGGCAGTGTTTCGGTCCGTCTTGGGCCGCCCGCGCAGACTTACGTGATCCTGGGGCCTGGCACCGGACTCGGTGTCAGCGCGCTGCTGAGTCGTTCCGGCCAGCATTTCGCGCTGGAGTCCGAGGGCGGACACGCAGCGTTCGCGCCCAAGACCGATCGGCAGCGGGCCATCTTGGACGTGCTGGGCGCACGCTTCCAGCGGGTTTCCTACGAGCGATTGCTCAGTGGTGCTGGACTGAGCAACCTGCACTGGGCCGTTGCCCGCCGTGCCGGCATCGCCGACGCGCTGCCAATTCAACCCGAGGATGTCACCGAACGGGCGCGAGCGGGCGATCCGCTGGCTAACGAGGCGATCGAGTTGTTCTGCGAAGTGCTGGGTGCCTTCGCCGGGGATCTGGTGTTGACCTTCGGCGGCTGGGACGGTGTGTTCTTGTCTGGTGGCTTGGTGCCGGTTCTGCTCGACCAGTTGCAGGGGGAGAAGTTCCGCCGTGCGTTCGAGGACAAGGGGCGATTCAGCACGCAGATTGCGCATGTCCCGGTGTTTGCCGTGACGCACCCACAGGCCGGTCTGCTCGGGGCGGCCGCATCCGCCCGGCAACCGGCTCTGGCCACTGTCCCGGTCGGCCCGGTTCGGGGTGGCAGCCAGCCTGATGGCCAGCCAGCCGACCCCGACAGCCGGCTCAGGGCGACCTGATCAGGGGTGATCGTCCCGGCCCATCGCCCCGCCCGCCAGGGTTGCCGGGCAGGGCAGGCTTTCCGGCTCGCTGGCACCGATCATGCGCGGATCAGCGCGCCCTCTCTTCGCCCTGGAACATCCGTGCGTAGCGCAACCCGAAATACAAGATGAAGCCGTAGCACAGCAACGGCACGAAGAATGAGATCTGGATGCCCGCCGTGTCCGCGACGAAGCCCTGAATGAACGGGACGATCGCGCCGCCCACGATTGCCATGCACAGCACACCGGAGCCCTGGCCCGTTCGTGCGCCGAGGCCATGCAGTGCGATGCTGAAGATGGTCGGAAACATGATCGAATTGAACAAGCCGACCCCGATGATCGCCCACATCGCCCCTCGCCCCTCGCCCATCACCGCGAGCAGGATCAGGCCGATGGCGCAGGCAGCGTTGAAACCAAGCGTGAGTCCAGGACTGACCTTGCGCATCACGGCAAAGCCGATGAATCGCCCGACCATGGCCAGCCCCCAGTAATAGGCGACGTGGTTCGCGGCCGTGGCGTGGTCGAGCCCGGCGATATTCGATTCGCCGAGGAAGTTGATCAGAAAACTCCCGATGCTGACCTCGGCCCCGACGTACAGAAAGATGGCGACCGTTCCCAACGAGAGATTCCGATTTTCCAGCACCAGGCGCAGCGCGCCCTTCGCCTGTGTCGGCTGTTCGTGCGTCACCTTGGGCAGGCGGGCGAGTGCGAACAGCACTGCGAGCGCGGCCAAGGCACCCGCCAGCATCAGGTAGGGACCGCGCACCGTTGCCGCCTCGACCACGCGATGCGCTGCACGCTGCGCCGCGTCGAGCGAGGCCAGTTCCGTCTCGCTGATAAGCACCGCGCCACCCAGGATCAGCACGCCGCCAAACAGTGGGCCGACCGTGGTTCCGAGCGAGTTGAATGCCTGTGTCAGCGTGAGCCGACTCGATGCCGTTCTGGGATCACCCAGCAGGGTGACGAACGGATTGGCGGCCACCTGAAGGACGGTGATGCCAGCCGCCAGGACGAACAGCGCGAGCAGGAACACGGCGTAGCCACTGCCGGCCGCCGGATAGAACAACAGGCATCCACACGCGGCGATCAGCAGGCCAGCGACAGCGCCGTTCTGATAGCCGATCCGGCGCACCAGGCCACCGGCTGGCACCGAGACGATGAAGTAGGCCCCGAAAAAGCAGAATTGCACCAGCATCGCCTGCATGTAGGTCAGGGTGTAGATCGACTTCAGATGCGGGATCAGGACATCATTCAGCGAGGTCAGCAGGCCCCACATGAAAAACAGGATGGTGATGATGACCAGGGCGCGCGTGTTGCTGCCCACATCGGGGGCTGCTCCATCGAGCGCGGCTGGCGAATGACTGTGATGCATGCTTGTCCCTCCCTGATCCGGCATCGGCCGAGTTGGGACGGATTGTGCCTGTGCCGAGAACAAATGACAACGCTGTCATCGCTGTG
>DIHI01000087.1:34758-41804 GCA_002420085.1 Lysobacterales bacterium UBA5700 | reverse complement strand
CGGAAGTCACCGCTGAAGCCGTCTCGGCACGACGGCACGACTCGTATCGGTGGCATTGAACACGCGCGCTGCTGGTCTGTGCCGATCGGCGTTTGCGTACATGGGACGCACATCGGTCGGCCAAAACACGGTCCGCAGATTCCCGATCAGGCCAGTTGGAGCGTGGCGACGGATCGCTCGCACGGGTCGCAGGGGCTGCACGGCCTCGGGTCGCCGCGCGTAGCCGCCCTCGCCATGGCCAAGGTCGGCCGTGCAGCATGATCTTGAACAGAACCAAGGCTCGGCAACCGCTCAGCCAGACCACGGGAATGAGCACGGATGCGGTGTTTTATAGTAAGGGGTCAGTGCAGCAGATGAGAGGGGAGGGCAGATGGCAACACGGGTGCGCATCCAGGACGTCGCGGCATCGGCTGGGGTATCGATCAAGACGGTTTCCCGAGTCATGAACCGGGAGCCCAACGTGCGGACCGAAACCCGCGACAAGGTCATGCAGGCCGCCGAGTCGCTGCGCTACATGCCGCAGATTTCGGCTCGCAGCCTGGCTGGTAATCGATCGTTCAACATCGCGCTGGTCTACAACAACCCATCGAGCAATTACATGATGGGGGTGATTTCCGGCGTGCTGGATGCCTGCGCCAGCGAGCAATACCACATGATCCTCTCCCCGGCCGCGCTCGATGAATCCGTGGTGGCAGTCGCCATCAGCGAGTTGGTGGCGCGCTCACGCCCGGACGGACTCATTCTGACCCCGCCGTTGACCGACTCGCCGGCTGTGCTGGATCGACTGATTGAACTCGGTACACCTTTCGCCAGCATCTCGCCATGGCGACACCAGGACTGTGTCGGCGTGGCGATGGACGAACCACTTGCGGCCGAACAGATGGTGGATCATCTCGTGTCCCTCGGACACCGCCGGATCGCCCATGTCATCGGCCATCCGGCACACGGGGCCAGTCACTGGCGTCTTGCTGGCTATCGACGCGGACTCGCCAAAGCCGGTATTGCGCAGGATGCCAGCTTGGAAGTGCAGGGCGCGTTTTCCTTCGAGTCAGGCATGGCGGCCGGTCGGGTGCTGCTCGATCAGGACACGATGCCGACGGCGATCTTTGCCGCGAATGACGACATGGCCGCAGGGGTGATGCATGTGGCGCTTGAGCGCGGCCTCCGCTTGCCCAGGGATCTCTCGGTCTGCGGTTTCGATGACACGCCCATGTCGCAGCAGATATTTCCTTCGTTGACGACCATTCACCAGCCGACCGAGGAGATGGGACGGCTTGCCACGCGCGCCCTGTTCGCCTACATCCGCAACCCGCAACCAACCGGCATCGCCCGCGTGACCCACACCCTGAAGGTACGCGAATCGACCGGGCCGGCGCCCTGAACCGTCTCGGCACGACAGCCTCTCGACAGCCGTACAGGCTGATCTGACAGCCAAAGCCACGACCCGTGGGGCTCGCTTGCGTTCGCCTTCGCCTGGCGGGCGGTACTGCGGGCGTCCATCCGACAGCACGATCCATCGTCCGGCCTGTATGCGATAGCTCGATCGCTGCCACCCCTCAGCGGGTCAGAAAGCGCACCAGCCAGTCGGCCAGCTTTCCGTAGGGCGGCTTGAACAGGGCCATGCTGCTCAGTCGCGCCTGGTGGAACACTGCCATCTGCTTGGAGAAGGTCAGAAAGCCTTCGCGGCCATGGTAGTGGCCCATGCCGCTCGGACCGACGCCGCCGAACGGCAGACTGGGCTGGGCGATGTGCAGAACGGTGTCGTTGATGGTCACGCCGCCGGCCAGGGTGTGGCCCAGCACATGTTCGATGCGCGCGTGGTCGTGGTCGAAGTGGTACAGCGCCAAGGGGCGGTCGTGATCGTTGACGTAGGCAATCGCCTGGTCGATGTCGGCATAGCTCTTGACCGGCAGGATCGGGCCGAAGATTTCGTCGCGCATGATGGCGGTGTCTTCAGCCGGGTCGATCACTACGGTCGGCGGGATGATCCGCTCGGCCTCGGCGCGGGCGGGGTCCACCGGGGCCAGGGCGATGACCTGGTAGCCGCGCTCGCGGGCTTCGTCGAGATAACCCCGCAGACGGCGGAACTGGCCTTCGCTGGCGATATGCGTGTAGTCGGGATTGTCGTCCAGCGTGGGGTAGCGGGCGGCCACATCGCGGTGCAGCGCTTCGACGAAGTCATCGCGCTGGCTGGCTGGCACCAGCACGTAGTCCGGGGCGATGCAGGTCTGGCCGGCGTTGAGGAACTTGCCCGCAGCGATGCGCGCGGCGGCCTTCGGCAGCGAGTAGCCGTCGCCGATGATGGCGGGCGATTTGCCGCCCAGTTCGAGGGTCACCGGGGTGAGGTTGGGGGCGGCGGCGGCCATCACCTTGCGGCCGACCGAGGTCGAGCCGGTGAACAGCAGATGATCGAGCGGCAGGCCGGCGAAGGCGGCGGCGACATCGGGACCGCCGAGCGCGACCGCGACCCGATCTTCGGGAAACACATCGGCCAGCAGGTCGCGCAGGAAGGCGCTGGTGCGTGGGGTGTGCTCGGACGGTTTGAGGTAGACGTGATTGCCGGCGGCGAGCGCGGTGGCCAGCGGCATCAGGGCCAGGTTCACCGGGTAGTTCCAGGGTGCGATGATGCCGATCACGCCCAGCGGCCGGAAGCGGACCTCGGCCCAGGCCGGCAGGAACAAGGGATCGACCGGGCGGCGTTCGGGACGCATCCAGCGCGCAAGGTGACCGAGCAGGTGGTCGATTTCCTTCAGTACGGTCATGCCGTCGGTCATCAGCGATTCGTGCCGGCTGCGGTGGCCGAAGTCGGCTGCCATGGCCTGGGCCATTTCCGCCAGGCGTGGCTTGAAGGCCGCACGCAGTCGTTTCAGATCGTCGCAGCGCTGCCGGTAGTCGGGTTCGCGGCGGCGATGGGCGGCGCGCAGGGCGTCGAGGGTCGGGCGAAGCTCGGTCAGCAGGGTGTCGGCGGCGATGTCCATGGGCGGGGCGGCGAGGGTTCGCCATCAGATGGGATTGACATCAGTGTAGCCGGCACGCGCTGGCGCGGTGTGTCCCCGCCAGGGAACGTGTCGGCCGCTGACGCGAGTGTGGGACGGGCGGCTACAATGCCGGGATGAATCTGCGTGCCTATCTCGATCGTTTTCCCGTGCTCGGCGAGCGTGTCTACGTCGATCCGGCGGCGACGGTCATCGGTGATGTGTGGCTGGGCGATGATGCTTCGGTCTGGCCCGGTGCGGTGATCCGTGGCGATGTCAATTCGATCCGGATCGGTGCTCGCAGCAACATCCAGGACGGTGCCATCGTGCATGTCACCCATGATGGGCCGTTCACCCGACCGGGCGGCTATCCGACCGTGATCGGCGAGGGGGTCACGGTCGGTCACGGTGCGGTGATCCACGCCTGCACGATCGGCGATCACTGCCTGATCGGCATGCATGCCACGGTGCTCGATGGTGCTGAGGTCGAGCCGTTTGGCTTCGTGGGTGCCGGTGCAGTGGTGGCACCTGGCAAGCGGGTCGGCCGGGCCGAGTTGTGGCTCGGCAATCCGGCACGGCGGGTCCGTGTACTGAGCGAGAAGGAAATCGAGTCGCTGCGCTACAGCGCCGAGCACTATGTGCGGGTCAAGGATCGTTATCTCGGCTCGCCGGGCTGACGATCGGCGCTGACCTCGTCCTCGACCTCAGTCCTCGCCGCTGGGCTGGATGGTGTTGCTGGTCAGGCCCCAGCCCGCAGCCAGCCGGGTGTAGATGGTCTCACGGACGTACTGACGGTCTTCCATGATCGCGTAACGGCGCAACTGGATGCTGTCGCCGGGGCGGTAGTCCTGCGGCGACTCGGCAGTTTCCGGCGGTGGCGGTGGTGTCGGGACGATCGCTTCCAGTGGATCATCGACTCTGTCGGTGCCAGCGTCACGGGTGCTCGCCGTTGCGGTTCGATCCGGTGCTGGGCTGGCCGCTGCCGGCGTAGAGCCCGCGTCCAGAGCGGATGCCGAAGCTGTGCCGAGCGAAACGGCCAGCAGCAGGACGGTCGATACGATTGCGGTCAGGCCCGTGGGCGATGACGATCTGGCTGAAAGTGGCATGGCGAGAATCCAGAGAAGGTTGTGCGTGCTGTCACGGTGCCGTTCGGGCCAACGGTTGTCAAGGGGATCCGTTCAATCCCCCGTCGCCAAGCCATCCTGGCATACCCAATAGTCCGCCTCTGACCGCCGAGCGCAATGAAGACGCGCGCCCTGGAAAAGGAACTGCACCGATTGGAGAAGGCACTGGCGGAGGTGGTCGCGCTGCTGAGACTGTCAAAAAAAGCGCAGACCATCTGGGGCACCGACCCCATCCGGCTGCGAAATTCACAATCGACAGGCAGATGGGGCGGTGTAGAATTCCAAAAAAATCAGGGTTCGAATGTCGGCGGCCCCTCATCGAACAAGAAGCACGCGCCGCCACAGTTGGTCACTTTCACGATGTCGCTTATACGGTTCCATCCGTCTAAATTTCGTTCGTAGATGGTCTCTCGCTTGTACTGCTTGTCTTCGAAAACCGTCTCAGTTCGAAGAATGACAGTATCACCTGGGTTGGTCCCAATAATGCTTGGTGGGGGCGGCGGAGTTGGAATGATTTCTTGAAGACCATCATGAATATCCAGAGTCCCGAAATCGGCATCGGTCATGGGATCATCACCACCAAAATAGGTGTCCACATACTGCGACCAGGACATGATCTCGCTGACTTGGGTTGTGACAGATCCGGCTTCCCTGAGTCGTGTGATTATGACGTGTTCCCCCGATCTTGCCCCCGGTTCTGCGGGCCTTTCAGCGAATGCGCTTGAAAACATCAAAAAACAGAGTGTGAAGATGCTGACTGCCTTGCCATGCATGGATGATCGACAAGAAATTTTCGAGTTCAGGTGTTTAAAATCCATATTTCCCTCGTCCTCTGTAGTTTTCATATCACGGGAGGCGAGTCTCGGATATAGCAAGTCAGGCTCAGACCCAATCTGCCCGTGCTCCTGCATGTACTTATCCCAGGAAAACTCCCCCTTCGACAACATGCATGGGCCGAAGCGAGCCCCCCTGCGGGACCAGGATTGCGCGACCGTAGCAGTGTTTTTGTGTGACGTCAAACGAGTTGCCGTCGTGTTGTGACCGATCACTCAATCCCCCGTCGCCAGGCCATCCTGGCGGGCGCGCAGGTCACGGTAGACGGATTCGGCGTCCGGACGGGTTGCGTGCCATAGCTCGAAGCTCTCGGCGGCCTGTTCGACCAGCATGCCCAGGCCGTCGATGGCATAGGCGCAGCCACGCGCGCGCGCCCAGGCGAGCAATGGAATGGCCACCTCGCCGTAGCTCAGGTCGATGGCGGCGGTGAGGCTGTTGACCAGGCTTCCCGGCAGGTCCAGGTGGCCGCCGCGACCGGCCGAGGTGGCGTTGACGATCAACTCGAAGGCGCCGAGGCTGTCGAGGTCTTGCCAGTAGCGTGAATGGGCGCGGGATGGTTCGCCGAGCGTGTCGGCCAGGTGGTCGGCCCGCTCGGGGCTGCGATTGACGATGATCAGTTCGGCGATGCCAGCGTCGAGCAGGGCCGGTGCGACGCCACGGGCGGCGCCGCCCGCGCCTAGCAGTAGCGTGCGGCGGCCACGGATGTGGATGCCGTGGCGCTGGGTGATGTCGCGGATCAGGCCGACACCGTCGGTGTTGTCACCCCACCAGCCAGTGTCCCGGCGCACCAGGGTGTTGACTGCGCCGGCACGCTGGGCACGCTCGGAAATGCCGGCATCGCACTGGTCGAGTCCGGCCTGCTTGAGCGGCAGGGTGAGGTTGGCGCCGCGACCGCCTGCCGTGACGAAGCGCGCCAGGGCCTCCGGGAAGGCGTCGATGTCGGCGTCGATGGCGCGATAGTCGAGGTCGATGCCGCATTGACGGGCAAAGGCGGCGTGGATTTCCGGTGACAGCGAGTGATCGATCGGGTGTCCGAAGACGGCGAATGTCTGGGTCATCGTCGGATGTCCTTGCGGATGGAGGATGGCGGTCGATGTGATCGGTTCAGGGCGATGCCTTCAGCCAGCGCGCGGCGTCGAGTGCGAAGTAGCTGAGGATGCCGTCGGCGCCGGCCCGCTTGAACGCGGTCAGCGCCTCCAGCACACAGCCGCGTTCGTCCAGCCAGCCATGGCCGGCGGCGGCCTTGAGCATGGCGTATTCACCGGACACCTGGTAGACGAAGGTCGGCGCGCCAAAGTGCTCCTTCACCCGGCGCACGATGTCGAGATAGGGCATGCCCGGCTTGATCATCACCATGTCGGCGCCTTCATCCAGGTCCAGCGCCACTTCGCGCAGGGCCTCGTCGCCATTGGCCGGGTCCATCTGATAGCTGTACTTGTTGCCCTTGCCGAGGCTGCCGGCCGAGCCGACCGCGTCGCGGAACGGGCCATAGAAGCTGGAGGCGTACTTGGCCGAATAAGCCAGGATGCGGGTGTGGATGTGGCCGGCATCCTCCAGTGCTCGACGAATGGCGCCGATGCGGCCATCCATCATGTCGCTGGGTGCCACCACGTCGGCGCCGGCCTCGGCGTGACTGAGCGCCTGCCGCACCAGGGCGGCGATCGTTTCGTCGTTGAGCACATAGCCGGTGGCGTCGATCAGCCCGTCCTGGCCGTGAGTGGTGAACGGGTCGAGGGCGACATCGGTGATCACGCCGAGTTCGGGAAAGCGCTGCTTGAGTGTACGCACGGCTCGTTGCGCAAGGCCGTCATCGGCCCAGGCGGCGCGGCCGTCGTCGGACTTGGCCTCGGGATCGGTGACTGGAAACAGCGCCAGTGCCGGGACGTGCAATTCGCTGGCCTGCTCGGCGATCCGCAGCAGTTCGTCGATCGACACGCGCTCGACGCCGGGCATCGATGGAACCGCCGTGCGGCCGCTGCGCTCGTGGACGAATACCGGATAGATGAGGTCATCGGCGCTCAGCACGTTTTCACGCATCAGCCGACGGGAGAAGTCGTCACGGCGCATGCGCCGGGGGCGGGTCAGGGGATAGGGCATGGAACCTCCTCGTTAC
>DIHI01000087.1:30313-34632 GCA_002420085.1 Lysobacterales bacterium UBA5700 | reverse complement strand
ATGATGGCCTGCAGGCCCTTATCTGCAATGACGTTGAGCAGCTTGAGTGCAGGGCCGCTCGGTTGAGTCGCACCTTGCTCCCACTTGCGCACGGTCGAGGCGGTGGTGTGCAAGTGGAGTGCGAACACCGGCTGGCTGAATTTCAAGGCTTCACGCAGGCGTTTGATGTCGGCGGCGTTGAACGCCCGCACCGGTGGCGGGCAGATCGCGTCGAACTCGCGCATCGTCACCTTGCTGATCGCTCCCGCTTCGTGGAGCGCAGTCAGGTCGCCACGCAGTGATTCAATGATCTTGCTCACAATGCACCTCCAGTAACACGCCCGACCGCAATGCTTTCGACAAAGCGTCGGCAGACAGTTCCAAGAACACCTTGCCGGCGAATTGCCTTCTTCTCGTCTTGCGTGATGTTCGCCTTGTCGCTCTTGGGGAAGCCATGCAGGAAAACGTTGCAGGAAAACGTAGCTGCTGCCAATCCGAGCCGACAGCAGCGTCCGGTAGCCACCGCTTTTGCCTGCGCCTGGGCGTGGTACTCGTTTCTTGTAGAGAAAACCGCCAAGATCCGCGTCGATCAAGCCGCTTTCCATCTCTTGGACTGTCCATCTCTTGGACTGCCTTGCACAGGGCGGAGTCAGGAAGCTTCTCGCCCGACTGCCACCGTGCAAAGTCCTTCCGTTTGAAGGTGCGCGTCATTTCGACCTCCGAATCATGCCCGATACGGGCATATTTTTCCATGCTCTGATCAGTCGATGAGTCCGGTCATGTTGTGGCTTCACCTGTCTCGCTAGACATCATGTATCTGGCTTTGGTGCAGTCCACTCAAGTGCTGGGGGAGTCGTCGTCAAACAAAAAAAACCGGCGCCGTTGCCGGCGCCGGTCGAGGTGTTGCACTCCCGGCTGTGATCAGCGGGTGCCGCAGCGCATCATGCTGCCGGCCTGGGTCAGATTGATCAGCCCGGCATTGCGCAGCGCATTGGCCTGGCGGATCACGCAGGCCTTGGCATCGGCCAGGCTGCGGTTGCTGTCGTAGCACAGTTCGATCTGGCTGACTGCGTGGGCGCCGAGGATGATGCCGGTGTCGTCCACCGCCTCGATGCCGATCCGACAACCCCGGAACCGTGCCGAGCCCTGGGTGAGCTGCCAGCCGATGTCCTGCATCTGGAACGGCGTCATGTCGAGGTCGATCTGTGCGTTCAGGGTGTCGGTGATGAACGGCTCCATCACCGCGTTCGGGGTCACGGCGGTATCGAAGTGCGAGAAGGTCGAGCCGGGTGCCACCGTGATCGGTGCGTACAGACGGACCCGACCACCGGCATCGGCGCCGGCCAGCAGCACGGCGTCCGGCTGCACACCATTGACGGTCACGCCTGGCAGGTTGCTGCGGATCGCCGTGCCATCGGCCTGACTGACGCCGACCGACGGGATGGTGATGGTCGGATCGGCGCCGCCCATGCCGGGCAGGCCGGCCGAGACATTGTTGGCGATGATCACGCCGATCGCCCCCGCCGCCTGGGCGTTGGCCACCTTGATGGTGAACGCACAGGTGCCGCGATCGATCAGGGCGATGTTGCCGGCCACTTCGGCGCCATTGACCAGCGGGTTGCAGCCCTGGGTGTTGACGCCATCGTCGGCCGCCACCACGGTGCCGATCATGTTGCCGGCGTTGGCGAGCGGACCGAAGCTGGCCAACTGGACAGTCTTGCCACCGGCGATGCCGGCGGGTGCGGTCACCTGGAGTGCGACCTGGTTGCTCAGGAAGTTGGCCGCCACCTGATTCACGCTGGCGCCGGTCCACACCGTATTGCCGTCATCGCGGAACGCCGCCGCACGCTGGCTGTTGGACAGCGTGGTGTCGCCGATCGCCCTGCCAAGCGTGTTGTTGAAGGCGTTGAGGTTGTAGATGTCCGGGAAGCCGGACAGCAGGGCACCGCTGGTGACGTTGGCGAAGCCGGAGAAGCCCAGGCCATGGCCGATTTCGTGCATCACCACGTTGAGGAAGTTGATGCTGCCGGCCGGGGTGTTGCCATCCAGGCCGTAGTACCAGTCCTGACCGGTCAGGCAGTTCGGATTGACGCCGATATCGCCGTTGAAGCGGGTGGCGATTTCCGGTGTCGTCCCATTGAGATTGATGCCGATCAGCGCTTCGGCCAGGGCGACGTGGAACAGCGTGTCCGGCAGCCCATCACCACTGAGGATGAAGACCTGGGTGGCTCCGGCCGAGCCGAGCGTGCCACCGGTCGGGGTGCAGGCCAACGGCTGGAAGGTCGCGGTGACATTGACCGGGACATTGCTTTGCAGCACGGCGCCCCAGAGATCGGCGGCGAACTGATAGGCGATCTGGCGCTGTTCGCCCAGGGTGCGGCCGGGATTGCCACCGACCGGACGGCGCGGGCTGGGATCATCGAGACCGAGACCGGTGCCGATATCGAGATTGATCAGTTGGATGTCGGCGGCATCGGCGGGCGCGACCGCACCCGCCAGACTGGCGGTGAGCGCTAGAGCGAGCAGGGATTTAGCGGTCATAGCTGCTGCCCTCCGGATCGCTGTGCTCGATGGTAATGGCACCCGAGGCGTCGAGCCGAGCGGTCAGTACGCTGTGCAGGTTGCGCGGGACTTCCATGCCGGTGTAGCCGCTCGGGAACCGGCGCAGGCCGGTGCCGTTGGAGCGTGCCTGGATGCCGGAATCGGCATTCGGCTCATTCTTGGCGAGCTTTTCTTCGGCCAGTTCCATGCGGCGCAGTTCGTCCAGTTCGGCTTGGGTCGGTGCGCGCATGCGCCCGGTGTTGCGGTCGATAGCGACCTTGATGCTGTTTTCTTTGCTGCGTTCGAGCGCCTCGGCCTGTACCGTGATCGGCGCGGAAAGCGCGAGCACGGCGAAGCCGACGACGAGTCGGGACATCGACGACATGGATGGTCTCCTGGAAGTCTCTCTGCATGTAAATGCCCGGCCGTGAGAGTCGACCGGACACATCGGCCCCCCTGTGAGCGCCGATGCTGCGAAGTAGCGCACAAATTCAGATGAATTTCCAGTGAATGGAGTCACGGGCGCGACATTTACTGTCGGAAAGCCCCTCTCGCACTGGCCTCAGCGGATCGCCATGCAACCTCGGTCGGTCGCTGCGGTGGCGGACTGCGGCGTCCTCGGATCGTCCCGCTCAGATCACACCACCACCGATCGACAGCCGGACGATGCCGGCCAGCAGGGCGATGCCATTGAGGATCAGGCCGGTCTTGGCGCGTCGCTTGCCATCACCGACCGTCAATGCCTGGGCGATGACGCTGAACAGCAGGCCGGCGCCGGCAAACGGCACGACCAGCCAGTTGCCCCAGCCGAGCAGCGGCACGAAGGCGACCAGCATGAGGATCAGGGACACCACACCCCACAGCACGCTCAACAGGCCCATGATCAGGCTCCACGATGCGCCGGCTCGGTGCCGGCTCCGGCATTATGCCTGCAGCCGATCGAGACCGTGAACGACCGCAGTTGCAGTCGTGTCGTTGCCGCGCCTTTGCCAGCATCGGTTGCCGGGGCGGGCGCCTGCCGCCGATTGCAGGAAGGCGACTGAATTTTGCCGGCCGCCGGCCGATCAATCGGATACCTGCTGGTGAATGGCGATCGTATGGCGATCGGGCCGGGCGGTACTCCGGGAAGCCCACGATCCGCATGCGGCTGTTCACCAGCGAGCAGGCCGTGTATGCGTAAACTTTTCGTTAGCCATATCACGTTTTTCCTCACTATTCTGTGCTAGCGTCCTGTTTCGGAAGAGAAAGCCCCCCATGTCTCTCGCGCTGATCCTGTGTGTGCTGCTGTTGGCCGTGCTCGTCGGTATCGTTCTGACGGGTCTGCGTCGTGTGCCCGAGGATCGGGTGGTCACGGTCCGGCGGCGCGGTCGTTATCTGCGGACACTGACCCCGGGCCTGCACTGGCTGGTGCCCGGTCTCGATCGAATCGGTTCCGAGGTGTCCCTGATCGGCCATCATCTCAGTCTGCCGGCCCGGCCGTTGGGCAGCGCCACGGCGCACACGGACCTCTATTTCCAGATACTCGAACCGCTGCGCATCGGCGAAGCGCTGGAGCGGGTCGATGATCTGGTGCAGCGCCAGGCCAGTCAGGCGCTCGATGCCTTCGCGGCCGATCCGGTGCCCCTGGCATCGGGTCTGGCCGCCGCCGCTGAAGCGCTCAAGGCCGAACTCAACCGACGGACCGCGTTGCAGGGGCTGCGGGTCATCCGTTGCTCGCTCCGTCCAAGCGCCTGATCAGCCGCATTCGGCCAACCGATTCGGGCCAGTCTGTGCCGAGCCGGGTCGATCTCGCCGACCGC
>DIHI01000087.1:16897-30228 GCA_002420085.1 Lysobacterales bacterium UBA5700 | reverse complement strand
CTCGCCGACCGCTGCCGCGACCGCCGGGGATATCGGCGATACTGAGCGGCTGTGAATACGCTTTCGGACAACCCCAGCCGCCTCCTGGCCGACGGTCTTGCCGCACTCGGCCTGGCCGATCCGTCCCTGGGTCAGCGGCTGGACACCTATCTCGACCTGATCGAACGCTGGAATCGGGCTTATAACCTGACTGCCGTGCGCGATCGAGGCGAAATGATCGTCCGACACCTGCTCGATTCGCTGGTCGTGTCTCCGTTCGTCGGGTCCGGTCCGCTCGCCGACATTGGCAGTGGTGCCGGATTGCCGGGGATTCCACTGGCGCTGGCCGATCCCGATCTGGCGGTGATGCTGATCGAGTCGAACGGCAAGAAGGCCCGTTTCCTTCGCGAAGCGGTTCGGCGCCTGGGCCTCGGCAATGTTCGGGTGATCGAGGCACGGGCCGAGGCCGTCCCCGAACCAGGGTGCTGCGACTGTCTCACCGCGCGGGCATTCGGTACGCTTGCCGAACTGATCCGGGTTGGCGGGCATCTGCTGGGTCCGGGTGGCCGGGTGCTGGCACTCAAGGGACAGCGCCCGGATGAAGAGATTGCCGGCTTGCCGCGCGGCTGGCGTCTGGATCGGATCGCGGCGTTGTCCGTGCCTGGACTTTCGGCGCAACGCCATCTGGTCATCGTCGTGCGCGACCCCGATACTCCATCCACTGTGGCCGTCCAGGAACAACCATGACTCGGATCATCGCCATCGCCAACCAGAAGGGCGGGGTCGGCAAGACCACCACCGCCGTCAATCTGGCCGCCGCCCTGGCAACCACGCCGCGCCGGCTGCTGCTGGTCGATCTCGACCCGCAGGGCAATGCCACGATGGCCTCGGGCATCGACAAGCGCAGCCTGTCGGCCTCGATGCTGGAGGTGCTGCTCGGCGAGGCCGAGGCGCGTGCGGCGATCGTATCGGTGGAAGAGGGCTTCGACCTGCTGCCGAGCAACATCGACCTGACCGCCGCCGAAGTCCAGCTTCTGGACCTGCCGGATCGCCAGGACCGGCTCAAGAAGGCCCTGCAACCGCTGGTCGGCGACTATCAGTACATCCTGATCGACTGTCCCCCTGCGCTCTCGCTGCTGACTGTCAACGCGCTGGCGGCTGCCCATTCGGTACTGGTGCCGATGCAGTGTGAATACTTCGCCCTGGAAGGCATCTCCGCCCTGCTCGACACGATCGAGTCGATCCGGGCACGGGTCAACCCGGATCTCGAAATCGAAGGTGTGCTGCGCACCATGTACGACGTCCGCAACAACCTCACCACCGCCGTCAGCGGCGAACTCACCCGACACTTCGGCGATCGGGTATTCCGTTCGATCATCCCGCGCAACGTTCGGTTGGCAGAAGCGCCGAGTCACGGCCAGAGCATCCTCACCTATGACCGAGGCTCGCGCGGGTCGCTGGCCTATCTCGGTCTGGCCGGCGAGATCGTGCGTCGCGAGCGGGTCCGGCCCACCGTCGGAGGGGCCGCTTGATGGCAACCCGGAAACGCGGCCTTGGGCGTGGCCTGAGCGCCCTGCTCAGTCCCACCGACAGCGGCCCCGACCTCGACAGCAGCGATGGCGAACTGCGGTCGCTGCCGATTTCGACCCTTCAGCCCGGTCGATACCAGCCGCGCACCGGCATGGACAGCGAGCGCCTGGCCGAACTGGCGGAATCGATCCGTGCTCAGGGCGTGATCCAGCCGATCGTGGTGCGTGGGCTCGATGGCGGGCGCTACGAGATCATCGCGGGTGAACGTCGCTGGCGTGCCGCGCAATTGGCCGAACTGCGCGAGGTGCCGGTCCTGGTCCGGGATGTCGATGATCGTGCGGTCATGGCCATGGCCCTGATCGAGAACATTCAGCGTGAAGACCTCAATCCGCTCGACCAGGCCCAGGCCCTGCATCGGCTGATCGACGAATTCGAGTTGACCCATCAACAGGTCGCCGAAGCGGTCGGCCGTTCTCGGGCGGCGGTGACCAATCTGCTGCGCCTGCTCGATCTGCCGGCACCGGTTCGAGCTTTGCTGGAAGCGCGTCGAATCGAGATGGGTCATGCCCGCGCTTTGTTGACCTTGCCGGCCGAGATCGCCGAAACCCTGGCCCACGAGGCCGCCGACCAGGGCCTCTCGGTACGCCAGGTCGAAGAGCGCGCCAAGCGTCTGGCCGAGACTCGGACGAAACCCAGCCAGCCGGCGCCCAGCACCCGCGATCCCGACATCGCCAGCCTCGAACGAGAACTGTCCGAGACCCTCAACGCGCGTGTGGCGATCGAGCATGGCCGTGGCGGTCGCGGCAAGCTGATCGTCCACTACCATGGCGCGGACGCCCTTGACGGCGTGCTGGAGCGGCTCGGCCTCAAGCGGCCGACATGACCATCCTGATCACTGGCGTAGCCGGTTTCATCGGCGCGCACCTGTGTCGCGCCCTGCGTGCCGCTGGTCGCAGCCTGGTCGGCGTGGATGCCTTCAGCCACTACTACGACCCGGCGCTCAAGCGCGACCGTCTGGCCAGTCTCTGTCCGGGCTTCGAGCCGATCGTGCTCGACCTCGCCGATCGGGCGGCCTGCGAGACCCTGTTCCGCGATCTGCGGCCCAGCCGGGTGATCCATCTCGCCGCCCAGCCCGGTGTCCGACACGCCCTGCACGCCCCGCACGACTATGCCGATGCCAACCTGATCGGCTTTCTCAATGTGCTCGAAGGGTGTCGCCGGACCGGCAGCGAACACCTGATCTACGCATCCTCGTCATCGGTCTACGGCGCTGCTGCCCGCGCACCGTTCAGCGAAGGCCAGCGCATCGACCAGCCGCTGTCGCTGTACGCAGCCAGCAAGGCCGCCAACGAGTTGATGGCCTACAGCTACGGCCATAGCCATGGCCTGGTCAGCACCGGCCTGCGCCTGTTCACGGTCTACGGCCCCTGGGGCCGCCCGGACATGGCGCCGGTGCTGTTCGCGCGTGCGGTACTGGCCGGCCAGCCGATCGAGGTCTACAACCACGGCCGCATGCGCCGCGATTTCACCCATGTCGATGACATCGTTGCCGGCATCATCGCCGCGCTCGACCATCCGCCCGGCCACGCCGGCGACATGCCTGGCGATGACGGCGAGCGTGATCGGATCGTCCCGCATCGGGTGTTCAACCTCGGCAACCATCGGCCGGTCGAACTCGAACGGTTCATCACCATCATCGAGCAGGCTGCCGGACGACGGGCCCTCCGGCGCGATCGGCCGTTGCAAGCGGGCGACATGATCGAAACCTTGGCCGATATTTCGGCCGCGCGCGAGCATCTCGGCTACCAGCCGCAGATCACCATCGAACAGGGTCTGCCAGGCGTGGTCGAATGGTGTCGCGACTACTACCGACACGAGCACGCAGCCTGAGTGTGGGCTACGCCGATCCCGTCCGACCCACGTCCGAGCCAGATCCGATCATGACCGAGCCGGCATCGAGTGAACCCGCCCCCCTGTTGAGTGTGGTCATCCCGGTACACGACGAGGCCGACAGCATCGGCCCCCTGCTCGCCGAGATCGTTGCCGTTCTGCGCCCGCTGCTGGCATTCGAGATCATCGTCATTGATGACGGCAGCCGCGATGCCACGTCGGCGCGCCTGGGCGAGTGCCGTCTGGCGATGCCCGAACTGCGCATCCTGCGCCATGCTGCATGCAGCGGTCAGAGTGCCGCCCTGTGCTCCGGCATCGATGCCGCCCGCGCCGACTGGATCGTCACCCTGGATGGCGACGGCCAGAACGACCCCGCCGATATCCCACGGCTACTGGCGGCCCGCGATCGGGCGGTCGAATCGGGCCATGCCGACGATCGGCAGACCGACCACGGTCAGCGCACCGCGATCGGCCTGGTCTGCGGTTGGCGCATCCATCGTCTCGACCCGGCATCCAAGCGGCTCGCCTCACGGATCGCCAATGCCGTCCGGCGACGCATGCTGCACGACGACAGCCCCGACACCGGGTGTGGCCTGAAACTGATCGAGCGCCGGGCCTTTCTCGCCCTGCCGCGCTTCGATCACATGCATCGCTACCTTCCGGCACTCATCCGGCGAGCCGGCCGGCGGACCCTGGACATTCCGGTCGGCCATCGCCCGCGAGTGGTCGGTCGGTCCAAGTACGGCAACTGGCAGCGCGCCTGGGTCGGCCTGTTCGATCTGATCGGCGTCGCCTGGCTGATCCGTCGCACCCTGCGTCCGCACGTCGAGGAAGTGCCTCCCCCATGAACACCGAAATCCTTGCCCTGGCCTGGACCGGCATCCACATCACCCCCTGGAAACTGATCGGCTATGCCGGCGCCCTGATGTTCGGGCTGCGCTGGCTGGTGCAGATCGTCGCCTCGCACCGCGCTGGCCGACCGGTCATCCCGCGCCTGTTCTGGTACATGAGCCTGATCGGCAGCCTGATGACCCTGAGCTACTTCCTGTTTTCCGCCAAACAGGACTCGGTCGGCGTGCTCCAGAATCTCTTTCCGACCTTCACCGCCGCCTACAGCCTGTACCTCGACCTGCGGGGGCGGCGACAACCCGAACCGATGCCTTGATCCGCGAGCCGGCCGACAGCCCAGCCGGCATCACTGTCCTGGTTTTCGATCCGCCGCAGTCATGCCAATGACCGGATCGGCTGCTGTTATTCGTCACCTGATCGCGTCGAATTTCAGTGCAACGACCAAGGGCTATCCCACCGATCCATGCGACAACACGGGCTGTCGAGCGAAAGACTCGCGACATCGGTGACTGCTTCATGTGCTGCATCACTTTCGACCCGTCGCTGTCACCCTGCATGAACTCGCACACCCCGCGCAAAGTCGCTGTCACCCTGCGCGAGGTCGCAGGGCCCATCTGCCCCGGTCTTGCGGCTCGTCATGGATTCTGCGACAGCAGCTTCGCTGCGCGCAGAATGACAGCGGCTGTATCCACGCTGAGGGCTTCCTTCATGGGCTGGCGGTCTGGCTCGGCGCGGCCTCTAATCCTGGCCGGCTTGCCATCGTGCCAGTCCACGGTGTACTGCCTCTACCGTCGCGTTTCCTCCAGTGACTCCTGATCCATGCGCGGCCGGTCGGTCAACGCGGGTCGGGGACGAATCCGCCGGGGAATGCCCGTGGGACCGCTGCGATCGGGCGCGGCGGGGCGGGGATGATGCCGGCGGCGATCAGCCGTTCGCGGCTGTCGTAGTGCAGTTCGCTGATCTGCACCGGGCGGCGGGTGGCGCGTTCGAATGCGGTGTGTCGGGTCGGTGCCCATTCGCGTTGGCCGTGGCCGGTGCCGAGCGCGCGGCCGACACGGTCGGCGTCGTCGGCCAGGCGTGCGTCGGCCTCGGCTTCGGCGGATGCCTTGGCACTTTCGCGCCGCTGCGGTGCGGCGGCGACGGCCGGTGGTTCGGCCGGCCTGACTTTTTCGCGGAACACGGCAACGCCGATCACGCCGACATTGGTTGGCCGACCGGTGCGGGCGGCGTAGCTGTCGTCGAGATCGGTGAACACGAACTGGGCGACCTCGGCCATGCTCTTGCGCCAACCGGTGATGTCGGCGCTCTGACCCGGCTCCAGCACGTAGCCGGATTGCTCGGGGCTGGCATCCTGTCCGGTGATGGCGTTGACGCCATCGACCGACAGTACGACCAGCACCCGTTGATCGCTGATGTTGCGCATGCGCACGGCGTAGCGATGACCGGGGGTTCCGGCGACATGATCGCGGCCGCGATGGCGGTGTGGCTGGAGGTATTCGCCGGTGTCGCGGTCGTGCAGTTGCAGTTCGACCAGGGGGTTGCGGTAGCCGGCATCAACGTAGCCGGGGGCGATCGCCAGCAGGGCTGCGAAGGCGAGGGCGAGGTGCTTGAGTGGTGACATCGGGGGTCTCCTCGGGTGCGGGTGGCGGGGGCGCTCATCTGGCCTGTACGCACCGGGAGCGGTCGTGGGGTTTGGGTCGTGGGCATCAGGTCTGGCGGCAGTGGCTCGGCCGCAGCCGGGTTGGCAGCCATCGAGCGGGCGATGTCGGCTGGACGTGGACCGGGCTAAACTTGACGGTCCATTTGCCGACCACGCCGAAGATGAGCGACCCGACCATGACCGAGCGCCGCCGTGTGCTGACCGGAATCACCACCACTGGCACGCCGCATCTGGGCAACTATGTCGGAGCGATCCGTCCGGCGGTCGCCGCCAGTCAGGCGCCGGACGTGGACAGTTTCCTGTTCCTGGCTGATTACCATGCCCTGATCAAGTGCGATGATCCTGATCGGATCGCCCGCTCGCGGCTGGCGATCGCGGCGACCTGGCTGGCCTGCGGCCTGGATCCGCAGCGGGTGGTGTTCTACCGGCAATCGGACGTTCCGGAAATCACGGAATTGACTTGGTTGCTGACCTGCGTCGCCGGCAAGGGTCTGCTCAACCGGGCCCATGCCTACAAGGCGGCAACCGATGCCAACGAGGCCGCTGGCAACGATCCCGACGCCGGGGTCACCATGGGGCTGTTCTGCTATCCGGTGCTGATGGCGGCCGACATCCTGATCTTCAATGCCCACAGTGTGCCGGTCGGGCGCGATCAGGTGCAGCACATCGAGATGGCGCGCGACATCGGCCAGCGCTTCAATCATCTGTTCAAGGATGAATTCTTCACCTTGCCCGAGGCGGCGGTGGACGAGTCGGTGGCGACCCTGCCTGGACTCGATGGCCGCAAGATGTCCAAGAGCTACGACAACACGGTGCCGCTGTTCGAGGGTGGCCGTGCGGCATTGCGCGAAGCGATCATGAAGATCGTCACCGATTCGCGGCTACCCGGTGAGCCGAAGGATCCCGATGGCAATGCCCTGCACACGCTGTATGCGGCGTTCGCCAGTGCCGAGCAGGCGGCCGCGTTCGCGGCTGATCTGCGAGTTGGTCTGGCCTGGGGCGAGGCCAAGCAGCGGGTATTCGAGCAGATCGATTCGGTGCTGGCGCCGATGCGTGCGCGCTACGATGCGCTGGTCGCTGATCCGGAGGCGATCGAGGCGGTGTTGCACGCCGGTGCGGTCAAGGCGCGCGCCATTGCCATGCCCCTGCTTGCACGGTTGCGCTCGGCGGTCGGTCTGCGGCCGGTACAGGCTGCGGTGCGGGTGCTTGCCGAGCGGACTCGCGCGGTGCGACCGTTGTTCAAGCAGTATCGCGAGTCGGATGGTCGGTTCTACTTCAAGCTGGTGGCCGGCGATGGCCGAACCTTGCTGCAAAGCCGGGGCCATGCAGCACCGCGTGCGGCCGGCGAGGTCATCGCGCGGCTCAGGCGCGCGGGGGGCCGTGGCTTGCGCCGGCTGGAGGACACGGCCTTGCACCTGGGTGAGGAACTGATCGGCGATCTGGCCGAGGGCGTGCTGTTCGACGAGGTGGTCGAGGCGATCGCGATCCTGGCCGAGGACGCGGGCTGATGCCTGCCCGACCCGTTGCTGGTCTGGTCCGGTCTGGTCCAGTCCGGTCTGGCCTGACTTGAGCTGGCCTGGCCGGAGCGGCTCCGACGCAAATCGGACTGGACGGAGTCAGGGCGCGAGAGTCAGGCTGAGGCTGTCGCCCTGGCGCAGGATGGTGTCCGGGTCGGGGCTCTGGCTGGCGATCACGGCGTTGTCGGTGGGGGTCTCGACGACGCTGGCATCGGCACCGAGGAAGCGCGCTTGCAGGTCCAGACGGTTCAGGGTGGCGATCGCCTGGGCGACCGTCTGGCCCTTCAGACTCGGGGCGATGCGCAGTTCATCGACGCCCTGTGGCGCCGGCACCGGGACGATCTTGAAGGTCAGCTTGGCGCTGATGTTGGCCTGGTAGCCGTAGCGATTGGCGTAGCTGGCATCGACCGGGGTGGCGTACAGCTTGGGGGCGACGCCGAGGGTTCGGCCGAGCCGTGAAAGCTGGACCGAGGTGGCGGTCGGCGTCGGTCGGACAGCGGTGCCGGTACTGGCGCCCGGCTGGCTGGCCAGACTGAGTGAGACCCGCACCTCGCCGGTCGTTTCGGGCAAGGCATAGAAGGTTGGCCGATAGCCGATCTCGCGCAGCAGGGCGTGAGCGGCATCGCCGTTTTCGGCATAGATTTCCAGGGTCTTGGCGAGCGAGGCGTCGTCGAGCGCCTGCTGAGCGGCGGCAACGCCGGCCCCGACCGAGGCGATCACATCGCCGAGCGGTGATGCCACGACATCCTGGACCAGATCGCCGATTCGCTGTGCCATGTCGATGTGCTCCCTTGAGGATCAGTTGCAACGGGTCGGTTGAAGGTAACGGCCGGCGGTTCGGCTCACGGGGCCGCGAAGACGACGATCACGGTGCTGCCGGCGACCGCCGCGCCACCGGCTGCCGGCGATTGCTGGATGGCCTGGCCGACCGTGAAGCCAGCGCCGGCGCCCTTCGGGCGTTGCGCGGATTCCATGCGCAGGCCGGCTTCGGCCAATACCCGGCGGGCTGCCGACTCGGTCAGACCGAGGATGTTCGGCGTCTTGACCGAGCCTTCCGGAATGCTGGGCTGGATCCGGTTGGGAATCAGACTGAAGCTGATGTCCTGCAAGGCGGCCGCCGCTGCGCCCTTGGGCAGGTCGGCCAGATTGGCGAGCGTGATGTTCTTGCCGTCGTTGGCGATCGCACCGCGCAGGGTCACCGACAGGTTGGCGATCCGGAATGCTGCGCCTTCGTCCGCCATGCTCTTGTTGGCGGTGTCGGCTTCACTGGCGATGCTGCGGGCCAGGGTGTTGATCGGCGCCTGCTTCTCGATCTGCTCGCGGAAGCGCGAGGTTTCACTGGCCAGTCGGGCGCGCTCGGCCTCGGCAGCGGCGAGTTTGGCGGCGGCTTCGGAGAGCGAGGATTCCAGACCGCTCACCCGGCGGCGGGTAGTGTCGATTTCGATGTCCTTGGCACTCAGGTCGGCACGCAGGCTGCGCAGTTGCACCTCGAATTCCGGACTGAGGGTGGCGGTTGCCGGCCGAGTGGCGTCGGGCTGGGCAGTGGCACCCGGACGGGCGAAGTCGGCACCGAGGATGCGCTGGGCTTCGCTGGTCCGAGCCATGACCAGTTGTGGCTGGGCGACGGCGCCAAGCGCAGCGCTGTTGCTGGCCGCCATTGCGCGGACCATCACGGCTGCCGAAATCTGGCCGCGCCGGGGCTGGCCGGCGACGACGTGCTGACCGGTGGCCGGTTGGCCCTGGGCGCCGAGTCGGGTGTGGGCGGTCTCTTCGAGTTGTTCGATCTCGCCGAAGTCGATCCGCACGATCCGGGCACGCTGGTTGCTGGTGATCGTGATCATGCCGCCCTCGGCAAGCACCCGAGGGGCCGGCTCGCCGGCCTCGACCAGACGCACGCTGGGTGCGTAGACGTGGCCGGTGCCGGTGGTGGCGATGCGGGCGGTGATGGCGCCGTTGCCATTGGTGCGGACCTCCTGCAGCGGGGTCCAGCCATTGCCGTCCAGGACGAAGGCTTCGATCCGCAGCGCCAGATTGGCGGCCGGCTTGCCGTCGGTGTCGAAGACCCGGGCGGCGACTTCGATCGCGTTCATCGGCCACCCCCTGCCGGCAACGACAGGCTGGCCGAGCCCGGACCCATTTCAGCGCGGACCAGCACGGTCGCCTGGGCCGGCAGATTGGCATCGATGTCGAGCACGGTGCTGGCGCGGCCGCTGTCGTCGGTGACCAGCAGGGCCGATTCCAGTCGGGTTGCGCCGAGGCCGGTCAGGCGGACGCCGGATGCTTCCGACAGTCGGCGTGAGGCGTCGGCATCGAGATTGAGTTCGATGCTGGCACCGGCCAGGATTTCGCCAGCCGAGTTGCTGGCGATTACGGTGATCTCGTGCTGTCGGGCGCTGCGCGCGCGGGCGTCGAGGTTGAGCAGCAGGGTCGGACGGCCATCGCTGGGGGGGATCGCGACCAGCCGACCGGAGACGGTGGAACTGATCGAGCGAGCGCTGTCCTGCACTGGCCGCGCGAACAGGGTAGGTTTGTTGCCGCTGGCCTGAGTCTCGATGTCGACCTTGAACTCGAAATCGACGAAGGGCAGGTGATAGGTCGGCGCTGGACGCCCGAAGGCATCCAGCGGGGGGGCGCTGTTGAGCGCGTCCTGGGCATCACGCACCCCGGCGGCGATGGCGACCAGCAGTTCGCCGATCGAGCCGGCGACGAATTTTCCTTCACTCATCGACGTTCACTCTCGCGTTGGCGGCGACGGGCGGTCGCCTGGTTGCGCCGATGATCGTCGGCGGCACTTTCGGCGCGGGCTTCGCGCCGCCGTTGCAGGGCCTGTTCCCGGTTCCGGCGCATGCGCTCGAACAGATCGCCGGAACCTCCGGTATCCAGTCCGAGCCGCCGTTCGCGGGTCTCAGCGTAGGGGCCGATCCGGTCGAGTGCGCCCTCGATGCGGTCGCGGCGACCGGTCCAGGCGCTGTCGATCCGGTCGATCGCGCGGCTCGGAGCATCGAGTGTGCGATTGACCGAGCCGACTGTGTCATCGATCGCCTTCAATCGGTCGGAGCCGAGTTCGCGCTGGATATCGGCACGCTCCTCGGCCGATACGCCTTCGGCGGCCAGCCGGTTGTCGAGGTCGCGCAGCTTGCTCTGGGCGCCGCCGATTGCCGTACCGAGCGAGCGACCGGCATCGGCGACGGCAGTCAGCGGGGCGAGCCGATCGCGGGCAGCGTCGCGCAAGGCCATCCGGTCCCGGTCACGGCGCGCCAGGAATTCCTGGGCCGAGGCGGTCGGTGTGGCGAAGCGATCCGGGCTGCGCGGCCGGGTCCGGCTGGGCAGGCCGGGTTCGCGTGGGGTTCGCTCGGCGTTGGGCGTGCCCGGCCGGTCTGCTGCCGGCCGAGCCGGTGGCTCGCTGATGCGTTCGCGCTGAGCGTCCAGCCGTGCTTCCAGCGCCCGGAATTCGGCGCGTCGCTCTGCGAAGCTCGGCACCTGGAAACGTGCGGCGTCGCGCGGCGCCAGGGCATCGCCACCGCTGGCCAGGGTATGCATCCGGGCGGTCAGCGCCTCGCGTTCGGCGATCAGTTGCGCCAGACGGGGGCTGGCCAGCGCTGCCTGATCGGGGCTGGCCGGCGACGCACCTGGTCGGGATGATCTGCCCGCACGATCAGCAACGACAGCTTCGCGCCGGGGGGCGGGCGCAGAAGCATGCGCGGGCGCGGGGGTTGCTGCGGGGGCGCCGATCAGTTCCTGCCAGGTGCGTCCGGCCATGCTCTGGGTGTCCTGGTTAGCTCACTGCTGGTTGGCTCAGGGTTACAGGGTGCAGGTTCCTGTCACGAATTCCAATCACGGACCCGGCGGTGCCGGCTGGGAGGCGGCGATCATTGCCCGGATGCGCTCCTCAAGGATCGCCGGGGCTGGCACCGGAACCAGTTTCGTGCGCATCAGTGAACTGCCTTCGGCCGAATACTGGTACTTTGCCGAGTAGCTGGCGGACACGGTCGAGACGCGCATCTTGGCCGATGCCGAGAAGAACCCGACCGAGCCCTTGACGCTGCCGGCGACCACGGTCGAGGACCGCGCGATATTGGTTTCCCGAGACATCGAGATCGACATCTTCAGCTCGATCAGGGTATCGACGAACTGGTAGAAGGTCGGTGTGAAGCCGAGTTCCAGCAGGCTGTAACTCTTGCCGTCCCCGAGCGGCACCAGCATGGTGCGCTCGGGCTGTGCCGGGGCCGGGGGCGCCGGCTTGCCTTCCTCGGGCTCCGGGTCCGGCGCATAGCCGGCCATCATCCGGGCGATCTTCATCGACACCAGGTCGAGTTCGTACTGCGCCTCGGCGATGCCGACGCCAAGCGTCTTGACCATTTCCGGAAACGGCGCATTGAGTAGCTCGGTGCCAACGCTCATCCTTCATTCTCCTTGCTCGAATCGGTTCGGACGGGCCGATCAGGGGCTCGGCGGTGGCGGCGGGGTCAGGCCCAGATCGATGCGCTTGGCTTCGAGGCTGGCCTGACGACGCTGTGACTCACTGTCCATGAAGCCGCGAATGCGGTCCTCCAGCACGGCCGGGGGCGGCACCGGACTGAGCTTGGTACGCAACAGGCTGGCACCCTCGGCGCTGTAGGAGTATTTCGACGAGTACGAGGCATCGACCTGACTGGTCGAGACCGAGGTGTTGGAACTCGTTGACTTGCGCGTGCCCCAGAAGCTGCGCTTCCTGGCCACCGACGAACTGGCATCGCGACTGGTTTCGGTACGTCCGAAGCTGGACGAACGCTCGCGGGTGATCTTGATGGCGATCTTGACTTCGATGATGGTATCGACGAACTGGTAGAAGGTCGGGGTGAAGCCGAGTTCGAGCATCGAGGCGCGGGTCGGAACCCGGATCTCCAGTTTCTTCTGGGCCTCGCTGAGAGTGCCGACATCGGTCACGTCATGCAGTTCCTTGGCCACCTTCTTGACCACATCGAGCAGTTTCAGGGCTTCGGTTTCATCGAGCGCACCCGAGACGGCATCATCCACTGCGGCATAGGCGACCGCCTCGCCCAGGGTCATGTATTCGTAGCCGAAGAACACCCGGCTGTCATCGAAGGTGACCTTGCCATCGTCATCGGTGACGGTCTGCAAGCCGCCCATCATCTCGGCGACATTGATCGAGTTTTCGTCCAGTTTGTACTGGGCCTCGGCGATCGCGAACGCCATCTGCCGGATCATGTCGCCCATCGGGACGTTGAGAAGTTCCTGTCCAATCGCCATCGCAGTGTCTCCTTGTCAGGATTCGGTTACGCAACCGGTTGCTCGAACCGGCGCTTGAGGAGTTGGGTGAACACGTCCGGTGCGGGCAGCGACACCAGTCGGGCGGCGATCGAACTGACGCCCTCGGAGGTGAC
The DNA here is from genome assembly GCA_002420085.1 of Lysobacterales bacterium UBA5700. Classification (GTDB taxonomy): domain Bacteria; phylum Pseudomonadota; class Gammaproteobacteria; order Xanthomonadales; family Xanthomonadaceae; genus UBA11164. Next base: position 17,419 of record DIHI01000087.1, on the reverse strand, counting down.
GGAAAACTTGCGCGCGTAGGACACATCGACGGTCGCGGCCGCCATGAAAACGCCGACATTGACCCCCGCCTGCACACCCACGGCGACCGACATGTCGGTGGTCTCGGTCATGGTGAAGCTGAGCTTGGCCTCGACCGTCGCTTCGGTGAAGGTGTAGAAGCTCGGTGAGAAGCCGAGGGTGAGCAGGTTGTAGGTTTCGTCGCCGATCTCGACCTCGGTTTCGGCCATGCGTCGCGCGACCTCGATCGAGTTGGTGTCGAGGGCAAGCTGGGCCTGGGCGATCGCCAGGCCGAGCTTTTCGATGATCTGCGGCAATGGTGCCGTGACCAACGCCCGAGTGACGGCGACGACGGTCATGGCGTGCCGCCCGGCGCCAGGAACGCCCGGATGGTCTCAAGGAACTGCGGCGGTGCCGGGATCGACACTAGGCGTGCCGAGATCGCCGAGTTGCCGGTCACGTTCATCTCGAACTGTCGGGAGTAGCGCACATCCAGGGAGGCACCGATGGCGACCGCTCGGTTG
>DIHI01000087.1:378-16833 GCA_002420085.1 Lysobacterales bacterium UBA5700 | reverse complement strand
GTTGCCGGTGTTCTGGCGGGTCAGACTGCGGCTCTCGGTGCGGGTGAACTGCGAGGTGATGGTGACCCCGGAACTGCCGGACAGGGTGATCTGGCGGTTTTCGGCAGTGAACAACTCGAACCGGATCGGTTGGTTCTTGCGCAGTACCGTGGTGACATTGGCTGCTGCCGAAGCAGTGAAATCGACCCCGGCATTGCCATTGATCGCCGTGGCCAGGTTCAGCGCATAGGCTTCCGGACTGCCCGAGCCATGGCCGCCACCGGCTGCTCCCGACAGCGGGAAATCGGTGCCGTCGATGGTGACCTTCTTGCCGCTCAGGGCCAGTGGAGCCGGCCGGAACAGATAGATGAAGCCATTGCCGGTGGCGCTGGCCGGTGATTCGGTCATGTCCGGCAGCACGCCGTCGAGGGTCGGCCCGCCCGAGTTCTGGTGGACGAACACCCAGAACGCCGTGCGACCTGGAACCTTGATCTGGGCGCGTCGGAAATCGATGTTGTCGGCCGGGCCGCCGGCTGCGACCGCGTCGTCATGGCCGCGCGAGGGTACGAGGGTGATATTGCCGGCCGGGGCGCCATTGGCGACCAGTCGATCGATTACGGCCTGGGCACGCAGATCGCCAAGGCGCCGGTTCGAGGCCGCCGAGCCGTCACGGGTCGAACCGCGGAACGGTTGGGCATCGGCGAAACCCTCGATGGTCACCTGGATGTTCTTGCGCCGGATCATCTGGGCGATGTGCATCAGCGAGGCGTCGGCGGTGGCGTTGCGGGTGCTCAGGTCCGGCCCTTGGTTGCTGATGTGGTGGCGACCGGTGTCGAAGAAGACTCGGAAGATCGGCTGATCCGGCGCCACCAGGATGGTCCGGTAGTTGGCGGCCGCGATGGTGTCGGAGACGTGGGTCGCGTACTCGGCCAGGGTCGGCTTGCTGGTGGTCGCAGCCGCCACCGGACCGGTGCTGTTGAGGGTGTAGGCGGTGTCGGAGTTGCTGTCCACCTGCACGATGCCGGACGCGAAGCCGGCGGCCAGGAAGGCGACCGTATTGCTGCCGATCGCGACCTTGGGCTGGGCCGGGGGCGGATCGTTGGCATCGGTGGTGATGGTCAGCGGCTGCGGGGTCAGTGCGAACAGGGCGCGGCCGATGCCGCTGTCGGGCGAACCGGTGATGGCGGCTTGCAGATTGCGCATCCGAGTCAGGGCGTCGGCGCCGGTCAGGCTGAAGTTCTGTCCACCGACCGACAGCGCACCGGTCGAGGAGGCGGTGATTTCGACATTGGCGCTGCGGGTTTCAGTCCGGGTCTCCGAGCCGCTCTCGGTCGAAGACGAGGACTCCGACTGAGAGTTGTTGCTGGTGGTGGTGTCGTTGAGCGAGCCCGACAGGTTCAAGCCCAGGCTCAGATCCTTCTCGACCCGCAGGCTCAATTGCATCGAGCAGGAGATGTCAGCGTGCTGATAGTGGTAGAAGGCCGGCGACAGACCCAGGTCGAGCAGGGTCTTGCCACCCAGGCCAGGTCGCGGAACGATGAATTCGGCGATCTGCTCGACCGAGTTCTCGTCCAGTGCCCGCTGTGCTCGGGCAATGCCGAGCCCGAGTTGGCTGATGAACTCCGCCACGCTGGCGTCGGCCAGCACTTGGCCGGGGGTCAGTCCGTCATAGTCAGTCATGTGCGGAAGTCCTCATGCGGTGGGTGCGAGCCCGAGACCCGGGCTGCGGGTGCCGATGTCTGCGGGCAGCGGTCGGGCGCGGCTGCGATCGACCTGGTCTGCGCGGACGGTGAAATAGCGATGGCGCTTCTGACTGGCCAGCACGCGCTCGGGGGTCACGGCCAACCGGCGATCGAGCCAGGCGAGGGCGTCCTCGGCCGCCGGCAATGCCCCCGGCCCGGCCAGGGCGATCGCGCGCCGCAACGCCTCGATCCCGGCTTCCGGTTGGCCGGCCTTGATCCGCACCAGTCCCAGCCGTTCGAGGATGGCGGCATGATCGCGACGCTGGGTCGGATTGCCGGCCGTCATCTGGCGGTGGAACTGATCGGCTTCCTCGCAGAAGCGGATCACCTCGTCATAGCTGGCCATCAGTTCCAGGCTTTCCAGCGCGCACTGGGCGTAATGGCGAAAGAACACTTCCGGTGCCTTGGCGGCGACCGCCAGCCGGATCGCCTCGCGATAGTGACGCAGGGCTTCGACATGGCGATGGCCGAGCGCGTGGACCTTGCCGGCTTCGGCGATGTCCAGGTGCAGGCGATGGCGTTCGTTGCCGACCACGGTCATGGCCGATCCTCCTCGAAGCGGACCGTGCAGCCGAGTGTTTCCAGAGCCGCGCGACGGATGCGTGCCAGGGTTTCCGGAAGCGTTCGGCCAGCCGAGAACGGACAGGCCGGCAGCGATTGTCCGACGGCCAGTTCCCCGCCTGCCCGCAGCAGGGCCTCGGTACCGGCCCGATCGCCGATCGCCAGCACCTCAAGACCGATCCGCTGAAAGGTGGTCAGCTCGGCCCGGACATCCAGCCCGAGTTCGGCCAGCGCCGGCAGTCGGCTGCCGACGCCAGCCAGGGTCAGGCCGCTGCACAGCACGATCGGCGGCGCTGCGAACACCATCGGGATCGCCTCGGCCGGCATGTCGGCAATCACCGACAGCGCCTCGATCACCTCCGGGGCCTGGGGGTCGGCCCCGTTGGCGCCGTGCAGCACCAGATCGAAGCGCAGGAAATCCTCGTTGACCACCCGCAACAGGCCGCCGGCCTGGTGGCGCTGCCAGAGATCACGGGCGGTGCGGTGGCTGACCCCGGTGGCGACCAGGCCGTTGCCGACCCGGCCGTCGAAACCGAGTGCTGCCAGATCGGCCCGCAGTCGTGCCTTGATCACCTCCGGCCCGTCGCCGAGGTAGAGCTGATAGCGGGCATCCTCGGGCCGCGAGGCGATGGCCTCGACCCCGTCGGGCAGACGGGCACGGAACGCCGCGACGGTGGCCGCGCTGATCGCACCGAGCACGACACCGGGCGGATCGAGCAGCATGGCCATGGCATCGGCGACGGTCATGCCGGTGAACCCGGCCAGCGCCTCGGCGGCGGCATCGGCCTGATGTGGATCGGCGATGTGAAGGGCGACATCGAACAGATGGCACGGACCCGGTGCCGGGGCCGATTCCGGTTGTGCCTCCGCGACGTAGCCGAGTCGGCCCAGCAGGCCGACCATCGTCTGGGCGACTTCGCGGCCGATACCATCGATCAACACCGCCGGTGCGCGATACAGGCAGGCGACCACGCGGGCGGCCGGTATGCCAAGCCCACGCGCCAGTGCCGAGGACGCCGCCGGAGCGGCCTTGCCGACCGAGGCGACGACCACGCGCCAACCGTGATCGGCGGGCAGGTCCGAGATGAGATTGGCAGTCATGAACCGACGATCCAGGGGGTCCGGAGTCGAGCCTGGACCTGCGTCGGAGCAGGGTCAATCGATGGAGTATTAACGGCGGCTGGAAGCGCGACCGCGCGTTCAGACTGCTCCGGAAAACTGGGCGCGCAGTGTCGGTTTCATGAACCAATGGTTGAACACGCAGCCCGGTGCGGCCTCCGGGACGGCATTCGTTCATCGTGGTCGCCGAGCCTGCATGGCCCGAGGGTCCGGCGTTGCCGCAGCGCCGGCAGCGACCCTGCCGAGCACATGCCGACTCCAATCGGGTGAGCGCTGCGGTCGAGTGCTGCGATCGACTGGCCGAGGTCAGCGCCCGCAGTGATCGTGCGGGCACTGACCAGGGTGGATGGCGGCCCGACGGCGGCGGTCGCGTGCCGTGGCCGCAACAGCCGGAGTGGCTGCCGTGGCTGTGGTCAGGCGGCCTGTCTTGCCATCGACTCGGTCGGCGCGTGCTCGGCACCGTGGTCGACATGGCCGCCGGTCATCGTGGCGATCAGCGCATCGATGTTCTTGCCGGCGAAACGCTCCAGCAGGAACGGCGTCAGATCGACCGGCAAAGGCCGACCGAGCACCAGTTTCGACAGGATGTCGCCGGTGATCGCCGAGGCGACGATGCCGGTACGGAAATGGCCGCAGGCATTGAGGTAGCCGTCCAGACCCGGCACCGCACCGAGAATCGGAATCTCATCCGGCGTGCCCGGCCGCAGTCCGGCCCAAGTCCGCTTGATGTGCAGGTTGCGCAGCACCGGGATCGCCTTGACCGCGCCGGTGACCAGGCCGCGAATCTCATCAAGCGTGCCATCGACATTGAAGCCGACGTGCTCGGTGGTGCTGCCGATCAGGATTTCACCGTTGTCCTTCTGCGCCATGTAGCAGTCACTGGTGCTCAGGCAGCCCTTGAGGATCTTCGGCAGGCGTTCGGACAGCACGATCTGGCCCTTGACCGGCACCACCGGGATGTTCAGGCCGACCATCCTGCCGAGCTCAGCCGCCCAGGCGCCGCCGGCATTGATCAGCAGATCGCAGCCATGGGTCTCGCCGCGATCGGTGGTCACCGAGACCACCCGGCTGCCGTTCATGCCGACCCCGGTCACCGCCGTGCCGTCGATGATCCGGGCGCCGTTGCGGCGCGCGCCTTCCCGGTAGGATTCGGTGAGCAGGAACGGATTGACCTGATCGTCGCGCAGAAACTCCAGCGCTCCGATCGCCTTGGGCGAGGCATTCGGCTCGCTGTGGCGCAGATCGTCGGCGCTGTGCCAGACCAGTTGCGCCGACAGATGCGGGATGGAGTCGGCGATCTGTTTGGCGTAGTTGATGTCGTCCTCGTCGAACAGCAGGTACTTCAGGCCGGTCTTCTCCAGCTTGAAATCGACCCCGCCATCCTGGCGCAGTTCCTGCCACAGGTCCGGGAACATCGCATTGCTCTTCAGCGAGAAGTCCAGGAAGTAGTCCGGCAACTGGTGCGGTCGTTCCAGCACGATCGGCTCGTCCGGGTTCTCGCGGCGACGCTTGGACAGGGTCTTGAAGAAGATCACCCCGCAGCCGAGGCCGACCGACTCACCGATCGGCCACAGACCGCCGGCTGACGCCCATGACGCAGTGCCAGGGCGACGCTGATCGATCACCGTGATCGAGGCATCGGTCTCGCGACTCAGGAAATAGGCCACGGCCATGCCGATCACACCGCCACCGGCAATCACGATATCGCTGTTCTTGTGGCTCATGTCAGATTTCCTCATCGATGGTCAGGGCGTCGAATGGCAGCGGCGCCAGCGGGAATCGCGGCCGCAGGGCACCGACTTCGGCCGGAACGCGGCCGGTCCTGCGGGCCAGATACTCCCGGCAGAACGGCCCGCACAGCTTGCCCTGACAGTCGCCCATGCTGATCCGAGTGGCCATCTTCAGACCGATCATGCTGGATGCCCCGCGTTCGATCGCATCATCGATCTGGGCCAGGGACACGTTCTCGCACCGACAGACCGTGGTGTCGGCCGCAGGCAGGGTCAGCAGACCCGGCCGCATGCCGGAGTAGGACTCGAACGCATGCCGGAACCGCCGCAGTTTGTCCAGCCGGCGGCGCGACGGCGCCGCCTCGACCTCGGCCTGCTCGCGGCTCAGTACGCCGGTCGCGACCAGACAGCCGAGCGCCGCCAGGTGACCTTCTGCGGCTGCCGTGTAGGCACCATAGACACCGGCCGAATCACCGGCCGAATAGACCCCCGGCCGGGATGTCTGCATCCACTCATCGCGGACCGGCACATCACCATTGGCGACCGGATGCCAGGTCAGTTCACAGCCGAGTTGCGCGCACAGTTGCGAGCGCGCCACGAAGCCGTAGCCGACCGCCAGATAATCGGTATCGAGGCTGAGCGCCCGATCGCGATCGGGTCGCCACTCCGAATCGTAGGGAGCCACCACAGCGCGCTGGACGCCGTGGTCGCCTTCGGCAGCGACGATTCCCCAGCCGTAGCGTACCGGCACCCGATTGCGGCGCAGGAACGACAGACAGCGCATGCCTTCGGCCAACAGCCACGGCGCCTGCGCCAGGTCCAGCGGCCGACGCATCAGATCGCGCCGCCGACCGCTCTCGAACACCCCGAGTACCCGCACGCCGGCCTCGACCAGTTGCCGCGCCGCCACCGGCAGCAGCGGCCCGGTTCCGGCCAGCACGATCGACTTGCCCGGCCGGACCAGACCGGCCTTGATCTGAAGCTGCACGCCACCGATCGACATCACCCCCGGCAGGGTCCAGCCGGGAAAGGGCTGCGCCCGCTCGTGGCAACCGGTGCAGATGATTGCCTGGTGATACTCGACCTCATGCAGCAGGCCATCGCACAGCACCGCCAACCTGCCCGGCCGCAGACTGCCGAGCACCTGGGCACCGAGCCGGATACGGATGCGGTCACCGTACCTGGCCGCCTCCTGGAACAGGGCCGAAGCGTGTGGATTGGTTTCCGGCAGGTAGGCATCAGTACGCGCCGGTGCCCCGTCCTGCGATACCGGCACCAGGGCCGGCGGCTGCCGCGCCACAGCACCACCGATCGAAATGTTCTCCTCAAGGACCAGAACATCGACGCCGTGGCGGGCCAGGGCGACTGCCGCGCTCAGGCCGGACGAACCGCCCCCGACCACCACCACCGGCAGCTTCTGGCCGGGCTTGGCTGCCAGCGACTCGCAGCCGGTCTTGCGGGCCATGTTCATGCCGCGACCTCGTGTTCGGCCACCAGACAGGCGTCCAGATCACTGAGCGAGCGGCGGGTTTCGACCGTCATGCCATCGGCAACCGCCGTCATGCACGCCCGCTGCTTCTCGCGGCCATCGACCCGGACCAGGCAGCAGAAGCAGATGCCCATCCCGCAATACGCCCCCGAAACCAGGCCGTGGCTGTTCTTGCAGATGCCCTTCTCGCCCTGCGACAGCAGCACCGACAGCACACTCTCGCCGGCCAGGGCAGGGACCGGTCGCCCGTCGATGGAGACCGTTATCGGGCGCACCGCCGCACCGTCCAGTCGTTCGACCAGACGGAACTCTCCGTTCTTGTTCATCTCTTCCCCTCCGTTGTATCCGCGCGACGGCGGCCGAACCCTTGGACGTCTCCTCGAATCCGGGGGCAGCGGTGATGACACCACCCCGGCCGGCATTTCCTCCCAGAAACCGCCGCCCGGCAGAATCACAGCCGAGATCGAGTCAGAGCTTTATAGCCGGCGATCGTCCGTCTGTTATGCGCCAACGTTCGAGATATCTACCAATCCGTACCGCGCAGTGATCGATGTCGCGCCAGAATGCGAATCCGCGACCGGTCGCACAGCGGGGGTGTCGGGCCGCTCAGTCGAGCGGGGTGGGGACGGCAAGCGGTCGGGCAGGTCGCGCAGTGGAAAGCGCAGACAGCGGTGGGCGGGTCGTTCAGTCGCGCAGCGGAAAGCGCAGCAGATCGGCAATCGTCAGATAGCGTGCGCAGACACCCCGCGCCTGCGACAGCAGCCAGGTTTGGCCCGAATCACTGGCAAGCTGCCGGCAGACGCTCGCCTGCCACTGGAGCGGAACCCGTAGCCGGAACAGGCAATCGGAAATCGGAGCGGAGCCGACTGGCAACCCGGCGTTCGTGCGCGATGGCATCGCTGCCGAGTCGATCCGGCAACACCTGAACCGATATGCGGACCTGAGCGTTGAGCGTTTCGTGACGTGCGTGCCAGCGCAGGCGGCGACAGGGTTGAGCCCGCAGACTGGTATGGCCTGCTACGATGAAAGACCTGACCCCGGCCACTTGGAGGCGATCGAGGTTGGCACCGCGATCCTTGATTGCTGGAGCGATCCGTGATCGACCCATCCAGCGGCGCGTCTGATCGTATCCAGCCTGCGTGCGCGCCGTCGGGTGATAGTGACCCTGGTTTCGAGTGGCGTCAATCCGGTCCCGTGGCCGGACGTGCGGGTCCGGCCACCGGGATGTCGTGTCGCTTGCTGACGCGGTCAGCCATCACTTGGCAATCAACAGCAGCAGGCTGCGGCCGTGGACGCCGTAGACCGTGTTTTCGCCGCCGATGAAGGCTTCGCTGCCGGGCAGGGCGAAGGCGTTCGGGCCTTCGTTCCAGGGGGCGGTGTCGGTGACCCGATACCAGTTCTTGCCGGGGCCGGGCCAGGGCAGGGTGAAGTTCACCATGCCCGACCAGCCGTTGTAGGCGACGTAGATGGCGCTGGCCGGGTCGCCGAATTCGCTGCCGTCGATCCGCCAGGCCAGGGCGTGGTTGCTGGTGCTGTCGAAGTAGGCGGCGTCGGCCTGCTGGCCGTTCGGCTTGAACCAGCGCAACTGCTCCATGACATTGCCGTTGGTGTCCACCGCCGAGTAGAAGTTGGCCGGGCGCAAGGCCGGGTGTGCCTTGCGGAAGGCCAGCAGGCGGCGGGTGAAGGTCTCGTGGTTGGCCTCGATGCTGCTGCGGGTCCAGAACAGCCAGTTGGCGGCGGAGTCGATGTTGAAGACGTTGTTGTTGCCGAACTGGGTGCGCAGCACTTCGTCGCCACCGGTCATCATCGGTACGCCGGCACTGAGCATCAGCAGGGCCATGCCGGTGCGGGCGGCCTTGCGCTGGTCGGCGACGATGCCGCCCTGGTCCCAACTGATGTTGTTGTCGCTGCCGCCATCGGACGGGCCGTAGGGCCAGGGCTGGTTGTTCTGCTTGCTGTTGTAGCTGTACAGGTCGTTGAGGGTGAAGCCGTCGTGGGCGACCACGAAGTTGATCGAATGCCAGGGCTTGCGGCCGTCGTCGCCATACAGGTCGGACGAGCCGGCCAGGCGGGTCGCCAGTTGCCCCATGGTCAGCACTTCGACTCCCATCTTGTTCTGCTTCTTGCGGATCGAGTCGCGGTAGATGTCGTTCCACTCGGCCCAACGCCACGGGAAGCCGCCGACCTGGTAGGTGTTGCCACCGATCGCCCAGGGCTCGGCGATCAGATCGACCCCGCTGCCGCCGGCATCGGGCCGGGGCGTGAGTTCGTTGACGATCCGGTTGATGGCATTGCCGCTGTCCATCTTGTCGAAGTTGAAACAACCATGCTGGCAGGTGTTGCCGAGCACCGAGGCCAGGTCGAAGCGATAGCCGTCGATGCCCATGGTGTCGCGCCAGTAGGCCAGCGAGTCGATGATCAGGTTCTGGGCAGTGAGGTTGCGGGTGTTGAAATTGCCGCCGACGCCGGTGTTGTCCCACGGACTTTGCAGGTTGCTGGTCAGCGAGTAATAGGTCGGGTTGTCGAGGCCGCGCCAGGAGAACAGGCTGTAGACGGTCAGGCCGTCGGTGCCGCTCCACGGACCGCCTTCGCCGCTGTGGTTGTAGACGACATCGACATAGACCTTGATGCCGGCGTCGTGGAACGCCTTGACCATGTCGCGCCATTCCCGAGTCGGGCCGCCGGGGGACTTGTCGGCGGCATAGCGGCGATCGGGGGCGAAGAAGTTGAGGGTCATGTAGCCCCAGTAGTTGTCGCCGGCTGCCGAGTTGGGATCGACGTCATTGGTATCGTTCTGGGTTTCGTGGATCGGCAGGAATTCGACGGCGGTGACCCCGAGGCTGGCCAGATAGCCGGCCTTGAGTGCGGCGCCGGCATAGGTGCCGCGCAGGTTGGCGGGCACGCTGGCGTCGTTCATGGTCAGGCCGCGCACATGGACTTCATAGATGATGTCGTCCTTCAGCGGTCGGGTCGGCTTGCTGCCGATCGAGTTGGTCGGAGCCGCCAGGACGATGCTCTTCGATGCGCAGGCGCCGCTGTCGCGGTTGCGGTGCTGGGCGCCGGTGGCGTACAGGGTGAGGTCGGTGCAGGTCGGGGTGTTGGGATCGTGGCTGATCTCGCGGGCGTAGGGGTCGATCAGCAACTTGTTCGGGTTGAAACGATTGCCGTTGCCATCGACATCGCTGACGAAGCCGATGCCGCTGCCCTTGGTCCAACTGCTGCTGTAGGTCCAGTTCGGTCCCCAGGCGCGATAGCCGTAGTAGACCGTGCCGGTGATGCCGTAGGTGTTCTTCAGGGTCGATACCGAAACCGTCTTCGACCAGATCTGGGTGGTGCTGTCCTTGGTCAGGCTGTAGCGGACCTTCTCCTGGGCGCCGATGGCATCCTTGTAGATCCAGACCTCGATCCGGGTTGCCCGTGATGAGTAGACGCGGAAGTCGATGTTGGACTGGGTGGCGTCGTAGCGACCGCCGAGTTTGTGGATGTCGATCGCGGCGCGGGCGATCGATGGCATGGCCAGGCACAGCAGCAGGATGGCGCCGAGGCGGCCGAGTGGGTGCAGTAGCGGGTTCATCGTCGTATCCCTCCCAGGAAGTCGATGGCATGAGCGGGTCCGCCGTGCTCGGCGGTGGCCGCATCGCCACCATCATGCCGTGTGCCTGTTGGCCAGGGCGGTCGCCCAGGGCGCGATGTAAACGTATTCATCGGCAGCCAGGGCCGGTTGTTGCCGATAGCGCGAACCGGTTCCGGATTTCTCAGGCGCGTTTCCGACATGTCGGCGACATGTCGCTGACATGTCGGGCCGCAGCGTCGATGGGCCGGCTGGCCCGGAAATTCCCCAAATTGCCCCGGAGCCGCCCGGAAATCGCCGAAGTCTGCGCTGAAACCCCGGCTCACGGCACGCAGGGCGGTGACGGCATGCACTTGGCACGGTCCATGCTGCATTGCCGTTCACCGGTCGGAATCATCCCCGACCGGCAGGCAACCCGGGTCATGTTCCGGCAATCGCGACGACCTGCATCGAGTACGCCGATGGAGGGTCTTCCGGGGTCGCGGCAGCGGGAGAAAATCGATGGAACTGCATACGCGCATCAACCTGATCGGTTCCTCGCCGCGTTTCCAGGCGGTGGTGGCACAGATCCACCGCATGGCACGGCTGGATGCGTCCGTGCTGATTGCCGGCGAGACCGGCACCGGCAAGGAACTTGCCGCCCGCGCCATCCACTACCTGAGCGGACGCTCCGACAAGCCATTCGTCCCGGTCAACTGCGGTGCCCTGTCCGATTCGCTGGTGGAAAGCGAACTGTTCGGCCACGAGCGCGGTGCCTTCACCGACGCCAAGACCGCCTCGGCCGGTCTGATCGGTGAGGCGGCCGGCGGCACCCTGTTCCTGGATGAGGTCGATACGCTGAGCGGCAAGGCGCAAGCGTCTCTGCTGCGCTTCCTGCAGGACCGCACCTATCGACGGGTCGGTGGCGGCGGTCTGCGTCAGGTGGATGTCCGCGTCCTGGTGGCCAGCAACGCCGATCTCGATGAGTTGGCTCGGACCCGACAGTTCCGCAAGGACTTGCTGTACCGGTTGAACGTGCTGTCGCTGCGCATGCCGGCCCTGCGCGAGCGCCAGGGCGACGCCGAGGAACTGGCTCAGGCCACCCTGCAACGGCTCAGTCATCAATACCGCCTGCCGAGCAAGTGCCTGCACGCCGATGGCCTGGATTTCATCCGCCGTTATGCCTGGCCTGGCAATGTCCGCGAGTTGGAAAACGTCATCCATCGCGAATACCTGATGAGCGACGACCCGCAACTGTGTCTGCACGATTCGCGGCAGCAACTGCTGGCCGAGGCGGTCGGCCCGGCGATGACGGATGGCATGCGAATACAGGATTTCGGTGATGCCGGGTTTCGCGACGCCAAGGCGCAGGCAGTGGCCGAGTTCGAGCGCAGCTACGTCCGGGAAATGCTGGCCCGTGCCGATGGCAATATTTCACAGGCGGCGCGCCTGTCGCAGCAGGATCGCAGTGCCTTCGGAAAGCTGGTGCGCAAATATCGGCTCGGCGGCACGGATGAACGTGCCGCCTGAGCCGGTCGGGCTCCGTCCGGTGGCTCCATCGGGGCGTCATCGGGATGGGGCGTGAGGATGATGCTGCATCCACCCGGCTGGGTGCTTTTCTGCTCGCCTGAGCGCTGTTTCAGCGCTGCAATCACAATGAAAACAAATAGTTGTTGATGGCTCGGTGACTGGCATGGTCGTTGCAAACACGGCTCCATCGTCACTTTTGCCGACACCGCCATGGACAACCGACTGGTCGAATTTGCCGAAGCGGCGATCCGCAGCTTCCTGATCGCTCGCCCGGACAGCGCCGATACCGTCGATGGCATCCATCGCTGGTGGATCCAGTGGCCGGGACTTGCCGAGTCGCCGGTGGTCACCCAGATCGCCCTCGAACGGCTCGAACAGGCCGGCGAGGTCGAACATTTCCGGATCGGCACCAGCATCCTGTGGCGACGGCCGCGACGGGCCGAATCGGGTGGTTGCGAGTGATCTGCGAGGTGGGAGGAATTTCACCCAGGCGAGAGGATTTCACCCCGGACGATGGACGCCCGGCGGCCGATTCAACGGTCGGGGCGCGGCGAATATCCCATTGTCTCAGCGATTTGTTTTGTTGATCTGGGTTGGCATGGAAATTGGATGACCGGCGTCGGGCCGATCCGTCCCGATCCTGACGCCAGCATGTCCCGCACGCCACCCGCCGTCTCAGCAAGCGCAACAGTCAGGCCCGATCGGCGCGGTCGGGCTGGTGCCGGTTGCCGGCATGAGCGGCTGCCAAGGCTGTGCCGACCGACAGTCTCATCCGGTGGCCGCCAGCCATGCGCGCACTGACACCGCCCGCGCCGTCCAGCCCCAGGTCAGTGCGGTCGAAGGCCGCTGCGACGGTTCCCGAGACCCTGGCCGAACTGCTGGCCAGCCTGGTTGCCGATGACGGGTCGGTTCGCCGCCTGGATGCCTTGTTGCCGCGCATCCTCGATCGCGCCGATGGGCTGCCGGTCGATCAGCGCTATGCCTGGCAGGATGGTCTGCGTCGGCTCTGGCGACGCCAGGCATGGGCGCTGTCGCAGCGACACCTGGCCGATCTGATGACGTTGACTGCGGCCTGGGGCGATTGGCCCCTGACCCGTGCGATCGGGCATGTCATGGAGTCCAGCCATGGCCTGACCGCACAGCAGGCCAATTGCCTGGTAGTCGCCTGCCGGCAACTCGGTGAAGTGCTGGAAGCCTCCGATCGCTGTCGCTCGCGCATGCTGGCGCATCCGAGAGAGTCGTGGCCGGAGCGCGAGTACCACGCGCTGATCGGCCTGATCGAGTTCCACACCACGATCGCCGGGCCGATCGAGAGTCCGGAACTGCGCCTGGAACCGCTCGGTCACCACCACGACCAGGACTTCGCCTGTCAGTTCTACGATCCGACCATCGCCGAGCGCTGCTGTCTGCCTGACTTCCCCTCCGACGAGCACTGGCATCACTGGCTCGACGACTGCTGGGCGATCGGCGATCAGCGGCTGTACGCCGTGATCGATCCCGAGTGGGGCTTCGTCGGCAGCGTCAGCCTGGTGCTGCATGCGGGGATCGGCTTCGTTTACTACTGGATCGGCCGCGATTTTCAGGGCCGTGGCCTGGCGACGGCGGCGGTCCGGTTGCTGCTCGATGCCGCGAGTGTCCAGGACGGCATGCGGGCCTGTTACGCCAAGGTGTTCGAGGACAACACCCGCTCCCAGCGGGTGCTGGAGAGGCTGGGCTTCCAGGCGCTCGACATTTGCCCGAGCCCGCCGGACGAGGCCGAGCGGTTCTACCGCCTCGGACCGCCGCAGATGCGCGAGCGAACGGTCGAGGACTTGCATGAATTGTTTGCGCGGATGCGCTCGGATACGCGGGTGGCGGCGCCGATGGCGGCCCACTCTGGCGACATCCGCACGCTCCCAGGTCGGCCACGCGGCCGGTCGCGGATGACGGAATCGGAAATCACATGATCGGCCAGGTGCCGATTCGATGACAGGGGCTATCAGGAGGCAGGCATGTCGAGTTCAGGCAGCAGGGAACTGAGAGGGCGCACGGTGACATGGCAGGATATGGGCTCGGTCGGCACGCGCACCACGCGCAGCGGCCATACCTCCTACGTGCATCCGTCCGGAACCGGCACCACGCCGGTCACCCGTGCCGCTGTCCAGGTGGCCCCGGCGGCGCAGTCGATCCAATGGTCCTACCGCACCTCGGAAGGTGCTCGGGGACACTGGGAGGCGCCCAATCCGGCACCGGTCGGCGGCGCACCCTGGGATGCCGGCCACATGATGCCGCGTGCTGCGGGTGGCGCAGGCCACATCCCCGAACGGGTGCTGCCGCAGAGTCCGGCAGTCAATCGCGGCACCGGTGGTCACTACGGCGAGCATCGCGCCCACGAGCGTTCGATGACATCGGAGATCCGTCGCGCCGAATCCACCCAGGTCACCACCACCCAGTGGTACGTACCCCGTCCGCGCTACGGGCCTTGAGCGTCCCCTCCCATCAACCCTTCAACCCACCGTTCGTCGCTTCGCCACGAGGTTCATGAGCCATGTCGAATTCCCGCAGGTCCAAGTCGTTTCCTCCGATCGAGAACCCGAACCGGGGCACCAAGGCCCCGACCGGCAAATACAAGCCAGAGACCGGTCTGGCGAAGAAACAACAGCATCACGATCGGCCGGAATATGCCCAACAGACGAAGATCCAATCCAGCCTGATCATGCAGGGTGGTCTCAGTCGCCAGGAGGCCAAACGTCAGGCCAAGGCGATCATCCGTGATCAGAACTGACCGCCGCGACCGGCAGCGCGTCGGCTCATGTGAACGCATGGGTGGGGCGTGGGTGCTTCGTCAGCCCCCGTGGCTCGGCGCGGCGTGCCGGTGGGCCGGATCGTCACCCAGGCCGCCAGCCCATTCGCCATCCGGTTCGCAGACCCGTTCGCAGACCCGTTCGCAGCCCTGACGGTCAGCACGCGAGCCGCTTGCCCAGGATCACGCCATGAGCTACTTCAGCACCCTCACCTCGGCACTCAAAACCACGGCCAACCTGGCCTATCACGCCACCGGTGCCTCGCAGGTGGTGCAGGGCGCCAATGAACTGGTTCGCAATGCCGGTGCCGGCGGCACCTGGACCGGCATGGCCAAGGGCGCTGCCCGGATGGCGGTCGGTGGCGCGGCCCTGTACACCCTGCCGAGCGCACCCCTGCGGAACCTGGCGGTCATGGGTGCCGGCAAGCTGATCGAAACCACACGCCGCGAGGATGTCGGTCGGGCGATCAAGCGCACTGGCAAGGCGCTCGGCAATCAGCGGATGATCGAGACCGGTCGGCAACTGCACTACGGGCATCTATCGCCTGAGCAATTGTTCAAGAAACACCCGGCCGCATTCCTGCGGAGTTATGCCGTGCAGGGGGCTGTCCAGGCACCGGATGATCCGGGGGGCACGTCGAACACGGCGACGCAGTTCCAGTTCCGGACGATCACCAACCGAACATCGATTTTCCCGAACCTGCGGCAGATCACCGATCGCTCGGGGGTGACCCGGACCCCGCGCGGGCACCTGGAGTTGATCAAATCCAGCGATGCCGGCCAACATCAGGCCCTGCATGGCAGCGTCCAGGTCGGGCATGATTTCAGTGCCGCCTTCCTGCCGATGCTGCAATCGAGTGACGACCGGCTGACCAGCCGGGGACGCAGTTCCGGCAAGCCGAGCCATCAGACCGTGTCCGGATTCGATCATGGCCGTGTACGCGATCGCTCGCTCAATCGGCGCGGCGAATCGATCGTGGTCACCACCCAACTGAGCGGCTGCTCGGTGACCCGCCAGAGCAGCGCCTTCCTGCACATCCGACCGCATACCGATGGCGCCACCCTGCATAGCACCCTGGCCAGGCAAGGCCCGACCTTCGGGCGCAACGATTACCCGGGCGGGCAGCGGGCATTCGTCATGATCCGACGCAAATCGGACGGCAGTGCCCGCCTGCACTACCAGGTTCACGATGCCAACAACGGCACGATCCGGTCCGGACGGCGCAGGTTCTAGCTGGCCGCACCGCCTGTTCCGCGCGAGCGGCCGTATCGAACGACACCACTGGAGAACAGCATGTCGAATGGCAGAGCTACCGACCGAACGCCATTACTTTCGGACTCGTCCGCACCCAAACGTTCGCGCACGGCCAACATCCCGGCGACCATCGCCAAGGTGAGCGGGCCGATCGGGGTGGCGACGCGCACCGGTGTGGGTCTGGCTACACCCACACCATCGGCGCCGAGCACGGCTCTGCGCGCGATCGGTGGGGCCGGCGATGCGGCGGTCGGACTGGCTGCCGCAGCCAACACGGTCTCGACGGTGAAGGCGCTGCGGCAGGGCGAATGGAACAAGGCGATCGGGTCCGCCACCACGGCACTGGGCCAATACGGCGCCTCGGCCACGGGCGCGATATCGCGGGTCGACCCGTCCTGGGCAGCCGCCAATAATCTGGGTCGATGGTCGGCCGGATTCACCGCGTTTGCCGGTGCCGCCACCGCCTACAGCGGCGCCAGCAAGATCTGGAGCAATCGCAGCACCGGCAACTGGACCTGGTCCGATCTGGGCCGAACGGTCAGCGGTGCCGCAATCGCGACGGGTGCCACGGCGATGGCTGCTGGCTTTACGGCGACCGCCTTCCCGGCCCTGGTGGCGGCCGGTGCCGGTGTCGGGTTGGCCAGCGGGCTGAGCGACTGGTGGCATGGCGAGCCGGTTTCGTCACCGCGCCATGATGTGGAGAATCCGTCGCCGCAAC
>DIHI01000087.1:0-165 GCA_002420085.1 Lysobacterales bacterium UBA5700 | reverse complement strand
GGTCTGATTCGCAGGGTCGGCAGTCGCGCTCACCGAGTCCACGTTCGTCGAGTCCGCGCAGACATTCCGGCACGTTCGAGGAGATCGTTTGATCAGGCCGTCACGGTCCTGTGCGGCTTGGGGTCCGGCTTGCGGTCCGGCTTGGGGTCAGGTCTTTCATCGTAG
>DIHI01000044.1:17253-25515 GCA_002420085.1 Lysobacterales bacterium UBA5700 | reverse complement strand
CCGGTTCCGCTACTGCTGCTGCCTGTGCCAGTGTCGAGGCTGCGGGCAGGGCCGAGCAACCCGAACAGAACCAGCAGGACGGCACCGATCACGATGCAGCTATCAGCGACATTGAAGGCCGGCCAGTGATAGCTCCGCCAGTAGACGTCGATGAAGTCGATGACGTGGCCGTGGCGCAGACGGTCGTGCAGGTTGCCAAGGGCACCGGCGATCACCAGGGCGAACGGCAGGGCCTGACGCCAGTCGTCACGGCGGGTCTGGCGCAGCCAGAAGCCGAGCAGGCCGGCGATGGCGATCGCGAGTGCGGAAAAGAACCAGGTCTGCCAACCGCCGGCATCGGCGAGGAAGCTGAACGCGGCGCCAGGGTTGAACACCAGGGTCAGGTTCAACAGGCCCTCGATCACCGGTTCGGGTCGGTACGGTTGCAGGTGGGTCAGGGCGAGTTGCTTGGTCCACAGGTCGAGCACGATCAGGACGAACGACAGGCCGAGCCAGGCCAGGGCATTGGGCGTGGGGGCAGGTTTCATATCGGTACACACTCGCGTCGATCAGGCTGGACGGTCGATGTCGGCGTCGATCCCGTGCCGGACGCTGGCGTCCGGCCGGGTGCGATCAGAACCAGCGCCGGGTCTCGCCCGGACCTTCGATGTTGTCGATGCAGCGGCCGCACAGTTCCGAGTGCTGGGCGTGCAGGCCGACATCACTGCGATAGTGCCAGCAGCGGATGCACTTGCGGTGTTCGCTGGGGCGGGCACGCAGCCAGACCTGGGCGCCTTCGCAGTCGGCCGCGACGGCATCATCGGGTCGGTCACCGAGCGGATGCAGGTCGAGGGTGGAAACGATGAACAGGAAGCGCAGTTCATCGGCGACCGGGGTCAGCCAGGCCAGGGTCACATCGTCGAGGTAGAGCGCGACTTCGGCCTGCAGGGAGGCGCCGATGGCGCCCTCGGCACGCATCGGTTCGAGCACTTTGGCGACGGCTTCGCGCAGCCGCAACACGGTCTCGAAGTGGTCATGGCCAAGCGCGGCATCCTCGGGCAAGGCGACCAGTTGGTGGTACCAGGTCTCGAACAGGACGTTGTCGGCTCGCTGTCCGGGCAGGTAGCGCCACATCTCGTCGGCGGTGTAGCTCAGGATCGGGGCGATCCAGCGCACGAAGGCATGGGCGATGTGGAACATCGCGGTCTGTGCCGAACGACGGCCCAGGCTGTCCTCGGGCATGGTGTACAGCCGGTCCTTGGTGGCATCGAGGTAGAGTGCGCCGAGATCGACCGTGCAGAAGTTGCTGAGCGCCTGGACGATGTCGGCGAAGTCGTAGCGCTCGCAGGCATCCTGGATGCGGGCTTGCAGGCGATGGGCGCGATCGAGTGCCCAGCGGTCGAGCAGGACCATGGACTCGGGTGCGACCCGATGCCGGGCCGGGTCGAATCCGGCCAGATTGCCGAGCAGGAACCGGGCGGTGTTGCGGATGCGTCGGTAGGCGTCGGCACTGCGCTTGAGGATTTCGTCGCTGCACGACATTTCGTAGCGGTAGTCGCTGCCGGCCACCCACAGGCGCAGCACGTCGGCACCGAGTTGGTCCATGACCTTCTGCGGGGCAACCACATTGCCGAGCGATTTCGACATCTTGCGGCCATGCTGATCGACCACGAAGCCGTGAGTGAGGCACTGCCGATAGGGGGCCTCGCGGTCGATCGCGACGGCGGTCAGCAGGGCGCTCTGGAACCAGCCGCGATGCTGGTCGGAACCTTCCAGATACATGTCGGCCGGCTTGCCCAGGCCGCGCGCGGCCAGGACGCCCTCATGGCTGACGCCGGAATCGAACCAGACATCCAGAATGTCGCTGACCTTTTCGTACTCGCTCGCTTCGGCGCCCAACAGTTCGGCCGGGTCGAGCCGGTCCCAGGCATCGATGCCGGATTGTTCGATGCGCGCGGCGACGGCATGCATCAGTTCGACCGTGCGCGGATGCGGTTCGCCGCTGGTTCGGTGGATGAACATGGCGATCGGTACGCCCCAGACGCGCTGCCGGCTGATGCACCAGTCGGGCCGGCCGGCGACCATGCCGTGGATGCGCTCCCGACCCCAGGACGGCACCCAACGCACCCGCTCGATGGCGGCCAGGGCATGGCTGCGCAGGTTGGCCTGGTCCATGGCGATGAACCATTGCGGGGTGGCGCGGAACGCTACCGGGGTCTTGTGCCGCCAGCAATGCGGGTAGCTGTGTTCGATCCGGGTGGCGGCCAGCAGCCGATCGTGCTCGCGCAACAGGGTGATGATGCTGTCGTTGGCCTTCCAGATGTGCTGACCTTCGACCATCGGGGTGCCGGGCAGATAGGTGCCATCGGCCGCGACCGGATTGAGCACGGCCGCCGGCTGGTCGAGCAGGCCGTAGACCCGACCGACCACGTAGTCCTCCTGGCCGTGACCGGGGGCGGTGTGGACATTGCCGGTGCCCTCCTCCGCCGAGACGTGATCCCCGAGGATGATCGGCACGGTGCGCGGGTAGAACGGATGGTGCAGGGCGATGTGTTCCAGGGCCGCACCGGTGCAGCGCCCGAGGCTGACCACGGAGTTGATGCCGTAGCGGGCCAGGGCGCGATCGGCAAGCGCGCCAGCCAGCACCAGAAGCTGTCGTCGGCCGGCGCGTGCCGGGCCTTCGACCAGGACGTATTCCAGGTCGGCACCGAGGGTGACCGCCAGGCTGGCCGGCAGGGTCCAGGGGGTGGTGGTCCAGATCGGCACGGCGACGATCGTGTTCGGGTCGATCGCGGCGCCGAACTTTCCGGCAAGCGCGGCCGGATCGACGGCGTCGTAGGCGGCGTCGATGGCCGGCGATTGCTTGTCGGCGTATTCGATCTCGGCTTCGGCCAGGGCCGAGCCGCAGTCGAAGCACCAGTGAACCGGTTTGGCGCCGCGACTGAGGTGGCCATTGGCGATCACCTTGGCCAAGGCCCGGACGATATCGGCCTCGAACCGGTAGTCCATGGTCCGATACGGGTTGTGCCAGTCGCCGAGCACGCCCAGGCGCTGGAAGTCGCGGCTCTGGCCGGCGATCTGTTCGGCGGCGTACTCACGGCAGCGGGCACGGAACGCGGCGCGATCGAGCGTGCCGCCTTGCTTGCCGTGCAATTTCTCGACCGCATGCTCGATCGGCAGGCCGTGGCAGTCCCAGCCGGGAATGTAGCCGGCGTCGAAGCCCGACAGCAGCTTCGATTTGATGATCATGTCCTTGAGGATCTTGTTGACCGCGTGACCGATGTGGATGGCGCCGTTGGCATAGGGCGGGCCATCGTGCAGGGTCCAGACCGGGCGACCGGCGACCTGCTCGCGAATCCGCTGGTAGAGGTCTTCGGCCTGCCAGCGCGCCAGGGCTTCGGGCTCACGACGCGGCAGGTCGCCGCGCATCGGGAAGTCGGTTTCGGGCAGGTTGATGGTGTGCTTGTAGTCCTGGCTCACGCGGTTCTTCTTCCGGTTGCGGGTTCGGGGACGGTCGCCAGCAGCGCCCGTGCCTGCGCCTCGTCCAGGCGCATTTGTTCGACCAGACTGGGCAGGTCGGGGAAACGCAGTTCATCACGCAGCTTCGCCACGAACTCGACTTCGATGCAGCGCCCGTAGAGGTCGCCGTCGAAGTCGAACAGATGCACCTCCAGCACCGGTGCGCCGTCATCGACGGTCGGTCGGGTTCCCAGACTGGCGACCCCCGGCCAGAGCCGGTCGGCGACACCGACGACGTTCACCGCGAAGATGCCACTGAGTGCCGGACGCTTGCCGCGCAGGCCGATGTTGGCGGTCGGATAGCCGAGTGTGCGGCCGAGGCGGGCACCGCTCAGCACCCGACCGGCCAGGCGGTAGGGCTGACCGAGCATCGGCTCGACCGCATCCAGACGGCCTTCGGCCAGCAGGCTGCGGATGCGGGTCGCCGAGACCCGTTCGCCATCGAACTCGACCGGGGCGATGTGGCAGGTGGCAAATCCGTGTTCGGCACCGAGTGCGCGCAACAGTGCGACATCGCCGAGCCGGCGGTGCCCGAAGCGGAAGCCCTCGCCCACCCAGACCTCGCGAACTCGCAGGCGCGCGACCAGCAAGCGCCGCACGAAATCCTCGGCACTGCACGAGGCCAGATTCCGGTTGAAGCGCAACAGGCCGAGCACATCCATGCCCAATGCGCGAAAGCCCTGGATGCGGCTGCGCACCGGGGTCAGCCGTGCCGGGGCCGCGCCGTCGGCGGCGAAGAACTCGCGCGGCAGGGGCTCGAAGCTGACCGCCGCTGCCGGCACGCCGAGCGCGGCCGCACGGGCATGCACGCGGCGCAGCAGGGCCTGATGGCCGACATGCAGACCATCGAAGCCACCGATGCACACCACGCTGCCTTGCGGGCACAGCGGCCCGCCATCGAGATCGCGGAACAGTTTCGTCACAGCGGCCGATTATAGCGGTCAGGCCGATGCCGCCGGGTCGGCTGGCGCGGGTGATGTCGCCCGGGTCGATCGATCCGGTGTCGATCGCGCTGCGCGCACGCTCGATCGGCCGACTCAGGCGGCCCATGCCGGCCGCTGGCGGCGGCCTTGCAACACCGCCAGAACATCGTCCAGTACGGCGGCAGCGGTCAATTCGGGACCGGCGCCCGGCCCGCGCAACACCAGCGGACGCTCACGGTAGCGTTCGCTGTGGATGACGATGGCATTGTCGCAGCCGCTGCGCTGGGCGAGCGGATCGTCCGGGACCAGCCATTCCAGACCGATCACCCGTCGTTCCGGGCAGGCACGCGCGACCACCGCCGGGCGGGCGCTCGGATCCGGCCGCTGTCGGAACAGTTCGTCGATCCCCGCATTGAGGCTGACGATCGCCGCCCAGGGTTCCGGCCCCTCGGGACAGCGCAGGCGCGGATCGATCTCGACACTGCCGTCGGGGACTGGCCAGCCGACCGCCCTCGCCAGGATGCGCAGTTTGCGCGCGACATCGTGGCCGGCGATGTCTTCGCGTGGATCGGGCTCGGTGTAGCCCTGGGCATGCGCCTCGCGAACCAGTTCGGAGAACGGCCGCCGACTGTCGTAGCGGTCAAACAGCCAGGCCAGGGTGCCGGACAGGACTCCGGCGATGGCATGCACCGGCTCGCCGCAGGCATGCAGTTCACGCAGGCGCCGGACCCCGCCCAGTCCGGCGCCGACGGTCGCACTGTCGCCGTACTCGCCGCCCGCGCGGCCGGCGGCCAGGATGGCATCGGCGCGGGCCGCCGATTCGCCGAGTCCGCGCTTGTTGGCGGTGACCACCGCCATGCCGCGCGCCAGCCACTCGGCATGGCGCGCAGCGACCGCATCGCTGGCGCTCAGATCGATCACGACATCCAGTCCATCGGCCAGTTCCGGGCTGGGGTCGGTGCGCTGGCTGCGCTCGGTTCGATCGAGTCGATCGACCGCGCCGCGCCACTCCGGCGCTTCCGGTCGAGCCTGACCGCGCGAGTTGCACAGCCAGGCCAGCCGCAAGCCGGTCGAGCCGAGCCGGCTGGCGCGTCGATCGATCGCGACGGCCAGGGCACGGGCGACCTGGCCGGTGCCGATCAAGGCGATCCGAGCGGCTGGGGCGATCACCAGGCGATTCATGGCGCCACCTCGCGCAGGCTGCTCGCGGCAGCGGCGGCGGCGCGCGCCAGCGCTGCATCGAGGTCATTGCACAGGTCGCGGGCGTCCTCGATTCCGATCGACAGGCGCAGCAGACCGTCACCGATGCCGGCGATCCGACGCGCCTCCGGGGTCATGGCCGCATGGGTCATGCTGGCCGGATGGGCGATCAGGCTCTCGACCCCGCCCAGCGATTCGGCCAGGGTAAAGTTGTGCAAGCCGGCGACGAAGGCACGCACCGCCGGCAACCCGCCGCGCAACTCGACGCTGACCATGGCTCCGAAGCCATCCTGCTGGCGGGCGGCCAGGGCATGGCCGGGATGGTCGGGCAGTCCGGGGTAGAACACCCGGGCGACTCCGGGATGGCGGTACAGACGCTCGACCACCGACTGGGCGTTCTCCTGATGCACGCGCAACCGGGCGTTGAGCGTGCGCAGTCCGCGCAAGGTCAGGTGGCTGTCGAACGGCGCACCGGTCACGCCGTTGCAATTGGCCCACCAGGTCAAGCGCTCGTGCAGGTCGGCACGGGCGGCGATCACGGCACCGCCGACCACATCGCTGTGACCATTGATGTACTTGGTGGTGGAGTGGACGACCAGATCGGCGCCCAACGCGATCGGCCGTTGCAGGGCCGGCGACAGGAAGGTGTTATCGACCACGACCAGGGCACCGGCTTCGTGTGCAGCGACGGCGACATGGCGAATGTCGGTGATTCGCAGCAGCGGATTGCTGGGGGTCTCGATCCAGACCATGGCCGGCCCGCGTGCGAGCGCCGCCCCGAGTTGTCCGGGGTGATGGAAATCGACCACTGCCAGTTGCAGCCGGGCCTTCTCGGCCCAGGCCCGGAACAGCCGGTGTGAACCACCGTAGCAATCGTGCGGAACCACCAGCAGTGCGTTCGGGGCGAGCAGTTCCAGGGCCAGACCGACGGCAGCCATGCCGCTGGCGGTGATCACCGCGCCACTACCCCCTTCGAGATCGGCCAGCGTTTCGGCGAGCAGATCGCGGGTCGGATTGCCGCTGCGCGTGTAGTCATACCTGCGCTTGCCGTCGAGCCCGGCAAATGAAAAATTGCTGCTCAGGTGCAGGGGCGGAACCACTGCCCCGAAGGCAGTGTCGGTGTCGATGCCAGCGCGCACGGCGCGGGTGCAGGTCTGGATGGTCATGTCGGACTCTCGAACGGGTCGGGGGATCGGGGCAGAAGGGTCGGGGCTGTAGGATCGGGTCGGGATGCGGCGGTCGGCGCCTGGGGTCTCGATCAGAGCACGACCGGCATTCGCGGCCGATCGGGCAGTCGGTCCGCAGGCGGGCAGCCAGCCACCCGACTCCGGCCGCGCGGCGCTTCGCTCGACGCCTGCGGCCGGACCGGATCGGGAGCGACCCGAGCCAGTCGGTCGCTCAGCCAGGCGGCTACGCGCTGACCCTCTTTCAGGAAGGCGTCATGCCCGAACGGCGAATCGATGCAGACGCATTCGCCACCGACGGCCGCCGCCAGGGCCTGGATGTCGCCACACGGCACCAGTCGATCCTCGACGACCGCCAGTGCGTGCAGAGGTGTGCTCAGGCGCTGCCGATCGACCCGATGCAGGTCGAGCGATTCCGACAGCACCCGGTAGCGCTCGGCATCGAAGCGCTCGGCAAAACGCGCGCCCTGGGCCTGGAGATAATCCTCGACCGGCCAGCGCCAGCGGCCATCCTGATGCCGTGGCGCCCCGCTGAAGCGCTCGGCAAACTCCGCTTCGCTGCGGTAGGTGGTGACCGCCAGCGCCCGGGCCAGCGCGACCGCCTCCGCCTCGAATCCGTGCTCGACCCCGAGCCTGAGGCATTCGCGCTGGATCGCACGCAGGGCGGAAGCCATCGGCGACGGCCGATCGGCCATCGACAGCACCAGCAAGCGCCCGACCCGCTCGGGGTAGCGTTCGGCAAACGCCAGGGCGACCGCACCGCCGTAGGACGCACCGACGAAGGCATCGACGCGACGGATTGCCAGCCGATCAAGCACCGCCGCCAAGGCATTGGCCTGATCGCCGGGACTCAGCCCGCGCCAACCGGCCGGCAGCCGATCGAGGTAATCGATGCCCAGGACGGCATGGCGATCGGTGTCGATCGGACGCCCCGGACCGACCTGCTCCGGCCACCACTCGACTGCGCGTCCGCAGGCCGAGATGCCGCCGAGCACGACCAGACAGGGCGCCTCCGGGCGTCCACAGCGGCTGGCGTTGACCTCGACCGAAGCCGGCCGACCGTCGAGTTCACTGAGCAAGTCGACCCGCAGGGTGAACGACTGAATGGCTCCGGCCGTGAACCGCGCGCGGAGGGCTGCGGAATCGGCGGGAATCGGGCTCGAAGCGGGTGGGTCGGCATGGCACATGGTCGGGCTCCTGGTGGCTCCGACCCGGCGAGCAATCGACCGGATTCGTCGTGGCCGGGGCCGCCTGGGCATTACCAGGCATCCGGCTACGGCTCATCTTTCGGCAGCGTGGGCTGCCGCAGGAATTGGCACCAGGCGATCTCTCGCTGGTTGCCCCGGTGTCGTAGGGCCTGTCCCTCGACCGGTCTCGATGAGTCGGATGGCGAAACCTTACGCCGGCACCCGACCGTCAGTCAACACATTTATTCGCATAAAGCGATATATTTTCCG
>DIHI01000044.1:16891-17063 GCA_002420085.1 Lysobacterales bacterium UBA5700 | reverse complement strand
GCTTCGATCAGCCGTCATCGGCCATCATCGGCCGTCATCGACCGCGATCCGCTGCAACCGGCTGAACCGGCTGCAAGCGGTCGGGATCGTCCCGAACTGCCTCCCGAACTCAGCCGGCATCGAGTCCCGCCAGCCATTCGTCATCGGAGCCCTCGGCCACCCCCTCGAACAG
>DIHI01000044.1:16198-16770 GCA_002420085.1 Lysobacterales bacterium UBA5700 | reverse complement strand
CCGCCGGCCGAGATGCCGACGAACACGCCTTCCTCGGCCGCCAATCGACGGGCGGTATCGCGCGCCAGCACATCATCGACCGGCAGGATGCGATCGGCCACCGCGCGGTTGAGCACCTTGGGCACGAAATCCGGCGTCCAACCCTGGATCTTGTGCGGCTGCCAGGGCTGACCGGTCAGCAGCGCCGCCCCGGCCGGTTC
The DNA here is from genome assembly GCA_002420085.1 of Lysobacterales bacterium UBA5700. Classification (GTDB taxonomy): domain Bacteria; phylum Pseudomonadota; class Gammaproteobacteria; order Xanthomonadales; family Xanthomonadaceae; genus UBA11164. Next base: position 16,570 of record DIHI01000044.1, on the reverse strand, counting down.
GGTGGTGATGATCTGGACCTCCGGACGGGCCAGTTTGAGCACTTCACCCGCCCCGGTCAGGGTGCCGCCGGTGCCCCAGCCGGTCACGAAGAAATCCAGGCGGCGGCCCGCGAAATCGCGCAGGATTTCCGGCCCGGTGGTGCTGCGGTGATAGGCCGGGTTGGCCTCGTTCTCGAACTGCCGGGCCAGGAACCAACCATGCTGGGCAGCCAGTTCTTCCGCACGACGGACCATGCCGGTGCTGCGCTCGGCTGCCGGGGTCAGGATGACCTTGCCACCGTAGGCACGGATCAGCTTGCGCCGCTCGATCGAGAAGGTCTCGGCCATCACCGCCACGAACCTGTAACCGCGTGCCGCGCAGACCATCGCCAG
>DIHI01000044.1:15873-16043 GCA_002420085.1 Lysobacterales bacterium UBA5700 | reverse complement strand
AGGATGATCGCCAGCGCCAGTCGGTCCTTGACCGAACCGCCGGGGTTGAATGCCTCGACCTTGGCGTACAGTTCGACGTGGGCGGGGGCGATGCGTGCGAGACGGACGATCGGCGTGCGGCCGATGGTATCGAGAATGCTGTCGTGGATCATGTCGGTTCCATGTCGGTG
>DIHI01000044.1:2799-15677 GCA_002420085.1 Lysobacterales bacterium UBA5700 | reverse complement strand
GCGTCGAGCGGCACGGATCGGGCCGTCGGCTCCGGGGCCGACACCGGTGGCGCCCCGAACCAATGCAGGGACCGGGCCAGGGCGGCAACCTCGCCGATGATCAGCATGGCCGGCGAACGGACATCATGCGCCCGCGCACGTTCGGCCAGATCAGCCAGCCGACCCAGCAGCACGCGCTGCTCGGGGCGGGTGCCGTTCTCGATCAGCGCGAACGGGGTGTCCGGATCCCGACCATGCCCGATCAGGCGGGCACTGACCGTATCGAGGCGGCCGACCGCCATGTAGATGGCCAGGGTCTGGCGCTCCTCAGCGAGCGCGCGCCAGTCCAGGGTATCGAGCGAATCGCGACAATGACCGGTGACCAGACGCAATGACTGGGCATGGTCGCGATGGGTCAGCGGAATGCCGGCATAGGCGGCACAGGCCGCCGCAGCCGTGATGCCGGGCACCACCTCGCAGGCGATGCCATGACCGCGCAGATAGGCCAGTTCCTCGCCGCCGCGCCCGAAGATGAACGGGTCTCCGCCCTTCAGCCGGACCACCCGCAAGCCGGCCTGCGCGTGTTCGAGCAGCCGGCGATTGATCACATCCTGCGCGGTGCAGGGCGAACCCGCAGACTTACCCACTTCGATCCGCTCGGCATCGCGCCGAGCCAGGGCCAGAATGGCCGAACCGACCAGGCGGTCGTACAGGATGACGTCGGCCTCCTGCAACCGGCGCAACGCCTTGAGACTGAGCAGACCGGGATCGCCGGGACCGGCCCCGACCAGCGACACCCGGCCCGGCGGACGCGACTCGGCACGGGCCAGGGCCTCGGCGAGGGCCGCCTCGGCCCGCGCATCACGACCGCGTCGCAGCCAGTCGCCGACCTCGCCATCGAGCAGGGTTTCCAGGAAACGGCGGCGGACCGGCACCTCCGGCAAGCGTGCCCGGATGCGCGTCTTCCAGCGGCCGATCAGGGTGGCCAGCGGTCCGAGCGCATCATCCAGCACCTGCTCGATCCGCTCGCGGACTTGGCGCGCCAACACCGGGGCCGCACCGCCACTCGACACCGCCACCTGGATCGGACCGCGCGCAATCACCGCCGGCACCTGGACACTGCACAGTTCGGCCGCATCGACGACATTGCAGAAGATCCGGCGCGCCTCGGCCTCAGTGCTCACCTCGGCATTGACCGCCCGGTCATCGGTCGCAGCAACCACCAGCCAGGCACCCTCCAGATGGCTCGCCTGGAACCGATCGCCGATCGCCACGAGCCGTCCCTGGCGTACCCACGCACGCACCGGCTCGCTCAGATCGGCGGCGACCACCTCGATCCGGGCGCCGGCGTGCAGCAGGGCATCGATCTTGCGCGCCGCCACCACACCGGCCCCCACCACCAGTACCCGACGGTCACGAAGATCGGCGAACAACGGAAACAGGCTCGATCCGGACACGGCTCGACTCGACGGAAGACGACACGGACTCGAACCCTACCCCCTGGACCACGTCAGGCAAAATGAATCGTCAGCGATTGCTCATGAGTCAAATTCATTAAGATGGTCACTCATATGCCTTTACTGGATTTGCTGCACCGCAGTATCGTGTTCCGATCACCCGCACCCAGCACCACGGTCGGCACCCCCGCCAGCACCTGCCATCGGCCATTCTCGGCACAGCTACCGGCCCCAGTGTCGTGTACCGAAGCCAGCCATACCGGAACAGGACACTCGCCATGACCCTGACCCAACTGCGCTACCTGATCGCCATCGTCGATGCCGGACTGAACATCACCCAGGCCGCCGAACACGTCCACGCCACCCAATCGGGTCTGTCCAAGCAGTTGAAACAACTGGAGGACCGTCTCGGCATGCTGCTGTTCGTGCGGCGCGGCCGCAGCCTGGAAACCCTCACCCAGGACGGCCAGGCGATCGTCGAGCGGGCACGGCGGATCTTGGCCGAAGCCGACAATATCCGCGCCTACGCCGCCAACCAGCGCGGCGACACCCACGGTGTGCTCAACATCGTCACCACCCATACCCAGGCGCGATTCGTACTGCCCCCGGCGCTCGGCCAGATTCGCCGGGCCTTCCCCAGCCTGTCACTGCGTCTGGAACCGGCCGGTGATGGTGAAGTGATGCAGCGTCTGGCCGCTGGAGAGGCCGACCTGGCCCTGCTCAGCAGCACCGGAACACCGCCCGACGGCGGCTTGGCGGTGCCGCTGTTCCGCTGGTCGCGCAAGGTGCTGGTGCCGCGCGAGCATCCCCTGGCCAGCGCCGGCATCGCACCCAGCCTGGCCGATCTGGCCGCCTGGCCGCTGGTCAGCTACGAATCTTCACTGCGACCGGACTCCTCCCTGCAACGCGCCCTCGCCCGCGAAGGACTGCGCGCCGAGATCGCCGTCACCGCCCGCGACGCCGACCTGATCAAGACCTACGTCCAGGCCGGCATGGGCGTCGGACTGCTGGCAGAGATGGCACTCGCGGCAGACGGCGAGCCCGGATTCAGCGTGCTGCCCGCCCCGGCACCACTGCGTGAATGCACCGCCTGGGCGGTATTGCCCTCCGGCCGGGTTGCCCGACACTACACCCTGGAACTGATCGCTGCCCTCGCCCCCTGGCTGGACCGCCATGACCTGCGCCGTGCCGCCTCCGGCGTACTGACCCCGAAGTGGCCCTCCCCGCCTGCCTGGCCGGCAACCAAGCCCCAGAAAAGCAGCGACTGAACCTCGGACCTAGGGGCATTACCGCGCTGGGCCAACAGCCACCCGCGCCCAGGCCCTCCCACGCCCTGTCAGCGCAGGTCGCAGCACCTCAGCCACATCGTCGGTCGAACCCGCTCCGCGTAGCACGGGCGTCCCGCCCGTGGCACCGCAATGCCGCACGCCGCTGATTCGATTGTCCGTGGGGACATTGCGGCATTGGGCTGACAGCGTGATGTCGCTGATTGCCGAGCGAGCCGCTGCCGCGTAGGCTGACACCATGGCATCCATTGAAACCGTGAGCGACTGGTACAACCCGACCGAGATCGATTCGCGATCGCTCCCGGCCTACTTCCGTGCCCTGGAATCGCGGATCGAATCGCAGTTGCCGTCGGACCAGGTCGCTCGGGTTCGCCGCGCCTACCTGATCGCGGCCGAGGCGCATTCCGGACAGACCCGCAAGTCCGGCGAACCCTACATCACCCATCCGGTCGCGGTCGCGGCCATCCTGTCGGAACTCGGACTGGATGCCGAAACGCTGTGTGCAGCGATCCTGCACGACGCCCTCGAAGACACCTCGCTCGCGCGATCGACCATCGAGCGCGAATTCGGCACCGAGGTCGCCGAACTGGTCGATGGCGTCACCAAGCTCGACAAACTCCGTTTCGGCAGTCGGCAGGAGGCGGCGGCCGAGAGCTTCCGCAAGATGATGCTGGCGATGGCCCGCGATCTGCGGGTGATCCTGATCAAACTCGCCGATCGTCTGCACAACATGCGCACCCTGGATGCCATGGACACCGGCGCTCGCCGCCGCATCGCCTTGGAAACCCTGGAAATCTACGCGCCGATCGCGCAGCGGCTGGGCATGAACAAGTTCAAGGCCGAATTGCAGGATCTCGGCTTCCGCGCGCTGTATCCGCGCCGCTATGCGGTGATCAGCAAGCGCATCCGCTCGCAGCCGGGCATCCGCCGCGAGAAGATCGCCAAGATCGAAACCCACCTGGGGCAGCGTCTGAGCCAGGAGAACCTGCCGTTCCGGCTGGTCAGTCGGGTCAAGTCGGCCTGGAGCATCTTCAACAAGATGAAGACCGATGCCCGATCGCTCGATCAGGTCATGGACGTGTTCGGCTTCCGGGTCGTGGTCGCCGATGTGATGCAGTGCTATCACGCGCTCGGCGCCGTGCATGCCGCCTACAAGCCGGTCGAGAGCCGGTTCCGGGATTTCATCGCCATCCCCAAGGCGAACGGCTATCAGTCGCTGCACACCGTGCTGTTCGGCCCCTACGGCACACCGATCGAGGTCCAGATCCGCACCGAAGAAATGGACCTGATCGCCGAGCGCGGCATCGCCGCCCACTGGAGTTACAAGTCCGGCGAGGCTGGTGCCGGCAACAGTGCCCAGACGCGCGCGCAGAACTGGGTACGCAGCCTGATCGACAGCCAGCAATCGGCCGGGTCATCGCTGGAGTTCCTGGAAAACGTCAAGATCGACCTGTTCCCGGACGAGGTCTACGTGTTCACGCCCAAGGGCGAGATCATGGCCCTGCCGCGCAACTCGACCGTGCTGGATTTCGCCTATTCGGTGCATACCGATGTCGGCGATCATGCTGTCACCTCGCGCATCGACGGCAAATTGATGCCGTTGCGCAGCCGTCTGGAATCCGGCCAGACCATCGAGATCATCACCGCGCCGTCGGCCTCGCCCGACCCGCACTGGCTGGAATTCGCCGGCACCAGCAAGGCACGCACCGCGATCCGGCATTTCCTCAAGCGTCTGGAGCACGAGGACGCGGTCGAACTCGGCCATCGGATGCTGGATCGTGCCCTCGAACAACTCGGCAAATCGCTCGAACAGGTGCCGCAGCGAAGGGTCGATCGCTACCTCGGCCAGAACCGCTACCGGCGGCTGGAGGAACTGCTGGCCGACATCGCGCTAGGCAACCGGATGCCGGCCCAGGTCGCCCGCGAACTGTCGCGCAGCCGCGCCGAAGCGCAGCGCAGCGACGCCGTCTCCGACAAGATCCTGATCAGCGGCAGCGAACGCAGCGTGCTCACCTTCGGCACCTGCTGCCGACCCATCCCCGGCGACGAGATCATGGGCTATCTGAGCGCCGGCAAGGGCATCGTGGTGCATCGCGCCGAATGTGGCCATGTGCCGGAATACCGGCGCACGCCCGAGCGCTGCGTCGAGATGGGCTGGGATCGTCAGGTCCAGGGGGATTATCGGGCCGCACTGCGGGTGCAGGTGCAGAACAAGCCGGGGGTGCTGGCCCAGGTTGCCGCTGCGATCGGCGCGGCCGGTTCCAACATCGAGACCGTCGAATACCGCGAACGTGATGTCGGCGTCGCCGTGATCGATTTCGTCATCGAAGTACGCGAACGCCGGCACCTCGCCGAAGTGATCCGACGGATTCGCCGATTGGGCGTGGTCAGCGGTGTGCAGCGGCTCTGAAGCCGGCCGCACGGCTCGGCTACAATCTCCGATCAATCCCTTTCGACGGCTGTCACCATGACCCGACAGGCAATCCATTCCGATCGCGCACCGGCTGCCATCGGCCCGTATTCGCAGGCCATGCGCAGCGGCAACACGCTCTACTGTTCCGGCCAGATTCCGCTGGACCCCGCCACCATGACCCTGGTCGAGGGTGACATCGCGGTTCAGGCGCGACGGGTGTTCGACAACCTCACCGCCGTGCTCGAAGCGGCCGGCGGCTCGTTCGCCGATGTCGTTCGGGTCGGCATCTACCTGACCGACCTCGGCGATTTCACCGCCGTCAACGCCGTCATGGCCGATTACTTCAATCAGCCGTATCCGGCCCGCTCGACCATCGAGGTCTCGGCGTTGCCCCGTGGTGCCAAGATCGAAGTCGACGTCATCGCCGTGCTCGACTGAGCCGGCCGTGGCCCAGGCCGAGGCCAGCCGCTCGGACCCGGGCGAGGCATCCTTGGCCGACCTGGCTGGGATCGGCGCTCGGTTGGCGGAAAAGCTGGCCGCACGTGGCTTTCATCGGGTGCGCGACCTGTGGCTGCATCTGCCCCGCCGCTACGAGGATCGGACCCGCCTGACCGCCGTGCGCAGTCTTCGGCCGGGCGAGGCCGCCCAGGTCGAGGGCCAGGTCGAGGCGGTCGAACGCAGCTTTCGCTCACGGCCGGTCCTCAAGGTGGCACTCGACGACGGCTCCGGCGCGACCCTGGTGCTGCGCTTCTTTCATTTTCGCGCGGCCCAGGTCGGCCAGTTCCAGCACGGACGACGGCTGCGGGTGTTCGGCACCGTGCGCGCCGGTCAGTTCGGACCGGAAATGGTCCACCCGAGCTATCGCTGGCTCGATGATCAGGAACCACCGGAACTCAGTCGCGGCCTGACCCCGGTCTACCCGGCGATCGAGGGCATCGGCCCGACCGTGGTCGCCCGGATCGTCGGTCTGGCACTCGATCGCCTGCCCGAGGGGGCAGATCTGGAACTGCTGCCGGACGCGCTGCGCGAACGGCTTGGCCTGCCCAGTCTGGGCTCGGCCCTGCGCTTCCTGCATCGGCCACCGCCGGGTGTCGATCTCGACCGGCTGGCGCTCGGCCTCGACCCCGCCCAGCGCCGCCTGGCGTTCGAGGAATTGCTGGCCCATCACCTGAGCCTGCGCCGACAGCGCATCGCGGTGTTGGCACGGGGCGCCGAACCGATCCAAGCGTCTGGCCGCCTGGTCGATGCCCTGGTCGAAGCCCTGCCGTTCCGGCTCACTGGCGCACAGCGCGCCGTGTTCGAGCAGATTCGCACCGACCTCGGCAAGGCCACCCCGATGCAGCGCTTGGTTCAGGGCGATGTCGGCTCCGGCAAGACCGTGGTCGCCGCCATGGCCGCTGCCCTGACGGTCGAAGCCGGCTACGGCGTCGCCCTGGCAGCCCCGACCGAACTGCTGGCCGAACAGCATCTCGGCAGCCTGCAACGCTGGTTCGAGCCGCTCGGCATCGAAGTCGCCTGGCTGGCCGGCAAGGTCACCGGCAAGGCGCGTAGTCGCACCCTGGAGCGGATCGCCTCGGGCGAAGCCGCGATCGTGGTCGGCACCCATGCCCTGATGCAGGACGGCGTCGAATTCGCCCGTCTCGGCCTCGCGATCGTCGATGAACAGCACCGCTTCGGAGTACGCCAACGTCTGGCACTGGCCGAAAAGGGCAGCGGCGACCGCCGCATTCCGCATCGCCTGGTGATGACCGCCACCCCGATCCCGCGCACCCTGGCGATGACCGCCTACGCCGATCTCGACGTCTCGATCATCGACGAATTGCCGCCCGGTCGGACCCCGGTGGTCACCGTCGCGGTCAATGCCGAGCGGCGCGACGAAGTGGTCCAGCGCATCCGGGCCGCCTGTGCCGAGGGCCGGCAGGCGTACTGGGTCTGCCCACTGATCGAAGAGCCCGACCAGGACATCGGCTTTGAGGCACAGGCCGCCGAATCGACCTATGCACAACTGTGCCAGCAATTGCCCGAACTGCGCATCGGCCTGATCCATGGCCGCCTCAAGGGCAGTGAGAAACAGCAGATCATGCGTGCTTTCAAGGCCGGGGAGATCGACCTGCTGGTCGCCACCACGGTCATCGAGGTCGGTGTCGATGTTCCGAATGCCTCGCTGATGCTGATCGAGAATGCCGAGCGCCTCGGCCTGGCCCAGTTGCATCAGTTGCGCGGTCGGGTCGGACGCGGTGCCGCCAGTTCGTCCTGCGTGCTGCTGTTCAATGCCCCACTGTCGGCCATGGCCCGGCAACGGATCGAGACCCTGCGCGCCAGCAACGACGGCTTCGTCATCGCCGAAAAGGATCTCGCCCTGCGCGGCCCCGGTGAACTGCTCGGCACCCGTCAGACCGGACAGGCCGCCTTCCGGATCGCCGACCTGGCCCGTGATGCCGACCTGCTGCCGCGCGTCCACAGCAGCGCCGAGCAGTTGCTGCGCGAGCACCCGGAATGCGCCGATCGTCTGGCCGCCCGCTGGATCGGCGCCGCCGTTCGCTTCGCCGAAGCCTGATTCGATACCTGCGGCGCCATCGATCCAGAGCCGTCACGGTCGGCAATGACCGCTGCCGATCACCCTTGCCGAGCCGAGCGTGCGCCGTCATGCTGCACCGATGACCGATCACCCTGCTACCGCCGAACCGATCCCCCTGTTGATCGACACCGACCCCGGTGTCGATGATGCCCTGGCCCTGATGATGGCCTTTGCCTCACCCGAGCATCGGGTGGTCGGCCTGAGCATCGCCGCCGGCAATGTCGGCCTCGATCACACCGTCGGCAATGCCCTCAAACTGCTCGACGTGCTTGCCGCCGACGTTCCGGTGTTTCCGGGCTGTCCACTGCCCCTGCTGGCCCCGGCGCCCGACGCCAGCCACGTCCACGGACGCGACGGCTTCGGCGATACCGGCTATCTGCCCTCGCGCCGCCAGCCCGCCGCAGAACACGCCGCCAACGCCATCATCCGGCTCAGTCACGTCCATGCCGGCCGGCTGGTCCTGATCGCACTCGGCCCATTGACCAACCTCGCCCTGGCCCTGCGACTCGACCCCAGCCTGCCGGAGCGACTGGCCCGGATCGTGATCATGGGTGGCGCCGTCCGCATGCAGGGCAACATCAGCCCCTGGGCCGAGTTCAACCTTCGGTTCGATCCGGAAGCCGCCGCGATCGTGTTCGACGGCCTGCCACGGTTCGACCTGGTCGATTGGCAGGCCGTGCTCGACCATCCGTTCCCGCGCAGCGACTTCGAGCGCTGGTTGGACTTCGACAGCCCCGCCGCCCGTTTCTTCACCGCCATCTCGCAGCGTTTCCGCGACCAGCAGAGCCAGCAGCGTGGCGACCACGCGCACGCCGCCGACGCCCTGGCGATGGCGATTGCCCTCGACCCCGACGCCGGCCTCGAATGGCGTTCGCATCGGGTGCGGATCGCCCTCGACGGCCACGCCCGAGGTGCCAGCCTGGTCGATTGGCAGCAGCACGACCCCAGCCCCGCCAACGCCCGCATCCTGATCACCTGCAATCGTTCGCGCTTCGCCGCCCTGGTGCAGCGCGGCCTGAGGTACGGGTGAGGTGTGGGATTCAGGACTCAATATCCGTAGAAGCGAGGTTCGACATCCGGCATCCGGCATCCGGCATCCGGCTTCCGGCATCAACAGAGGCATCGGCCAGAGGCACTGGCGAGCCGGAACGGGCGGGGCTGCACGCGACGCGCGCCCCAACCCGGCAATCGCGAGGCCGCAAGCGGCCCATGCCGCGCCCGCACGCAGAGCGATGGATTGGCGGGCCGGCGATGTTCGCTCCGGAGGCATCGCCGTGCTGCGCCTGCATCCCCTGCCCCGCCGCAGTTCACCGGGCTCGGCCGGCTCGGCTTTGCGGATCGAGCGAAGCGCTGGCATGCGGCTTGCTGTGCGGACGGCTTCCGGCTAGACTAGCGGGCTCGCCTATTCACTACATACGGGTTCGCCGCCATGAAGGCCGACATCCATCCGGACTATCACGACGTCGTCTTCCAGGACGTTTCCTCCGATTTTTCCTTCCTGACGCGCTCGACCATGCGCAGCAAGGAAACCATCAAGTGGGAGGACGGCAACGAGTACCCGCTGATCAAGGTGGAAGTGTCGTCGCACTCGCATCCGTTCTACACGGGCAAGCAGAAGATGCTCGACACCAGCGGCCGGGTCGATCGCTTCAACAAGCGCTACGCCAAGAAGTGATCGCCTGATCGGCCCCGGTTCGGGCCGGTCCGGGTATTGCCAACGTGTTGCGGGCTCCGGGCTGCGGCTCGGAGCCTTTGTCGTGTCCGAACGGTTGCCGGCAGCCATTCTGCGATGTGACCGGCACGCCGGGGTTGGGGTGGCGGTCGCATCGACCTCAGTCAGGTGTCAGTCCAGGGCCTGTGCGCGGTCGGCAACCGGCACGTATCGGCGCGTCGTGCTTCGACAGGTGCGTAACGATGGCCCATGTACGATAATTGAGGGCTTTCGGGCGGCCGGATGCCGGTCGGCTCGGACGATCCGGTCTGGCTGGCCGGAGTCTCCGGGCCGTGTACCTCCCCCCTTTCGTCCAATGATCGCAGGAGTCCGACCGTGACCGATACCAAGACCGTCACCCTCACCGATCCGTCGCAAGGCAAGCACGTCGAGTTGCCGATCCTGTCCGGCAGCCTCGGGGCGCCGTGCGTCGATATCGCCCGCCTGCCCAAGGAAACCGGCTATTTCACCTACGACTCCGGCTTCACGGCGACCGCCAGTTGCAAGAGTGCGGTGACCTACATCGACGGCGACCAGGGCGTGCTGCTGTATCGCGGCTACCCGATCGAGCAACTCGCCAAACACTCGAATTTCCTCGAAGTCGCCTACCTGCTGATCAATGGTGAACTGCCCGATGCCGGCCAGTTCAGCCGTTTCGAGCACGAGGTCACCCATCACACGATGATGCATGAGGCGCTCAAGGACTTCCTGCACGGCTTCCGCCACGATGCCCATCCGATGGCGATGCTGTGCGGGGTGATCGGTTCGCTGGCGGCGTTCTACCACGACTCGCTCGACATGAACGACCCGGCCCAGCGCCATCTCGCAGCGGTCCGGCTGATCGCCAAGGTACCGACCATCGCGGCGGCCTGCTATCGCTATTCGATCGGCTGGCAGATTCGCTACCCGCGCAACAACCTCGAATACTGCACCCGCTTCCTGCACATGATGTTCGAGGTGCCGTCGGAGCCGCTGGAACTGCCACCGGTGGCGGCTCGGGCGCTCGATCTGCTGTTCATCCTGCACGCCGATCATGAGCAGAATGCCTCGACCTCGACCGTGCGTCTGGTCGGTTCGACCGGGGCCAATCCCTATGCCTGCGTCGCCGCCGGCATCGCTGCGCTGTGGGGGCCGGCACATGGCGGCGCCAACGAGGCGGTGCTCAAGATGTTGGAGGAAATCGGCACGCCGGATCGGGTCGATACCGCCATCGCCAAGGCCAAGGACCGCAATTCCGGCTTCCGACTGATGGGTTTCGGCCACCGGGTCTACAAGAACTACGATCCGCGTGCCGCGATCATCCGCGAGATGACCCATCAGGTGCTGGCCGAACTGGGGGTCGATGATCCGCTGCTGGAAGTGGCGATGAAGCTTGAGCACGCGGCGCTCAACGATGAGTATTTCGTGCAGCGCAAGCTGTACCCGAACGTCGATTTCTACTCCGGCCTGATCTACAAGGCGCTGCGCATCCCGACCGAGATGTTCACGGTGATGTTCGCGATCGCCCGCACGGCCGGCTGGGTGGCACATTGGCTGGAACAGCAGACCGATCCCGAGGCCAAGATCGGCCGGCCCCGGCAGATCTACACCGGTGCCGTCAGCCGCGAGTATCTGCCGGTCGATCGCCGCTGAATCAATGACTCGATGCGGGCGAGTCCGGCAATCGGCTGCGCCCGCTCGATCCCGGCAACCGGCACTCGATCAGGGTGAACGCAACAGGTCCAGCACCTGCGCCCGATCGGCACGCCGGATCGGGCGGTCCGTGCCCGGCTCCAACGGTGGCTGGCGCAACAGGGCTTCGGGCAGGACCAGGCACTGCACCTCCTCGCCGGACACGCTGAAGGACAGACACGGGCATTCGATCGGCCGCTCGCGATCGGCGCGGATGCGCCGGCTGCGCGGGTCGAACGGGATGCCATGGTCGAGCAGGAAGTGGACGAGCGCATCGGCATCGTCGCTGAACACGTGCAGCCGGATCGGCGTGTGCGGTTCGGCCTGACCGTCCAGCACTTCGCCGACCAGTCGCGGCCGAAAAGGGGCCAGATTCTGCATGACGGTCGCGGCCACCTGCCGCTTGTGCCGCTGACGATGCGCGTGATCGTGCTGGAACAGCCGGCGGTGCTCGTCGAGGGCAGCCTCGATCTCGGCATCGCTGGGCTGGTTGGGACGATGGTCGAGGCCGAGCCGGTCGGCGGCCTTGCGTCGTGCCAGGCCATGGTCGGCGATGCCCGATTCGACGATCAACCGCGCCGTTTCGACCGCCAGCAGCCGGCGGGCCTCCCGCTGCCGACGGTCCGAGTTGCCGCTCGGATGGCCAATCGCACGGGGCTCGGACTGGCGACCGGCGGGGCGATCCCGACCTGGCCATCGGCCACGTCTGGACATGGCTGCCTCCTCAGAAGATATCGAATGCCTCGCGCTCGCTGACCTCGGTCTCCTGACGGGCGCGCTGGCTCTCCATCCGCGAAATGTCTTCGAGACGCAGGAATTCGGTCACCACAGTATCGCTGTCCGGACCGGCCAGCCAGCCGGTGACCGCATCCAGACGCACCCGCGCCAGGCCGTCCGGAACCCGGACCGGGGTTTCCGGCATGCCCTGACTGGCGGCACCGACTGTTTCGATCCAGGCCGGCAGGGCGGCACGGGCGCCGAATTCACCGCGCCCGAGCGAGCTGAAATCGTCCATCCCGACCCAGGCGGTGGCGACCACGCCGGGACCAAAACCCGAGAACCAGGCGTCGCGGAATTCGTTGGTGGTGCCGGTCTTGCCGCCCAGGTCGTTGCGACCGAGCACCAGGGCGCCGCGTCCGGTGCCTCGGGCGACCACATCACGCAGCAGGTTGTTGACCAGGAACGCGGTCCGGGCATCGATCGCACGGGGTGCCAGCGGCCGCAGCAGTGGTCCATGCGGCTCGGCGCCGAGTTCCACCTGGGCGTTCGGACCCAGATCGAAACCGGACCCAGCACCGCCGGCCACGGCTTCGGTACGGCGGCGTTCCGGGCAGTCGGCACAGGCCTGCGGCGCATGCTCGGCGAACACGGTGACGCCGTCGCGATCCTCGATGCGCTCGATGAACCACGGTTCGACCCGATAGCCGCCGTTGGCGAACACGGCATAGCCGGTCGCCACTTGCAGCGGCGAAAGGGCACTGGTGCCAAGTGCCAGGGTCAGGTTCTGCGGCAGGCTTTCATCGGGAAAGCCGAACTGACTCAGGTAGCGCCGGGCATAACTGACACCGATGGCATCCAGGATGCGGATCGAAACCAGGTTGCGGGAGCTGACCATGGCCTCGCGCAGCCGGGTTGGACCGCCGAAGGTCTCGTTGTCGTTCTGCGGCTGCCAGACTTCGCCGGTGCTCTGGTTGGTCAGCACGACCGGGGCATCGAGCACGATCGAGCCGGGATGGAAGCCGCGCTCGAAGGCGGCGGCATAGACGAACGGCTTGAAGCTGGA
>DIHI01000044.1:340-2712 GCA_002420085.1 Lysobacterales bacterium UBA5700 | reverse complement strand
CCGGGATTGCGTTGCGACTGGATGGCGCGATTGAACTTGCTGGCGCCGAAGCTGAAACCGCCGACCAGGGCGCGCAGCGCGCCGTCCTCGGGGTCGAGGGCAACCACGGCCCCCTGCACCTTGGGCATTTGCGACAGCAGGTAGCTGATCGACTCGCCATCACCCTCGCCGGCTTCGGCGGCGGCCGGATCGCGACGCAGCCGCACGACATCGCCGGGTGCCAGCAACTCGGCCACGGTGCGCGGCGCCGGGCCGCGCCGGTTCTCGTCGAGGTAGCGGGACGCCCAGCGAACATGGTCCAGGCCGAGCCGAACCCGGCTGCGATCGTCGAGCAGCAACTCGGCATGCTGGTCGTCACTGCGCAGCACCAGCGCCGGCCGCAGGTCGGCCACACTCGGGATTTCCGCCAGCCGACGCGCCAACTCGGCATCGCTTTCGCTGCCGGTCAGCGGCCATTGCCGCTCCGGGCCGCGCCAGCCATGGCGGCGGTCATAGTCGAGCAGAGTCTGCACCAGACCACGCTGGGCGGCGGCCTGGTCGCTCGCGCGAATGCTGGTGTAAACCTTGAAACCGTCGTTCAAGGCATTCTCGCCATAACGTTGCACCATCGCCTGCCGGACCATTTCGGCGACGTAGGGCGCTTCGACCTCGATCGGCGGCTCGTACCGGCCTGCGGCGATCGGCTCGGCCTGCGCAGCGCGTGCGGCATCGGCATCGATGTAGCCTTCCTCCAGCATCCGGTCGATGACGTAGTTGCGGCGCAGCAGGGCGCGCTGCGGATTGACCAGGGGATTGCCGCTGGAGGGAAACTTGGGGATCGCCGCCAGGGTTGCCGCCTCGGCCAGACTGAGCTGCGGCAACGACTTGCCGAAGTAGTATTCGGCCGCCGCCGCGATGCCGTAGGCGCGATTGCCGAAGAAACTCTTGTTCAGGTACAGCGCGAGGATTTCGTCCTTGCTCAGTTCGCGCTCCATCTTGATCGCCAGGAAGATCTCGGTGAGCTTGCGGATGTAGGAGTATTCCGGGCTCAGGAAGAACTGGCGGGCGACCTGCTGGGTGATCGTGCTGCCGCCGGGCACACGGCGGTCGCGGGTGGTGGCCAGCAGCCAGACGGCCCGCGCGATGCCGCGCCAGTCGAAGCCGGGGTGCTCGTAGAAGCGGGCATCCTCGGTCGCCAGCACCGCCAAGCGCACGGTATCCGGCACCTCGGCCATGGTCACCGGGTAGCGGCGCGCTTCGCCGAACAAGGCGATCAGTTTGCCCTCGCGGCTGTACACGGCCATCGGCAATTGCAGTTCGACCGTGCGCAGGCCCTGGATGTCGGGCAGACGCGGTGCGATCAGCCACCAGGCGACCAGCAGCGACAGCACACCGACCACAGCGAGGGTGAGACTGGACCAGAAGGCCCACTTGAGCAGACGGCGGGGCAGACGCATGGGCTTACCGGGTTGTGGGCGTGGGCGCAGGCATACCCGCGCCTGATACGAGATTGATACGAGATGATCGTCCATTATAGGTGGACCTCGGACCATGCACCTCGATGTGCCTGACAGCGTGTTGGCGCTGACCGTCGAAGCGAGGCCCGATTGCACCCGCACCGATTTTCCACGGATCACCAGCCGGCAGCCGGCTTACCAACAGCACGGTCCGACCTAAACGGCCATGCAGGCCGAGTTGCGGCCCGGCCGGGCAGCGTCCGACCGGCGGCTGACCGAAGCCACCCCCATCGGCAGCCTGCTTGATTCGCCCGGCACTGCCCGCATTTACAGGCTATCGGCGGCCGCGCCGCCCCCCAGACTGCGGAGAATCCCGATGCGGATGGACAAACTCACGTCGCGCTTTCAGCAAGCACTTTCCGACGCCCAATCGCTGGCGGTCGGACGCGACCACAACCTGATCGAACCGGCCCACCTGCTGGTCGCCCTGCTCGACCAGACCGGCGGCAGCACTCGACCGCTGCTCACCCAGGCCGGCGTCAACGTACCCCTGCTGCGCGAGCGGCTCGGCGAACTACTGGAAAAGCTGCCCAAGGTGTCCGGCCAGGAAGGCAGCGTCACCGTATCGAACGATCTCGGCCGGCTGCTCAACCTCACCGACAAACTGGCCCAGCAACGTGGCGATGCCTACATCGCCAGCGAACTGTTCCTGCTGGCCAGCCTCGACGATCGCGGCGGCGCCGGTCAGGCGCTCAAGGCCGCAGGTGCCGACAAGGCACGCATCGAGACCGCGATCGACAAACTGCGCGGCGGCGAGAAGGTCCAGTCTGAAAACGCCGAGGACCAGCGTCAGGCACTGGAAAAGTACACCATCGATCTCACCGCCCGCGCCGAGAGCGGCAAACTGGATCCGGTGATCGGCCGCGACGAGGAAAT
>DIHI01000044.1:0-234 GCA_002420085.1 Lysobacterales bacterium UBA5700 | reverse complement strand
GCGACGAGGAAATCCGCCGCACCATCCAGGTGCTTCAGCGACGCACCAAGAACAACCCGGTGCTGATCGGCGAACCGGGTGTCGGCAAGACCGCCATCGTCGAAGGTCTGGCGCAGCGCATCGTCAACGGCGAAGTGCCGGAAAGCCTGCGCAACAAGCGGGTACTGAGCCTGGACATGGGCGCACTGATCGCCGGCGCCAAGTTTCGCGGCGAGTTCGAGGAACGTCTCAAGG
>DIHI01000006.1:1689-7231 GCA_002420085.1 Lysobacterales bacterium UBA5700 | reverse complement strand
CCCGAATCACTGGCAAGCTGCCGGCAGACGCTCGCCTGCCACTGGAGCGGAACCCGTAGCCGGAACAGGCAATCGGAAATCGGAGCGGAGCCGGCTCGTACCTGTGCAACCCGTCCGAGGCAACGTGTGCCGACCCGTGCGATCAGAATATCGCCTGGCCCGGCGAGCGGACCAAGGTCCGCCCGAGCGAGGTCGGTATCCGAGCCGACCTCGGCCGTGTTCGCGCCAACCGGCAGGTCGCTGGTGTGAAAAAACGGACTGGCCGATTGGCGCAGACGCTTGCCGGAGAGGGTGCCGCGCACCGCCTGTGCGCCGATGTCAGCCAGGGTGTGCGGGTCCGCTGGCTGTGATCGTGCGTGCTGCCGTCGCCAGGAATGGAAGTCCGGATCGGCACGGTCGATCAGTTCCGATGCCGCGACCGAAAAATCGCCATCCTCGACCCGTCCCCGCAGTGCCACCCGACGGGTCGGCCCGAGATCCTTGCTGATCAGCAACAGGTGGGTGCGTGCTTCGGTTCCGTGGAAGCAGGCACGTGGCATCGACACGATGCGTCGTACCCGGTGCTGGCGGAGCAAGGCCCTGCGGAAACCGCGATAGCGGCCGCCCGACAGCATGCCGTCGGGCAGGATGATGGCCAACTCCCCGCCCGATCGCAGCATCGCCAGGTTCTGAGCGAAGAAAACCAGTTCGGCGGCGATCGTTTTCTTGTCTTCGCTCGGTTCCAGGCCAAGACCGAGACCGCTATCGGTCAGGCCGGCGCGCGACAGCCAGTCGATCACGCCCGCATCGATCGCCATTCGGTGGAATGGTGGATTGCAGACCGCCAGATCGACCCGGCCGAGCAAGGCCATGAGGTCATCCGGCCAGGCGGCTGCCAGCAGGTCGGCATGCAGCGCCTCGGCCCGTGGCAAGGTCTGGCGAAGATGGTCAAGCCGCGAAGGATCACGCTCGGCCGCCACCAGTCGCGCGTCGGACCAGCGCGCTGCCGCCGCCGCCAGCAGGCCACCGGTACCGGCGCCGAGGTCGATCACGCAGTCGGGTCGAATCGAAACATCGGCGACAGCGGCACGACACCAATCGCTCGGCGTATCGAAAACCCCGAAATCGCTCACGCCAGACTCCAGGTGCCGAACACCACACTGTCGACGCCATGGGTGCGGCCGGGTTTGCGCTGGCCGTAATCGTAGAGAATGCGGATCGGCGAATCGCTGCGTCCCTGCGGTTTGCCACGCCGCAGTTTGAGGTAGGCCGAGGCGGCCGCGAAGGTCCAGGGCTTGGGGCCGAGCGGCATCAGGTCGAGGCGTTGATGCTGGTCCACCATCTTCAGGATCAAGGCTTCCAGGGCATGTGGATCGGCGGCATCACGTCGGAACACCCGCTCCGGGCAGCGATCCACCAGCCGGCCCAGACGATCCGACAGCGCCTTGCGGCTACGGTCGAAACCATCCGGGACCGTGCCCGGATCGCCGATGCAGACATACAGGTCGTCGTCGGACCAGTCGTAGGTGTCGAGAAAGCGATCGGCACGCAGTTCGTCGAACCCGAGCAGGAACAGCTTGGCCCGCCGTTGCTCCGGGTCGATCAGTTCGACATAGCCCTTGGGCTGCCGGATGTCGTGCTGAAGGTCGAGGATCGGATCCTGGTCGTAGCCGGCCGGGACGACATAGCAGTAGTCGAACCGCTTGATGGTACGGCGGTCGAGTGCCCGCAGCAGGTAGATCAGGCCATCGAAGCCGAACGTACTCATGTCGAGCAGGACGCGGTGATCGGCCGGCATCAGGTCATTGAAGCCCTGGTCGAAATCACGCCAGTCGCAGTCGCGATCCCGATTGATGGCTGCGGTGCCGGCACCGTGCCAGCGCAGTTCCAGGCGATAGCGGCTGCCGCCGCCGGAGCCGGTTGGTGTCACCGAAAGTACCGGGCCATGGAAACTACCCCGATACCAGTGGTCACGATCCTCGACCACTTCGTGCGGCGGGGCGCCGGTCAGCAGCACGTGCTGCGACAGGCTCGCCACGTGTGCCTGGGCCAATTCGAGCCGCAGTCGTTCAATCACCCGCCGATGGCTCCAGCGCCATGCGCATCTGCGGGTCGTCACCGTCCGGCTCGGTGCGCTGACGCTGCTGGAACAGGGCCAGCCAGCGTGCCCAGACACTGTCTTCGCCCCACAGGATATGTTCGAAATCGGCCGCGTCGAGCACCAATTGCTTCTTGCGCCGCCAGGAGATCGAGAACATCGGTGCGAATCGAGGATGCAATTGCCAGACATCGCCCCGGACATCGGCCAGGCTCTTCTGCTTGTTTTCGTCGAGCCGGCGCAGAGCTGCCGCCTGATAGGCCACCCGCAGGACTTTCTCGCTCCGCTCGGACACCTCGCCCTTCAACTTGAAATGATTTTGTTCGGGCTCGCTCTGGACACTCGAACGATGCAGTGCCTCGAACACCCGGCCGAGACGCTCGATCAGGCGCTGCAAATCCCGGGAGTGTTCGCCTTCCTCCAGCAGCACCCGGCGATAGCTTTTCGACCGTGACAGGATGGCTTCACTCTGCAATTCGACCGGAATCGGCAGTGGTCGGGTCTTGTCGGCCTGCTCCAACCAGGCGGCGACCACCACCTGACATTGATCGAGCAGGTAGCGGATGTTGTAGCCGGCAATGCCGACCATGTCGTTGAAACCGGCATACAGCTTGGGTACCCGGTGCAGGGCGCACAGCCAGAACAGGCCGCCGCGCTGGTAATTGTGCAGCCAGTCGCGGGCACGGGGGCTGTCGCCATCGAATTCGGCCATCACTTCAGCACAGGGCTTGCCCTGGTTGACCATCAACACCGCCACCACCCGGCGCAGGATGGCCGACTGGCGATCCAGCCAGGCCAGGAACTGCTGCTTGTCACCGGCACTCAGCCCACCATGGCCGGTCACGAAGCGGGTAAGGGCGTCACGTCGGCCCTTGCCGTGGATCCGCTCGGCCTCCTCTTCCGGGCCGATGCTGGCGAACAGATCATCCACCGTGCGCACCCCGTGTCGGGCAAACAGGGAGTGTTGCAGATGCCGCTCGACGATCTGCCGGGCGTGCCGCTGAAAGTCCGCGAACTCCAGATCCTCATCGAGCACGAACCGCCGGTAGTCGTGGACGTTCTGGATCGGCTGGCCATCGGCCTCGGTGGCCGAGGTCTTCAGGCCACCATGGCGAATGAACAGCTTGTAGGTGATGCCGTCGTCGCGCTTGCTCTGTTTCAGCCGGGTATTGACTACCCGTTGCTGGTAATCGCGGAGGTTCTCGAACTCATCGACCAGAACCACGAAATAGGTGTCCCTGAAACGACCGGAACGGCGCAGGGTCTCGACCAGCAGCTTGATTGGAACATTGCTCTGCACCCGGACCGGAACATTGTCCGGGCTTGGGTTGTTGAGGTAGAACCGGATATCACTGAGCAGATTCTCGATCACCTCGTCGAGCAGCACCTGCTGGCTGATCGGTCGGGCCTCGGCGTCGCGCCGGCCCATTTCGCGCGCCAGTCGGGTGAACAGCCGCGCTCGGGCCTCCTCATCCGGCAACCAGTAGTTGAGCGTACCGCCACCCAGGGCGCTCAGCGCCAGCAGGGCCTTGCGCAGGATCAGCAGATCCCAGAACTGCCCGAACAACTGGTCGAACATCGGCCGGAGGGCCTCATCGCGGATGTCGAAGCTGCGCAGCAGATCGACTTCCAGGCGGAAATACAGCCCGATTCGCCGGCATTGTTCACGCAGCCGGCCGCGCTCGACCTCGGTCTCGTAGGCATAGTTGCGCGCCAGCATGGTCTTGCCCGAGCCGCGCGCGCCCTCGATGATCGCCGGCATGAAGTCCTCAGTCGCCTCGACCAGGTGCTTGCCGGGGTCGACGAAATGGCGCAGCAATTCGTCCTCCGACTGGTAGTCGGAGCGGATCGTCAGAAATGGATTTGATCGTTCGTTGTATGACTCTTGAGGGGGCTTGAGCAGCAAGTCCGTGGCCCCCTCCAACCCATCCACCAAACTATGAAACGCCCGGGCATAGGTGTCATCCTGGGGATTCTGTCCGAGTTTCTCGATCTGCCGGCAGAGGGTGTCCTCGCGCAGCGACAGGGCCGGTACATAGGGCAGGGTCAGGGCTGGCGTGAAACCGGGCCATTCTTCTTGCTGGATAGCGTGCAGCCGCTTCGCTACCTCTTCCGGACCCACGAAGGCGCCGGGCGAGGGTGAGGCGATCAGGATGATCTCGCGCTCGCCGAACTCCTCTACGGTGGCCGGGTCACGCATCAGTTGTACCGCATCGCGGCTGCCCAGGATGTTCTGGTGGTTGAGCGAGGTCAGCAGCACCACGGTATCGGCCAGGGTCAGGGTGGCGACATAGAAGGCGTCGCTCAGGCCGGTTCGGCTGTCGATCAACACATAGTCGTAGCCGGCCTGTCGCAGTGCTTCCTTCAGGCCCTCGAACATCGCGCCGGCCGCATGCTCGCTGTACAGTTTCGACCAGTCCAACTGCGCCAGGCGAGACCGATACCCGCTATCGAAGCGACCAGCGGGAAACAGATCGATCACCCCAAGCTCCTCGCGCTTGGGATCTTTCAACTTGATCCACTCGAAGGCCGCTTCCGAGCGGATCATCTGGTGATTAAACTGCCAATCGAATGGGGTGTCGGGCATGCGCAGCCATTCGCGCCAGCGGTCGATCAGCCCGAGCAGGCCGCCGGAGCGGGCGCCGACGGCGTTGTCCGAGCTGAACTGGTTGACGAACAGATCGCTGTGATGCAGACCCGGCGCTTCCAGGTCGAGGTCGATCAGCGCAACCCGATGACCCCGGCGCGCCAGCACGTAGGCGGTATTGCACAGCGCCATCGAGCGCCCGACACCGCCCTTGTGCGAGTAGAACGCGACAAAGCGGGTCGTGCGTGCGGACTTGGATTCAGGCGGGGGCTGCATGCCCAATCCACTTGGGTGGCGATGTTGTCCGGTGCAAGGCTTTGCTTGCTCTTCGCTCTTCGGTTTTTCCAGGATGCGAATCAGACGAAGTGGGGGTGCAGTTCGCCACCACCCGCTTGTTTGAGGCTGATGAGACGGGCTGCTTTTCGCTGCTGTCTGCCACCAACCCCGATATCACCGGTCCAGGTACGCCCAGCAAGATTTCCCGATCCGTGAAGTACGGCTGCGCGTTGGCCGTGGGCAAGCCAGCAATCGTGCGTCGGACATCACGCATCAGGCAGAACAGCCTGGCAGGCTCGATTTCAGTCATCAGCGCCTGCACCTTTTCGACCAGTGCCCTCAACTCGCTGGCCAGCAGGCTCTCGTCCAGCTTCCGATCAGAATTGGCAAGCGTCTGACAGACCTCAGCGACTGTCGTGGTCAGATCGCTCAGGTCATCAGGCTCCTTGGCGAACATGCTGCGGACCGCGATGTGGTCGCTGGCCCATTGAGCCAGGCTGCCGCTACGGTAGTCGGCGGCGTTCAGACAGGCATCGGCGATGTCGGTGATCAAGGCCGTATTCGTGTGGCAGCCGGTGTGCCGGGCGAGCTGACCGAGCACC
>DIHI01000006.1:713-1595 GCA_002420085.1 Lysobacterales bacterium UBA5700 | reverse complement strand
GCGACCGTCAGTGCCGGATCTGGCCAGCGTCGGCAGGCAGGGAGCAACTGCGTCCGTGCGTAATCCTGCCAATCCAGGTCGGCCGACAGGCGAGCCTTGGCATGCAAGCGGCTCAGTGCGGCGTTCCAGGCATCCGGGTCGTCGTGCTCGGGCAAGGCAGCCACCGGGCATCGCTGATCGAATGCCCGACGTTGTTCATCGTCCATGTCCTGCACGAGACTGGCGACCAGACTCCAATAATCACTGGCCACCCGAGGCGACTGCTCAATGCGCACGGCGAGTTCCTGCACTGCCTCGAAAAACATCGGCAGCCGCGCCGGTTGCCGTTGCTGAAAGTGCAGGTGCAGGGCGGCGATCATTCGCCAGGTGGTTTCGTCGTGCAGATGATCGAGCTTCGCCGGGTCGATCGTCAGCCGGCGATGGATCGCTTCGGCCAGTTCGTCGCGAGTCTCGATCGCGGCCAGTTGCTCAAGTTGCATGCACGTCTCCCCGGCAAGCCTTGATGCGTTCGATCGACTTCGCCCAGAAGCCGTTGCGAGGTTCGCTAAGATCAATTGTACGCCGAGGAATCAGAATCTTGCAGTGACTTGGTGATCCAATTTCTTTGACCAGCGCCACCCATTCGCGACATCCCTCCTCGCCGGTTGCCAGGCAGCGGGTGCAGCCGTGGCCGGCGTGGTCCGGCGCCGAGTCGAAATAATAGGCAAGACCGTTGTGCAGCCAGTTGGGCTTGCGTGGCGCCACGGCCTTCGGCTGTTGCCACTGCCACAGCAGGATGGCATCGTCGGCCTTGACCGTCGCCCAGGGCAACAGGCCGAGTCGGAGCAGGTGGCCCTCGATATCCGCTTCATCGGC
Organism: Lysobacterales bacterium UBA5700; assembly: GCA_002420085.1. Lineage (GTDB taxonomy): Bacteria > Pseudomonadota > Gammaproteobacteria > Xanthomonadales > Xanthomonadaceae > UBA11164. Next base: position 740 of record DIHI01000006.1, on the reverse strand, counting down.
CGGGCTGTCGCTCAGCCACAGCCAGTG
>DIHI01000006.1:0-639 GCA_002420085.1 Lysobacterales bacterium UBA5700 | reverse complement strand
TCCTCGGCGTCGTTCGGGTGGTGCTCCCGCCACAGGGCCGGCAATTGCCCGTCACCCACAGCCAGACTGCGCACGCCGTCGCCGGGCGTCACCGCTGGATCGAGTATCCGGGCGATCTGGTCCCAGATCATGCCGGACAGTCGGCCGTTACGCTTGAACGGTTGCAACCGGAACAAGGTCGGATGTCTGTCCGGTGTCGTCGATTGTCGGGTGAAGCGATGGGCGGCACTCAAGGCTTCCTTCCGGGTGGTTTCATCCAGGTCGAGGGCATTCTGGCAACCATCCAATGATGACCTGTCCTGGAGGAACGTCCTGATCATCGGCTCCGAGTGGATCAGATTGGTGTGCATCAGCGCCAGCTTCACCTGGTCCGAGTCGCTGGCGCCGGCGAGGACAGCCCGGTAGGCGTGCTCGATGGTCTGGAGCAGGCTCATCGCTCGACCACCCATGCAGTCGTGGTCACGGTCACGCCGAAGGCGCGATTGCGATCGATGTGATCGAAGCCAGCCAAGGGCTGGAAACATCGATCGACCGGGGCCATGATCGCCCCAGGACACAAGCCAACCATTGACCCTCCAGTCCGTGTCGAGAAGGTCGAGCGGTGCCATGGGCAATCGAGGCGATCGAGGTTGGCACCGC
>DIHI01000135.1:80359-91966 GCA_002420085.1 Lysobacterales bacterium UBA5700 | reverse complement strand
GTAGCCGTACTCCCAGCGCACCAGCGGCGGCAGGCTCATCAGGATCGACTCGGTCCGACCACCCGATTGCAAGCCGAACAGGGTGCCGCGATCGAACACCAGGTTGAACTCGACATAGCGGCCACGGCGGTACAACTGGAACTGACGCTCGCGTTCGCCATAAGCGGTATCGCAGCGGCGCTCGACGATCGGCCGGTAGGCCGGCATGAAACCATCGCCGACCGCCTGCTGGTAGCTGAAACAGGCATCGAATCCGCCGTCATTGAGGTCGTCGAAGAACAGGCCACCAACACCTCGGGTCTCGTTTCGGTGCTTGAGAAAAAAATACCGGTCACACCACTCCTTGTGCTTGGCATAGCGGCTGTTGCCACCGAACGGCTGACACACGGCACGGGCACTGCGATGCCAATGGCGGATGTCCTCATCGAACGGATAGAACGGTGTCAGATCGAAACCGCCACCGAACCACCACACCGGCGCCCGTCCGACTGGCTCGGCCTGGAAGTAGCGGACGTTCATGTGGGTGGTCGGCACGTAGGGATTGCGCGGATGGAACACCAGCGACACGCCGACCGCACGCCAGGGCGCGCCGGCCAGCTCCGGTCGATGGGCACTCGCCGACGGTGGCAGACTGGCTCCGGCGACTTCCGAGAAGCCGACCCCGGCCTGCTCGAACAGCGCGCCCTGCTTCATGATCCGAGAACGGCCACCACCCCCTTCGGCACGTCGCCAGGCGTCCTCCTGGAAGCGGCCCGCGCCATCGACCTGCTCCAGTTCAGCGCAGATGCGATCCTGGAGGCGGGTCAGATAGCTCCGCACAGCGGCGAGGTCGGGTTCACGGGTCATGGCGTCGAAGCGAGTGGTGGGCCAGCCGCGAATATACCGCCCTTGCACCCTGGCCACCGGCCGGCTGGAACAGATCGCGCAGGCAGGCCCCAGCTATACTTGCCGGCCTGCCATGACCCACGCCGCACACGCCAGCCCGCACACCGCCCACGCCGCCGCTCCGCGTGTCGGCGACCGCCCGGAGCCGCGCCGGTGCTGAACCTGCATGTCACCCATCGCGCCGACTCGACCGCGCTGTACCGTTTCGCATTCGACCGCCACGGCCACGAGGACGCATGCATCGCCTGTACTCGACTCGATGGCCCCGAACACCCGGAAGCCTGGCTGACCGATGGCGAGATCGAAATCCGGACCGATCAGGACGCCGTGATCCATGCCGGCCAGCACCTGACCATGGTCTCGATCGCCGTGGACGAAACCACGATCGGTCTCGAAGCAGCCACCGCCCTGGCCTACCGCCGCCTGTTGAGCCTGGTACGTGGTGCCCGCCACGGCTGCATCCTGCGCATCTGGAACTACTTCGCTGCGATCAATGCCGGTGCCGGCGACAACGAACGGTATCGGCGCTTCTGCGTCGGCCGAGCCGCCGCCGTGGATGCCGCCTTCAATCGCCCGCCGCCGGCCGCGACCGCGATCGGCAGCGTCGGACCGCCGGACCTGCTGCGAGTCATCGCCCTGTGTACCGAACGTCCGGGTATCGCACTGGAAAACCCACGCCAGACTCCCGCCTGGCGTTATCCACGCGAGTACGGCCCGGTGCCGCCCGGATTTTCGCGCGGCGCCCTGACCGGAACCGGACCCGATGCCCGGCTGCTGGCCTCGGGCACCGCCAGCATCGTCGGCCACCGCTCCCTCTATCCGGATGATTGCGCCGACCAGCTTCGCGAGAGCCTGGCCAACCTCGAATCCCTGCTCGCCGAAGGGTCTCGCCACGGCCCACGCTTCAGCCTGTCCGGCTGCACCGCCCTGCGGGTCTACCTGCGCCGCCCCGACGACCTGGCAACCGCCCGGCAGGTGATCGCCGCCAGCACCATCCCAGCCGAACCTGTGGTGTACCTGCGTGGCGACATCTGTCGGCGTGAACTGCTGGTGGAACTCGAAGGCGTGTTCGCCCCGGAACACGCCTGACGGTCCACCCAGCGGACAGCGGACAACCGACATCGGAACGAAGTTCGCTCGATGACGGTCTTGCCGGAACCGCTCGAACCCCCAGTGACATCGCCCACGCCGGCCTTGCACTACCATCGGGGCTCCCCTGCTCATCTGGAGAACCGATGTGAACTCGCCCTCCTTCCGATCCCGACTGTTCGGATCGCCCGACCGCCGCAGCAGCGGCAAGGCCCGGATCGGCGCGGGTACCGCGCTGGCCGGAGTGCTCGCAGTCTGGGGCCTGTTCGGCCTGTTCTACACCGTGCAGCCCGAGCAACGCGCCGTCGTCAAGCGGTTCGGCGCAGTCATCAAGATTGCCGACCCGGGCCTGCACTTCAAACTTCCGTTCGGTATCGACGAAGTGCAACTGGTCGCCACCGAACGGGTACTCAAGGAAGAGTTCGGGTTCCGCACCCTTGGCGACAGCCAGCCGACCCGCTATGCCGCCGGCGAGTTTCCCGACGAATCCTTGATGCTCTCGGGTGACCTCAACATGATCGACGCCGAGTGGGTGGTTCAATACCGCATCGCCGATCCGATGAAATTCCTCTACGCCATGCGCGACCCGGTCGGCACCCTGCGCGACCTGTCGGAATCGGTCGTGCGGCGTGCGGTCGGCAATCGACTCGGCAGCGATGTGCTCACCACGGCCCGCGTCGAGATCGCCGACCTGGCCCGACAGGAACTGCAAGACGCCATGGACGCCTACCAGAACGGCATCCAGATCGTCACCGTCGAGTTGCAGGATGTCGTCCCGCCTGCCGCCGTGCAGCCGGCCTTCAACGAAGTCAATGAAGCCCGCCAGGAGCGCGAACGGATGATCAACGAAGCCACCAAGCAGGCCAATCAGCGCATCCCGCTGGCAAGCGGCCAGGCCAACCGGCTGATCGCCGAAGCCGAAGGCTATGCCACCGAACGGGTCAACAATGCGCTCGGTGAAACCGCCCGCTTTCGCGCCATCCTCGCCGAATACCGAGATGCTCCGGAGGTAACCCGCCGACGCCTGTATCTGGAGACCCTCAGTCAGATCCTGCCGACCGTCGCCCAGGTGCTGGTCGTCCAGGATGGCCAGGTCGCCCCCCTTCCCCTGCTCAACCTCGACCGGAAACCGGTCGAGCGCGCCCCGGAGGTGCAGCCATGATCCGCACACCGCTCCTGATCGTACTCGCGATCGTGTTGGCATTCGTCATCGGCAGTGCCACCTTCGTCATCGACGAGGCTGAGCAGGGCATCATCGTCCAGTTCGGCGAACCCATCGGAACCCCGGTAACCGAGCCCGGCCTGCACTGGAAACTGCCCTTCATCCAGGAAGTCCGACGGTTCGACAAGCGCCTGCTCGGATGGGATGGCGACATCAGCCAGATTCCCACCCTCGGTCGCGAATTCGTCATCGTCGATACCACCGCGCGCTGGCGCATCCACGACCCGCTGCGCTTTCTCCGTTCGGTCCGCGACGAAGCCGGTGCCCGTACCCGCATCGACGACATCATCGACTCGGTGGTTCGGGACATCATCTCCGGAACCACGCTTGAGGAAATCGTCCGCTCGCGCGACTGGCAAGTCGATGCCGATGCCATCGAGGAAGAAGACCTGATCCGCGACGACGTCGACCTGAACAAGCCCAAGAAGGGTCGCGAGCAACTCGAAAAGGACATGCTGGCCGCTGCTGCCGAGCGCATGCCGGAACTGGGCATCGAATTGGTCGATGTCCGGATCAAGCGGATCAACTACATCGAAAGCGTGCGCCGTCAGGTCGAAAGCCGGATGGTTGCGGAACGACAGAGCATCGCCGAGCGCTTCCGCTCCGAAGGCCAGGGCCGCAGCCAGGAAATCCTCGGCCAGATGGAACGCGAGCTGCGCACGATCAGTTCCGAGGCGGAACGCCGTGCCGCTGAGATTCGCGGCAAGGCCGATGGCGAAGCCACTCGGATCTACGGCGAAGCCTACGGCGCCGACCCCGAGTTCTACGCATTCTTCCGGACCCTCGAAAGCTACCGCGCGATGGGCAGCAACACCACCTTGATGCTCGACGCAGAATCGGAATACTTCCGCTACCTCGACTCGACCCGACGACGCTGAGGGATATCGCCAAAGCGGCGTCAGGCAATCGGAACGCCTGACGCCGCCGAGGCAGGTCGCCTGGACGCACACCCCCGGCCAAGCCGCACCCCCGACAGCAGACATCGAGAGCCGGCACATGCGCCTGGAACCGGCGAAATGTCCGCATACAGGTTGCATACCGGCATGGTAGATTCGCCAGCAATCGGATCGGCAGCCACACCCGGCACGATCCGACAGGCGGCCTGCCCACAGCCGGCCTTCTGTCCAAGCTCACTCGAAGGCGCAGCGGAGGACTGCCATGGCACTGCTTGACGCACTGTTCGGAAACGCTTCCAAGATCGATCCCAGCGACATCCAGGCCGATTTCGCCCAGGTGCTGACCACGGGCGAAGTCATCGAACACGCCTACCGACTGATCCGCGACCTGCTGGTATTCACCAACAAACGCCTGATCCTGGTCGACAAACAGGGCCTGACCGGCAGCAAGATCGAATACCACTCGATCCCCTACCACAGCATCAGCCGCTTCTCGGTCGAGGCCGCCGGCACCCTCGACATGGACGCCGAACTGAAGCTCTGGCTGTCCGGCTCCTCGACAGCACTCCAGAAAACCTTCAGCAAACGGCTGAACATCCTCGAAGTCCAGTCAGTGCTGGCCAGTTACGTATTGCGCTGACCGAGCGACCACACACGCCCGTGACGTTCAAGGACCACTTCTCCGGACACGCCAGCGCCTACGCTGCCGCCCGCCCGACCTATCCGCCGGCCCTGTTCGACTGGCTGGCCGAGCGGTGCGCTGAACGCCACCTGGCCTGGGATGCCGGCTGCGGCAACGGCCAGGCGGCCCTGGCCCTGGCGAGCCGGTTCGACCACGTCTACGCCAGCGATCCGAGCGCCGAACAGATTGCCGCAGCCCCACCCGATCCACGCATCCGCTACGCCGTCGAAGCCGCCGAAGCCTGTTCCCTGACCGATGCCAGTGCCGACCTGATCACCGTTGCCCAGGCGTATCACTGGTTCGACCATGCTCGCTTCGCCGAGCAGGCTCGGCGCGTACTGAAACCGGGCGGCCTGCTGGCGGTATTCAACTACGCCCGCTCCAGCGTTTGCCCCGAGATCGATGCTCTGTTCGACCACCTGCACGATCACACCCTGGCCGCCGACTGGCCGCCGGAACGGTATTTCGCGGTCGATGGCTTTCACCACCTGCCAATGCCGTTTCCAGAGTGCAGCGACCACCCACCAGCGCACTTCCGCTTGCACTGCGACTGGACTCTCGACCAGTACCTCGCCTATCTCCGGTCCTGGTCCGGCTGTCAGCGCTACCTCAAGCGCACCGGCTTGGACCCGATCGCTGCCATCACGCCTGCCATGGCCGACGCCTGGGGCGCACCGGACCAGCCACGCGCGGTGATCTGGCCCTTGACCCTCCGATGTGCCCGAAAGCCCGGCCGCTTGGCGGGTCGGGGCGAACACCCGCTTGCCTGAGTACGAATTCCCGACCGATCGACGCACACGGCCTTACGTGCCACGCGGTTTGGCACGGTGGCTGGCCGTGGCGGTCCAGGGATCCTCCGGCCAGGGATGCTTGGGATAGCGCCCCTTCATCTCCTTGCGCACATCGGGGTAGACCGTGCTCCAGAAGCTGCGCAAGTCCTGGGTGACTGCCAATGGCCGACCTGCGGGCGACAACAGGTGCAGCAGCACCGGCACCCGGCCGTCGGCGATGCGTGGAGTCTCGGCCAGACCGAACAGTTCCTGCAACTTGACCGCCAGCACCGGCGCACTGCCGCACTGGTAGACGACCGCATGGCTGCGTCCCGAGGGCACATCGAGCCGCTCCGGGGCCAGCGCATCGATGCGCCGTCGCAGACGCCAGTCGAGACCGCCTCGGAGCACTTCGGCCAGTTCGTCGGCGGTGAGTGCGTCGAGCCGGGTCTTGCCGACCAGGACCGGCCGGAGCCAATGATCCAGGCCAGCCAGCAGGGCCGGGTCGGCAAGGTCGGGCAGATCGAGATCGGACAGCCCAAGATCGGGCAACCAATCGCGCAGACAGCGGACCCGCTCGCGCCATTGCCGCAGTGGCTCGGTCCAGGGCAGGGCGTCGAGACCCAACTCGCGAACCGCCTGGGTCAGGGCATCGGCGGCGCGCTCGGGGTCGGGTCGGCCGATCGGGCGGCTGTCGAGCACGATGGCGTCGAAGCGGCGTTCGCGCCGGGCAACCAGGGCGCGGGCCGTGCTGTCCCAGCGCACGCTGTCGGTGTCCACGAAGCGCTCGGGAAAATCTCGACGCAAACGCGCCTCGTCCATCGGAGCGGCGCGCAGAACCCGGGCGTCGCCGGACTCGAAGCGCAATTCACTGGCGACGATCCATGGCTCACCGTACAGCGCGCTGTCGTCGAACAGGCGGGCGCTGCGGCCATTGGCGAGTTGATACCGGCGCGGGTCGTCCGGATGCTGGCGGGCGATCCGGTCGGGAAAGGCATGTACCAGGACATCGCCGATCAGGTGCCCCGGCACGCTCGCTGGCGGGGTGTGCTGGCAACGCAGGCGCTGCCGCCAATGCCGGGCCGCCTGATCAATCGCGGCCAGGGCACCGGTCGGGCCGCTGTGGCGACGCTGGCGAAAGGCCGCCAAGGCCCGCCAGCGCGCGCCCAGGTCGTCGCTGCGTTCGCGCAGTGGATCGCGTGCTTCCAGCAGGGCCGCCAGATCGCAGGCCAACGCCTGCTCGTCGCCCTCGACCGCCAACAGCATGGCGGCCAGGCGCGGGGCGCTGCCGAGAGCCAGCATGCGCCGACCGAGCGCGGTCGGTCGGTCGGATTCGAGGGCACCCAGGCGCGCCAGCAGATCGCGGCCGGCAGCCAGTGCGCCGCTCGGCGGCGCATCCGGAAACCGCAGCGCGTCACTGCCCCAGGTGGCCAGTTCCAGGGCCAGGGCCGACAGTTCGACCTGGGCGATTTCCGGACGGCGTGCGGCGTCCAGGCGCTGCGACGGCGGCCACAATCGATAACACCAGCCCTCGGCGACCCGGCCGGCACGACCGGCGCGTTGATCCGCCGATGCCTGCGCGATCGCCACCGTCGCCAACCGCGAAAACCCGGTGTTGGGGTCGTAACGGGGTTCGCGGGCCAGGCCGGCATCGATCACCACCCGCACTCCCGGCAGGGTCACGCTCGACTCGGCGACATTGGTGGCCAGCACCACCCGACGGCGGCCGTCCGGATCCGGCGCCAGCGCCTCCGACTGAGCGGCGAGCGGCAGTTCGCCGTGCAAGGGCAGGATCCGCACCGTCGAGTGTGGCTCGCACGCCGGCAGATCGGCCAAGGCCCGTTCGACCTGGGCGATTTCCCGTTGCCCAGGAAGGAACACCAGCAGATCGCCCAGGTGCGCGGCCAGTGCCTGCTCGACGCAGCGCCGCACCTGGGCCGGCAAGGGCTCCTCGCGCCGGGCCGGAAAATGGCTGACCGTGACCGGGTAGGCCCGCCCCTCGGCAGTCAGGCGCGGCGCATCGAGAAAGCGCGCCAGCCGCTCGCCGTCCAGGGTCGCCGACATCACCACGATCCGCAGGTCGGGGCGAAGCTGGGCCTGCACGTCGAGCGCCAGAGCCAGCCCCAGATCACCGGCCAGGTGGCGCTCATGGAACTCATCGAACAGCAGCGCGCCAATCCCTTCCAGGCTCGGATCGTCCTGGATCATCCGGGTGAGGATGCCCTCGGTGACGACTTCGATCCGGGTTGCCGACGAGACTCGATTCTCGAATCGGATGCGATAGCCGACCGTCGCCCCGACCGGTTCATCACGCTGCGCGGCCATGAAAGCCGCTGCCGCCCGCGCCGCCACCCGGCGCGGCTCCAGCATGACGATCCGCCCGCCCGCCAGCCACGGCGCCGCGAGCAGGGCCAGCGGCACCTGGGTGGTCTTGCCGGCCCCCGGCGGCGCCTCAAGCACCAGGCGCGGATGATCGGCCAGCGCGGTCAGTATCTCCGGCAGCAGGGGCGTAATCGGTAAATCGACAGCGTCCACCTGAACAGGATAAGCGACCGCGCCAGACACCGTCGCCATGGCCCTATTCCGCAGGACGAATATTCTGTCGGATACGCCAACATGGCCTTGACGCCGAATCCCTTGGCCGCAAGCGCGTCCAGGCTCCTACAATTGCCCATCCCTATTCCCGAACGCCAATTTCAGTGAACCTGATCGATATCGGCGCCAACCTCAGCCACGACAGCTTCGACCATGATCGCGATGCGGTACTGGCACGCGCCGCCGCCGTCGGCGTGACCCGGATGATCGTCACCGGCGCCAGCCGCGAACACAACCCCAAGGCACTGGCACTGGCCCACCGCCATCCGGGCGTGTTGTGGGCCACGGCTGGCGTCCATCCGCACCATGCCAGTGAATACAGCGACGACTACGACCGCGAACTGCGTGAACTGCATCGCGCACCGGAACTGGTCGCGGTCGGCGAATGCGGGCTCGACTACTTCCGCGATTTCTCGCCACGACCCGCCCAGCGCCGGGCCTTCGAGCAGCAGTTGCAGATCGCCGCCGATACCGGCAAGCCCCTGTTTCTGCACCAACGCGATGCCCATGACGACTTCGTCGCGATCATGCGCCAGTTCGACGGTCGGATCGGCCCGGCGGTGGTGCATTGCTTCACCGGCGAGCGGCGGGAACTGTTCGAGTGCCTCGACCGCGACTGGTACATCGGCATCACCGGCTGGCTGTGCGACGAACGGCGCGGTGCCCACCTGCGCGAACTGGTGCAGCACATCCCCGGCGAGCGGCTGATGATCGAAACCGATGCACCCTACCTGCTGCCGCGCACGCTCAAGCCGGCGCCCAGCCATCGCCGCAACGAACCGGCCTTCCTGCCGCACATCCTGCACGAACTGGCACGCGATCGCGGCGAGACGCCGGAACAGACCGCCGCCAGCGTCACAGCCACCACCGAGCGGTTCTTCGGACTGCCGTCCACACCGCCGCCGAACTGAATCGAAGGTGTACCCTGTGCCGATGCCCACCGGACCGCACCCCGACCCCGAGGACACCGCCATGAATCCGATCCGCACCCTGGCCGTAGCCGCATCGACCCTGTGTCTGGCCGCCGGTCCCGCCTGGAGCGGTGATCGCATCACCGGCCATGGCTTCGCCACCCGCTCCGAAGTGATCGCACCCCAGGCGATGGCCGCCACCTCGCACCCGCTGGCCACCCAGATCGCCCTGGACGTGATGAAGGCCGGCGGCAGCGCGGTCGATGCCGCCATCGCCGCCAATGCCGCCATCGGCCTGATGGAGCCGACCGGCAACGGCATCGGCGGCGACCTGTTCGCCATCGTCTGGGATGCCAAGACCCAGCGCCTGCATGGCTACAACGGCTCCGGACGCTCGCCGCGATCGCTCAGCCTGGCCTGGTTCCAGGACAACGGCTACAGCGAAATCCCCTCGCACGGTCCACTGCCGGTGACCGTCCCCGGTGCAGTGGATGGCTGGTTCGCCCTGCACGAGCGGTTCGGCAAGCGCACCATGGCCGACAACCTCGCACCCGCCATCCGCTACGCCCGCGACGGCCACCCGGTACACGAAGTGATCGCCTACTACTGGCAGCGCAGCGTGCCACTGCTGTCGAAATGGCCGGGCTTCCTCGAACAGTTCACCGTCGAGGGTCGCGCCCCGGAGAAAGGCGAACTGTGGAAGAACCCGAATCTCGCCAACACCCTGGAAGCGATCGCCCGAGGGGGTCGCGACGCCTTCTACAAGGGCGAAATCGCGCGCACCATCGACGCCTATTTCCGCGCCAATGGTGGCTTTCTGAGCCAAGAGGACATGGCCGCACATCAGGGCGAATGGGTCGAGCCGGTCGCGGTCGATTATCGCGGCTACACCGTCTGGGAACTGCCACCCAACGGCCAGGGCATCGCTGCCCTGCAAATGCTCAACATCCTCGAAGGCTATGACTTCTCGAAGATCGCCTTCGGCAGCGCCGAGCACATCCACCTGTTCGTCGAAGCCAAGAAACTGGCCTTTGCCGACCGCGCCCGCTGGTACGCCGACCCGAGCTTCCACCCGGCACCGCTGGCGCGTCTGCTGTCGAAGGACTATGCCGCCGAACGCCGTGCCCTGATCGATCCCCGACGTGCCGCCCGTGCCGTCGATGCCGGTGGCGCCCTCAACCAGGGCGACACCATCTACCTCACCGTCGCCGACCCCGATGGCATGATGGTCAGCCTGATCCAGTCCAACTATCGCGGCATGGGCTCGGGCATGGCACCGCCGGGTCTGGGCTTCATCCTCCAGGATCGCGGCGAACAGTTCGTGCTCAAGGAAAGCCACCCCAACAGCTTCGCCCCCGGCAAGCGGCCGTTCCACACCATCATCCCGGCCTTCATCACCCACGACGGCCGACCCTGGGTCAGCTTCGGCCTGATGGGGGGTGCCATGCAACCGCAGGGCCACGTGCAGATCGTCATGAACCTGATCGACTTCGGCATGAACCTGCAAGAAGCCGGCGACGCCCCGCGCATCCACCACGACGGCTCGACCGAACCGGCCGGCCAGATGGTGGAAATGACCGATGGCGGCGTGCTCAACCTCGAATCCGGCTTCGGCATGGAAACCCGCCGCGAATTGATGAAGATGGGCCACCGCGTCATCGACGCCGTCGGCCCGTTCGGCGGCTACCAGGCGATCGCCCGCGACCCCAAACACGGTGTCTACATCGGCGCCTCGGAAAGCCGCAAGGACGGTCAGGCGGCGGGGTATTGATCGACTGCGGGATGTGCGCTTTGCAAGACCCGGCGGGCGAACGAATCCAGCGCTCCCTGCCACCCGCGTCACGGCGACCGCCAAACCGAACCGGACGGATGGCGGGCCATTGCCGCACGGGTTCACCCGTGGCGTCTGATTCCGGATTGACGGCCGGTGAGGAAAAACGATGACCAGCATGCACTCACCCCCCCGTTCAGCGACTCCGTCTCATGCCTTGGCCGGAGGCGCACAATGGGTGCGCGCAGATTTTCACTTGCACACCCGTGCAGACCGCGAATTCAAGTATGAAGGCGATGACGACTACTATAACAGCCGCTATGTGGATGCACTTGAGAAAGCAGGCATCCAACTGGGTGTCATCGCCAATCACAACACGTTCGATTTCGATGAATTCAAGGCGCTCGGCAAGACAGCCAAGAAGAAAGGAATTACGCTGCTTCCAGGCGTAGAGCTATCGGTCAACGATGGGGCCAACGGCATTCACACTCTGGTTGTTTTTTCCGACGACTGGTTGGCGGATGGTCATGACCATATCAATCCCTTCCTGAGCGTTGCTTTTGAAGGAAAAACCCCTGCTCAATATGAACAGGAAAACGGACGGTCTTCGCTGTCGCTGCTGGAGACCATCAAGAAGCTGGAAAACTATCACCGCGACTTTTTCCTGGTCTTCGCCCATGTCGAAGCGCCCAGTGGGCTGTGGGTCGAGTTGGATGGCGGGCGTCTCTCCGAACTGGGTCAAAACGAACTCTTCCGTCGCCGCACCCTCGGCTTCCAGAAGGTTCG
>DIHI01000135.1:77211-80237 GCA_002420085.1 Lysobacterales bacterium UBA5700 | reverse complement strand
CTGGTATCCCGCCGAACTGGAAGGCAGCGACCCCAAGCACATCGACCAGATCGGCCAAGGAAAGGCTTGTTACCTCAAGCTCGGTGAACTGTCCTTTGAAGCGGTCAAGTTTGCCTTGAGCGATCCCACTGCACGGGTGGCCACGGACCCGCCCAAACATCAGGCGTCATACATTCGCAGCATCCACTTCGACGGCGGCATCCTTGACGGACAGACGCTGCATTTCTCTCCCGAGTTGAACACGCTGATCGGCATCCGGGGCAGCGGCAAGTCGTCCATTCTGGAGGCAGTGCGCTACGCCCTCGACATTCCGCGTGGCGAGAAGGCACAGGACACCAAATACAAGGATGAGTTGGTCCGCCATACCCTGGGCAGCGGCGGCAAGGTGACGCTGACCGCCTGCGATGTGTACGGGCAGGAATTCACCGTTTCCCGCATCTTCCGCGAAGCCCCGAAGGTTTACTTGGCCGGCAAATTGCAGCCCGGCGTATCGATCAGGGAGACCCTACTGCGCCGCCCAATCTACTTTGGCCAGAAAGACCTTTCCAGCACCGGCGAAGGCTTCGAGACCGACCTGGTAGAAAAACTGGTTGGCGAGAAACTCCGTGTGCTGCGCGACGAAATCGAAAGCCAGCGCCAGCGCGTGCGCGAGGCCGCCCAGCACTGGCTCAAACTCAGCACTACCGCCGAACTCAAGGAAGATTATGAGGCGCAACTCGCCGATGCCAACTTCCGGCTCAAGAAGTTCGACGAGTATGGCGTTGCCGCCAAGCTGCAAAAACGTCTCGGCTTCCAGCAGGATGCCGCTGCGCTGGCGCGCATGACAGGGCAGGCCGACAGCTTCGCCCTGGCCCTGGAGCAACTGATCGCCGAGCACGAGGACGCACTGCGTAACGCCACGAGCTACGTGTCCAAGCAGAACCCGGATTTCTTCACGGCCTGCTACGCCGAGTTTTCCAGCCTCCTTGCCAAGGTCGATCAACTCAAGAGAATCGAGCAGGAGACCCGTGCCATCACGGCCCGGCTCCACACCAGACAAGCCGAATTCGATGGTGCCCGCACCAGCCTTCAGGACGAGTTCGCCCAGGTCGAGCGGCGATTGGCTCAGGATCTCAAGCAGACCGGCATGACCGCCATCCAGCCGGATGATTTTCTGGCCGAGCAGCAGCGCAAGACCAAGGCGGAGCATATGCTGGAGGCGCTCACCAAGCAGGAAAGCCAGCGAAGCAGCATTCGTGACGCGCTGTTTGCCGAGATCGACACACTCAACACGCTTTGGCTGCGCGAATTCAACGCTATCAAGGCCGAGCTGGATCGCGTCAACTCCGGCCACACCGCGCTGCAGATCGAGGCTGACTTCAAGGGCGACAAGGAAGCGGCCATCGACTTCATGCAGCAGCTCTTCAAGGGCAGCAATATCCGCGAAACCACCCTGCGCGCAGTCATGGAGGACTACACCGACTTCGGCGGGCTGCTGCGTGGTCTCATCGCAGGCAAGGTCAAGGCCGGCAGCACCCCCGAGTTCTTCGAGAAGACCTTCATCCAGAATCTGGTCGAGTTCGTCACCTGGCAGGTGCCCAACCATTTCGTCATCCGCTATCGCGGCAAGGAACTGAAGCACCACTCGCTCGGGCAGCGCGCTTCGGCGCTGCTGCTGCACGTACTCAGCCAGCGCCAGCACGACGTGATCATCATCGACCAGCCGGAAGACGATCTGGACAACCAGACCATCTATGACGACGTGATCAAGCTGCTACGCGCGATGAAACCCAATGCCCAATTCATCTTCGCCACCCACAATGCCAATTTTCCGGTACTGGGTGATGCCGAGCAGGTACTCGCCTGCCAGTATCAGGACGAGAAAGTCGCCGTGCAAAGCGGCAGCATCGACGCCCGTTCCGTGCAGAACGCCATCATCGACATCATGGAAGGCGGCCGAGACGCCTTCAACCGCCGGAGGGAGGTTTACAACCTATGGAAACCACCGAGCTGATCGACCTCCTCAGCCGGGGGGAGGACAGCCGCCATCAGTTCAAGACCGACATCACCAATGCCGACGCACTGGCGGCCGAGATCGTGGCCTTCAGCAACACCGCCGGTGGACGCATCTTCCTCGGCGTGAACGATGATGGCTCAGTGCGCGGCCTGTCCGGCACCGATGTGGCTCGGCTCAACCAACTGGTCGCCAACGCGGCCTCGCAGAATGTCCGACCCGCTGTCAACCCACTGACCGAAAACGTGCCGCACCCGGCTGGCATCGTATTGGTCATCACCATCCCCGTCGGCATCAGCAAGCCTTACATGGACAAGAATGGTGTGATCTGGGTAAAGAACGGCTCCGACAAGCGTCGCGCCACCTCGCGCGAGGAAATCCAGCGCCTGTTCCAGCAGGCCGGTCTGGTTCACGCCGACGAGACACCCGTGGCGGGCTTGGGCGCGGGCGATGTGGACCTGCCCTACCTTGATGCCTTCTTCCAGCAGCACTTCGGTGAATCGCTCGCCGATCACACCCTGCCGCTGCCCCAGATACTGACCAACATGAACCTGATGAGCCAAGGTCAGCTCAATGTGGCCGGCAGCCTGCTGTTCGCCAAAGCGCCGCACTACACGCTGCCTGCTTTCATCGTCAAAGCGGTGGCCTTTGTCGGCAACGAGATCGAAGACCAGCACTACATCGACAGCCGCGACATCACCGGCAAGCTGGCTGATGTGTTCCAACAGACGCTTGGCTTCATCATCGCCAACACCCGCGCCACACAGGGCGAGCAGGGCTTCAACTCTCTGGGCCAGCCCGAGATTCCACGCATCGTCTGGGAAGAACTGGTCGCCAATGCCCTGATCCACCGTGACTACTTCATCAGTGCCCCGGTGCGTGTACTGGTCTTTGCCAACCGGGTCGAGATCATCAGCCCAGGTCACCTGCCCAACAACCTCACCATCGAAAACATCAAGGCCGGCAACTCCAACATGCGCAACCCGGTCCTGGCCTCGTTTGCCGCCAAGTTGCTGCCATATCGTGGTCTGGG
>DIHI01000135.1:66241-77061 GCA_002420085.1 Lysobacterales bacterium UBA5700 | reverse complement strand
GTTCGGTTGTGCGCAGCCTGACATTCCGGCTCGGGCGAGCGGCCATCGGGTTACATCGGTCGAACCCGCCCGGACTGCCGCGCTTCCCGGCCTGATGCATCGAACCTCGGTCGGAAGCATTCGACCCGGAACCAGTTTTCCAGAAAACAGACACTGCCCAAACTCGCGCGCATCCAATTTTTGCTGCGGCGCAGCTTGCCCCATCGACCGATGGCTGATGGTGGTGCGGCATGGTCCACTGCGGGTGACGGCATCAATTGGGTGTCGTGACGGGCGCGCTCAGGGGCATCGCTTGGCATCGCCGCCGCTCGGCGACGACGTGTGGTCGCGATGCGCGGGGTGCGAACTTTCTGGAGGGAGGGGTTGCGATGAAGGCATTCATGATGACCAGGGGACGCGCGGGGCGCGTCGGAGGGCTAGCCGTGATGCGCTGCCTGCTGGCGCTGCTGGGCTGGCTGTGTGCGGCATCGGTCAGTGCCGGGGCGTGGCAGAACTCACTGGCGCTCGGCGGTTTCAACAAGGTGCATGTGTATACGCCGGACTCGGTTTCCTCGATCGGCACCGGGCGGGCGCTGCTGATCGTGCTGCATGGCTGTACGCAGTCGATCGATGCGTTCAAGACCGCCAAGCTGGAGACCGCCGCCGAGGAATTCGGCATGGTGGTCGCGGTGCCCGATGCGATGAACAAGGCCGGCTTCGGCTGCTGGTCGTATTTCCAGGGTTCGCAATCGCGGACGGCTGGTGATTACCGGAATCTGATCGCGCTGGCCAATGCGCTGTCTGCGGATGCCGCGCGCGACATCGATCCGGCCCAGGTCTACATCGCCGGCCTGTCGTCGGGTGCGGCGTTCGCGAACACCGCCGCCTGCCTGGCACCGGATGTGTTTGCCGGGGTCGGGGTGAGTGCCGGTCCGAGCATTCTCACCAGTTCCAACGGGGCGATCGGGCCGTGCGAATTCGCCGACGTGGAAAGCCGATGCCGCACGCTGGCCGGCAGTTTCGCCAGCCACTTCGAGACCCAGATCGCGTCGATCGCACAGGGCGATGCCGATACCACGGTCAATCTCTGCTACAACCGCCAGAACGCCGATGGCATGGCGGCACTGTACGGTGCCCAGCCACTGCCCGGCAGCACGCTGATGAGCGAGGGGACTGGCCATAGCGCCGAAGAATTCCGCTGGCAGGATGGCCGCGTCTCGATGCTGTGGTTCAACGGCCTCGGCCATGCCTGGTCGGGCGGCGCCGGCGCTTCGGGCAGTTTCATCGGCAGCCAGAGCATCAACTATGCCCGCTTCCTCGGGCAGTTCTTCGCCGAGAACAACCGCCGGGTGGACCGCAACACGCTGCCGACGGTGGCCGAGGTCGTGGCCGAGGCATCCGGTCGCTCGATCGCGGTCAGCGGCACGGCGCAGGATGAGGACGGCACGGTGGTGGCGGTGGAACTGTTCGTCGCTGGCATTACCGGTCCGGGCTCGGTGATGTTCAGTGCCAGTGTCGCTGGCGATGGCGCCTTCCAGGCGCTCAGTCCAACCCTGGCCGATGGTCTGTACACCGTGGCGGTCAGCGCGATCGACGACGATGGTGCGGAAAGCACGCCGGTCATCCTGACCGTGAGGATCGGCCCGGAGCCGCCGCCGACCGCTCCGGTTCTCGATGACATCGCGGTCAGTCTCAACGGCCAATGTGCAACGGTCAGCGGCCAGGCGATCGACGCCAACCAGGATCTGGTCGAGGTCACGGTCGGCTTCGCCACCGGCGTGGTCGCGGCACAGGTGGACGGCACCCTGTTCCACGTGCAGGGCTGCAACCTGCCAGGTGGCGGCAACAGCGCGGTCATCACCGCCCGCGATGCGACCGGTCTGAACACCAGCGCGCAGATCGACTTCGTCATTGATGCCGGTCAGGTCGCCAGCTTGCAGCAGCACATCGATGCCGGTCGGCTGGATTTCACCAACTATGCCAACTGCTTCCTCGAATACGGCAGCACGACGTCGTTCCGGCTCGACCAGCAGGCGGCGGGCAGCGGCCAGTGCCGTTGGCAGGACGATGACGGCAGTTGTTCCGGTCCGCTGGTGGCGTGCAGCGGCAGCGGTGGGACTGCCCCGCCACCGTCGGAGCCACCGGCTGTCACCTGCACGGCGGTAACGGCGCTGAACTACTTTCACAAGGTCGGCGGACGGGCGTACAGCACCGGCAATCTGTTGGCGCCAGACTACTTCGCCAACGGCAGCGACCAGCCGATGCCGGGTTCGACCTATGGCACGACATCGCTGTACAGCACGGATGGCGGCACGGTCTGGCGGGTCGGGGTCTGTCCCTGAGGCGCACCACAGACGCCACGCCGGATCCGCGCGCACCGATCGTGGTGCGCGCGGATTCTGCTGCCCGCGTTGTCAGTGCTTGCGCGCCGTGAAGCCATGGAATCCGAGCATGCCGAGGCCGGCCGAACCGATCAGCAGGCCGAAGGTGGCCGGATCGTTGCCATCCAGATTGAGCAGGTCGATCAGACCGAATGCCAGGCCAATCAGGGTCAGCACGATGCCCCATTTCAATGCCGACAGGCTGCGGTTGTGCTCATCGGCCGTCAGCATGGCGCGGACCAGATCTTCGCTGGCGTGGGTCTCGGCCAGCCGCCGACGCAGTCGCGAGTCGACGATGATCTTGATGATGGCAACGGTACACAGGAAGGCGGTGATCGGGATGAGCAGGGCAAAGTCCATGAGTGTTCTCCGGTAGCCGGGGCGACATGCCCCGTTGCTGCGTTGGATACGATCGTACTGCGCTCGGTTGCACTGCCTCCCGGACAACCGAGTCGCTCGGCACATGCAACCGGAGCCGCATCGGGTGTATCCATTGCCGCATGAGCGAGGATCACGATCTGGTGCGGGATGTGCTGGCGCGCGTGCCTGGCGCCTTCGAGCGCCTGGTCGTGCGCCATCAGCGCCTGGTCTGGCATCTGGTCTATCGCATGGTGCAGCACCGTGACGATACCGAGGAGGTGTGCCAGGAGGTCTTCCTGCGGGTGCATCGGAAGCTGCATCAGTTCCGCTTCGACTGTGCGCTGTCCACGTGGATCGGCCGCGTGGCGTTCTCGCTGGCGAGCCGCCACCTCCAGCGGCGACGCATCCCGCTGGTCGAACCCGCAGGCGATCAGGACGAGGACATGCTTGAGCGGATCGGTGATGATTTCGATCTGGAGACCGCCTGTGCCGATGCCGAACTGATGACCCATGTCGCCACCGCATTGCAGGAGTTGCCGGCGATCCAGCGAACCCTGGTGACGCTGTACCATCTCGACGAGATCAGCATCGGTGAGATCGCCCGGATCACCGCATTGCCGGAAGGCACCGTCAAGAACTACCTCTATCGCGCCCGACTGCGGCTGCGTCAGGCGCTACAGTCCCAACTGGGAGTCATGGCATGAACACCCACGATCCGCACCGCACCGCGCGCGAGTTCGACGCGCAACAGCGCGCCGTGTCCGACGAGCGCGCGGGCCGACCTACCGCGTCCGATCCGACCATCGCGTGCTATCGCGCCCTGCATCGGGCAATCCTTGTCGCACCGCTGCCCGAGCCCCCGGCAGCGTTCGCCGCCGCGATCGCCGCCCAGGTCGAGCATGCACAGGGCAGCGAAACCCTCGAAACCCTGCTGCAACGCCTGCTGCTCACCACCGTTGCTATCGCTGCCCTGGTGTTTTCCGCCCCGCACCTGCTGACCGCCGCACTGGAAGTGGCGGCAATCGGCCGAGATGTGTCGCTGGCATTGCCACTGGCCGCCGGGATCGGCATCGCCGTGGCCGGCGCGATCGATCGACTGGCACGCGGCTGGACCTTGTCCGCGCGGTGAAACCGCACGGATCGATCCACCTCGCCCCAGTGCCGGTGGTGACCGCAGCCGAGTCGGGGCGTCCATGCAGGTGATGCCTGTCATCACGCCTTCGGCCTGTGCCGACTCACCTTGAGCAACCCACGTCTCGGACGTCGATGTGGGAATCACTCATCACTGATTCGACTGGATCAGATCCTGATCTCGGATGGCCGGCCGGATGAACCGATGGCAACCATCAACCATCAGGCGCAGACGATTGATATGTATCACAGAAAAAATGTGATGCAAATATCATTCAAAAACCCGCAGCACCCTCACACTCAAGTAACACTTGACACGTCAAATCCCTTAGCGCCATCCGACCGGCCAACCGCTATGCATGGTGAAAATTTCGAAGCGACCTCGGTCAAAGCGCATCCGATGACGCACCGGTACCGACCGAGGGTCACCGCACGGTCCACTGAGGTGAGCTGAGGCCGCGCCATCACCAATCGATCGCAAAACCAGTCACCACCCAAACCAAGGAGCCTGAACCTGATTCAAAACAGCAGCACGCAGTCCACCGATACGCAGGCCATCTATTTTGACCATGGAGAATTGGAGACATGTCGATGAACCACTCATTGAAACTAACGTGTGCTGCTATCCCACTTTTTCTCAGTCTGTCGGCAAATGCCAACGTTCTTGAACTCAAAGCCAGCCAGGACACGACGATCAATGAACGTGCCCCGAACAATATTTCCGGGAGCAACCCAAGCCTTCGAATCAATCAAGCGCCTGGCACGGAACGCTCGATCATCAAATTTGATCTCACCGAAATCGCTGGCTTGATCAATTCAGTTGACGTCATATCGGCCACGCTAGAGGTCAATGTCACCCGCTTTGATCCCGACAACAAAGACTTCGTAGATGCGCATGCAATGCAGATGGACTGGGACGAGAATCAGGCATCATGGAACTGCGCACAAACTTCCAACATGGCCTGCATTTCATCCTGGAATGGTGGAATATTCGCGGCCAGGGAGAGCGACAGCGTGAAATTCGACAAGGCCGCTGCTGGGATTATTCAATTCGACGTCACTGATGATGTTCTCGAATCGCTCAACAACGGGCAGCACTTCGGCTGGCTGATCAAGAAGAACAAGGAAGATCGCGGCGGATTCATACAATTTTCGGCCAAGGAGTCTGATAACAGCCCGCGACTGGTCATCAATTCACGGGTCGATGTCGACCTTCATCCACCGACCATCAGAATTGAAAGCCCGACTTCGACCGTCATCGTCGATTCCACGCCGCCGCTGTTCGACATCGCCTACTTCGATGACTTCAGTGGCATCGCAATCGACAGCATCATGATCAGCCTGGATGGCATTTCGATCAATCAGAGTTACTGTGAAATCGGTCTGGGTGGTGCGCAGTGTACAGTGGACTCGTTGTCGGCAGGCAGCCATCAACTGTCAGTGCAAGTGATGGACAACAGCGGCAAATCGAGCACTGAGACATTCAGTTTCAACTATCGCGAGGAGACTGGCGACCGTGACGACGATCCGACCAATGAGCTGCAAGTGCTCGTGCGCGACGGCGTTTACGCCATCATTGTCAACGCAGACGGCACGGAAATGAGTCGAATCAGCCTGCTCGATGGCGATTCCAATCCCGCCAATGAAGCGAACCGCAGCTTTACCTTCGACCCAGAGACTGGGCAATTGACCATCACCGATGTCGGCGGCAGCAAGACCGTCAATCTTTCGGGCGCCTCTGGACTCACGAACCTGAAACAGGTCAATTGTACTTGGTTGAGCTGGGGGTCCAAGGGACAGGTCGGCCCGGCGATCTGTCCGGTTGGACAGTATGTTGCTGGTCATGAAGGAACTGGCATCACCACTGGTGACAAACGAAATTTCGGCAGAATCTACTGCTGCAAGACCAATTGATCGGGCCAGTGCCTCCAAATCAGTGTGCTCCGATGACCTCTCCCCGGCTGACTGGGGAGAGGCTCGCAGACTCCAGACAGGCCAGTCATTCCGCGACCGCGACTCACTGCTGGCCAATGACTCGAATCACTCCGGCGATTCGCGCCGCGCCGATCGACCAGATGCCAGACAACTGAACGTGATCTGCATCGTCAGGTGAACCGCCAGAAATCAACGCCGGGGCTATAAGAACCCCCCGATATCAGCGACCGGAGTTCCAGTCGATGACCCGCTGCCGCTGTTCACCCAGCCCGTCGATGCCGAGGTGGACTTCGTCACCTGGTTGCAGATAACGCGGCGGGGTCTTGCCCATGCCGACGCCGGCCGGGGTGCCGGTGGCAATCAGGTCGCCGGGCATCAGGGTCATGAAACGCGACACGTGGCTGACCAGTTCGGCGACGCCGAACACCATTTCTGCGGTGCTGCCGTCCTGCATGGTCTCGCCGTTGACGGTCAGCCATAGCCGGAGCGCAGCCGGATCGGGGACTTCGTCGCGGGTGACCAGCCACGGGCCGACCGGGCCGAAGCTGTCGCAACCCTTGCCCTTGGTCCACTGGCCGCCGCCACGATCCTTCTGGAAGCCGCGCTCCGATACGTCGTTGAGCAGGCAATAGCCGAGCACACAGGACAGGGCGTCGGCCTGACTGACATGGCTGGCGCGACGGCCAATGACGATGCCGAGTTCCACCTCCCAGTCGAGCCTGGTCGATTCCGGCGGCCGGATGATCGGGTCATTGGGACCGCTCAGGCAACTGATCGCCTTCAGAAAGACCACGGGTTCGGTCGGCAGTTGGGCGCCTGTTTCGAGCGCGTGGTCGCGGTAGTTGAGCCCGATACCGATGTACTTGGAGATACCGGCCCAGGGTGTGCCGAGTCGGGTGCGTGCGGGCACCAGTGGAAAATCCGTCGGGTCGAGCCGGCGCAGGGCGGCCAGTGTGGGGGCCGTCAGGGTGGTCGGGTCGAACGTTGGCACGACCGAAGACACGTCGCGCAAACGGCCGTTGTCATCGACCAGGGCGGGGCGTTCGCGTCCGATGGCGCCGAAGCGGGCCAGTTTCATGGGTGCATCTCCTTAGCAGTTGCTGTCGGTGGTTCCGACCGGTCCCTTGAGTAGAACGAGTGCGGATGTGTCGGCCTCGCCCAGTCCACGCTCGACCAGGCGCCGATAGTCGACGCTGGCCTGAGCGATGACACTGCTGTCGATGCCGACCGCGCGGGCCATGCCGGCAACGATGTCGAGATCCTTGAGCAGGTGGGCACATTTGAAGCCGGGGTTGAATTCGCCGCGCATCAGGGTGGCGCCGCGTTTTTCGAGAAACCAGTTGCCGGCGGCGCCGGCCGAGAGGGTCGGCAGCAGGACATCGGGGTCGAGCCCGAGCGCGCGTCCGAGCGCGAGCGCTTCGCAGACCGCTTCGTTGATGCCGGCGACCATGACCTGGTTGACCGCCTTGCAGGCCTGGCCCTGGCCGACCGCGCCGAGATGGGCGATACGGACGGCATAGGCATCGAGGGCCGGGCGAATCCGTTCGATCTGATCGCCGCGCCCACCGACCATGATCGACAACCGGCCGTTGCGCGCACCTTCGACACCACCGGAGACCGGGGCGTCGAGAAAGCCGATTCCGGCGCGATCGAGACATTCGGCCGCCTGACGGGCGGTGTCGGCGGCGACGGTGGAATGATCGACCACGACGGCGCCGGGCGCGAGCACGCCGGCCAACGCCTCGACCCACTGCAACACGTCGGGATCAGCCGGCAGGCACAGCACGACACAGTCACAACCGGCAAAATCGGCCGGCTCACTGGCGGCGCGCACGCCCCATTCGGCTGCTCGGGCGATGGCCTTGTCGTGGCTGCGGTTGCCGACCACCGCCAGCAGACCGCGCGCGTTGAGGTGGCCGGCCATCGGTGTACCCATGGCACCCAGGCCGATGAAACCGCAGCGGAGTCCGTCCATCGTGCTTCCCGTGTCGATATGGCTGCGCGCCGCGCTCAGGGGGCTTCGGCCAAGTAGGTGTAGGCGTCCAGACCGGCCTCCAGGGCGGCCGCGAAATCGCTCGCGCGTCGGTCATCGAGGCCGGCGGCGGCGATCTTGTCGCGATAGGCGGCACGGAGCCGGTCGAGGTCATAGCCGACATAGTCGAGCAGCACGGCGGCATTGTCGCCGCGACGCTCACGACGGAGCTGATAGCCGCCGTCATCGGACAGCCTGACCGCAACCGAATCGGTGTCGCCGAACAGATTGTGGATGTCGCCGAGGGTGTCCTGATATGCGCCAACCATGAAAAAACCTATCCGATACGACTGTCCCGGCTGGAGCGGGTGCAGGGCCAGGGCGCTGTCGAGCGCTTCAGCGCCGACGTACTGTTCGACCTGCCCGTCGGAATCGCAGGTCAGGTCAGCGATCACACCGCGTCGGGTCGGGGCCTCGTCGAGCCGAGCGATCGGCATGATCGGGAACACCTGATCGATCGCCCAGACGTCCGGTATCGACTCGAAGATCGAGAAATTCACGAAGTACTTGTCGACCAGACGCTGGTCGAGTTCCTCGATCGCCGCCCGCTGGCTGGCCCCGGCCCCGCTCAGACGAGCGCGGACACCATGGGCGATGGCATAGAACAGATCGTCCAGGCGGGCACGATCGCGCAGGTCCATCTGGCCCAGCGCAAACAGCGACTGGCCTTCGGCAAGATAGTGCAGGGCTTCGTGATAGATCTCCAGGGTCGGGCGACTGTCCAGCGCAGCATGCAGTTCCCGCAGATGGCGCAGGGCCGGCGCCTCCTTGTCGGATGTCGGCGGCACCCGCCCGGTCGGTGCAGGTTCGACTTCGGAGACGTTGGCGATCAGCACGGCATGATGGGCGGTCAATGCTCGACCGGATTCCGACAGCACCATCGGTGGCGGCAGATCGTGGTCGCGACAGGCTTCGGCCAGCGGCTGGACGATGGTGGCGGCATACTGGTCGAGACCGTAATTGATCGAGCAGCCACCGCGCGAGCGGGTGCCCTCGTAATCGACACCGAGCCCGCCGCCGACATCGACATGGCTGATGGTGCAGCCGAGCCGGCACAGTTCCACGTAGTAGCGAACTGCTTCGCGCATGCCGCCGGCAATGTCGCGGACATTGGAAATCTGCGAGCCCATGTGGAAGTGCAGCAGGCGCAGGCTGGCGGACAGGCCGCTGCGATCAAGCCGATCGAGCAGTTCCAGCACCTGACGCGGCGACAACCCGAATTTGGCCTTGTCGCCGCCGGAGTTCTGCCACTTGCCGGCGCCCAGGCTGGCCAATCGCATGCGCACGCCGAGCAGCGGCTCGATCGCCAGGGCGCGCGACTCCTCGACCACCAGATCGAGTTC
Organism: Lysobacterales bacterium UBA5700; assembly: GCA_002420085.1. Classification (GTDB taxonomy): domain Bacteria; phylum Pseudomonadota; class Gammaproteobacteria; order Xanthomonadales; family Xanthomonadaceae; genus UBA11164. Next base: position 67,900 of record DIHI01000135.1, on the reverse strand, counting down.
GCTGGCCTTTTCGATGACGATGAACACCTGCATGCCCAGGCGTCGGCCGATCAGCGCCAGACGGATGTACTCGCGATCCTTGTAGCCATTGCAGATCACCACCGAGCCCGGTCTCGCCAGCGCCAGAACCGCCATCAATTCGGGCTTGGAACCGGCCTCCAGCCCGAACCGGTCATCATCGCCATGGCGGGCCAGTTCTTCGGTGACACCACGATGCTGGTTGACCTTGATCGGATACACGGCGCAATAGCCGCCACGGTAATCGGCGGCCGCCATGGCGCGCTCGAACGCCGCCTGCTGACGGGCCAGGCGATCGCCCAGGATGTCCGAGAAACGCACCAGCAAGGGCAGTTTGAGGCCCTCGGCGACCGCACGGTCGACCACCTCAGTCAGCACCACGGCCTGTTCCGGCGCGCGGTTTGGCCGGACTTCCACGCGGCCTGCGTCATCTATGCCGAAGTAGCCCTCGCCCCAGTGGGCGATGGCGTAATGGCGGCGGGCGTGCTCAAGAGACCACTCGGTCATGCCGATACATGGTTGGATTGACGGCCGGTCATTGTATCCCTGCTTGTATCACTGCCGCCGCCCCGATCACGGCCGATCTGCCGCCATCGGCTAAAATGTCCGATTGGCTCGACGACACCTACGGAAGACCCATGACCTCCCCGGACGCCACCTGGTTCCACGAGAATTTCCAACCGACCGGCAGCGCGATCGGTTTCCGCGTCACCGCCAAGCTGCATGAAGAGCGCTCGCCCTTCCAGACCCTGGAAATCTGGGAAACCACCGACTGGGGCAAGCTGATGGTGATCGATGGCGCGATCATGCTGACCAGCCGTGACAACTTCCTCTATCACGAGATGATGTCGCACCCGGTGCTGTTCACCCATTCCAACCCCAAGCGGGTGGTCATCATCGGCGGCGGCGACTGCGGCACGCTGCGCGAGGTGCTGCGCCACCGTGAGGTCGAGCGGGTCACCCAGGTCGATATCGACGAGCGGGTCACCCGACTTGCAGAACGCTACTTCCCGGAGCTGTGCGAATCCAACGACGATCCGCGCGCCGAACTGCTGTTCGACGACGGCGTGGCCTACATGGCCAATGCCGAGCCCGACTCGATCGACGTGATCATCGTCGATTCGACCGACCCGGTCGGCCCGGCCGAGGGCCTGTTCAATGGTGCCTTTTATGCCAGTTGCCTGCGCGCCCTGCGCACGGGCGGCATCCTGGTCCAGCAGAGCGAGAGCCCGCTGGCGCAGATCGACCTGATCAAGGCGATGCGCAGCGAGATGCGCAGCGCTGGCTTCCAGGTGTTCCGCACCCTGAGCTTTCCGCAGCCCTGCTACCCGACCGGCTGGTGGAGTTGCACGATGGCCCGCAAGGGTGGCGAACTGGACAGCTTTCGCGAGCGCGGCGCCGCCTCCAAGGGCTTCACCACGCGCTACTACAGCGTCGATGTCCACAAGGCAGCACTGGCTCTGCCGCCGTTCGTCGCCGACGCCCTGCGCGAATGACGGCGGCCGGATGACCGGCCCGGCCGAACCCTGGCGTCATCCGCATCCGCATCTGCCCGGCGTCACAGCGCGTCGGCGTCCAGTTCGCCGGTGCGGATGCGGATCGCCCGTTCGAGGTCATGGACGAAAATCTTGCCGTCGCCGA
>DIHI01000135.1:66041-66181 GCA_002420085.1 Lysobacterales bacterium UBA5700 | reverse complement strand
GTGGCGGCGGCTCGCTGGATCGCCTCGGTGACACGTTCGACCTGATCGTCGGTAACTGCGACTTCCAGTTTGATCTTGGGCAGAAAATCGACCACGTATTCAGCCCCTCGGTAGAGTTCGGTGTGGCCCTTCTGGCGGCC
>DIHI01000135.1:54844-65914 GCA_002420085.1 Lysobacterales bacterium UBA5700 | reverse complement strand
TCGTCGAGTTTGAACGGCTTGATGATCGCCATAATCATTTTCATGGTCGGTTCCGCTGACGGGAGCATGCGCTTGAATGGCTCAGGATAAGCCATCCCTGCACCAGCCGGCGCGCCCTCGGCGCATCCCGGCATGGTGATCGCACCCGATTGGCCAGCCCGACTGGCCAGCCCGATCGGCCGGATGGTTCGGCCGACGGCGCCGGCCCGTCGCCGAGCGGGTAGGAATTTTCCTACCCCCAGGCAGGACGATCGCCGATGACGGCCGGGCCGGGAACGGCGACACTGTGGCACTGCCCTCTCCCCTGGACGCGACCCATGATCGACCTGAAAGCCATCGACGACCTCGCCCGCAAGCTCAGTGCCATGGTGCCGGACGGGCTGAGCCAGGCCCGCGACGATCTGGAAGGCAACTTCCGGGCGGCCCTGCGCGGCGGCTTGGCCAAGCTCGACCTGGTCACCCGTGAGGAGTTCGACGTGCAACGTGCGGTGCTGCTGCGCACCCGCGAGAAGCTCGAAGCCCTGGAACGCCGACTGGCCGCATTCGAGGCCAGCGCCGGCACCGAGACGCCTCGGACGTGACCGCCGATGTCCGGGCTCGCCCTGGTCCACAGCCGCGCCCGGGCCGGCATCCATGCACCGGCCGTGCGGGTCGAGGTGCATCTCGGCGGCGGCCTGCCGTCGCTGTCGATCGTCGGGCTGCCGGAAGCAGCCGTGCGTGAGAGCAAGGATCGAGTCCGTGCCGCGATCCAATGCTCGCAATTCGAGTTTCCGGCCCGACGGATCACCGTCAATCTGGCCCCGGCCGACCTGCCCAAGGACGGCGGCCGCTTCGATCTGCCGATCGCGCTCGGCATCCTGGCGGCCAGTGGCCAGGTGCCGGTCGACGCGCTCGCCGAGGTCGAATGCCTGGGCGAGTTGGCCCTGACCGGGGAGTTGCGCGGCATCGAAGGGGCATTGCCGGCCGCGCTCGCCGCCACCGATGCCGGGCGCAGCCTGCTGCTGCCGATCGCCAGCGCTGCGGAAGCCGCATTGGCCGAGGCGGCCGATGTGTACTCGGCGCGAACCCTGCTGGATGTCTGCGCACACCTGCAAGGCGTGCGGCCACTGCCGAGGGCGGTCGCGGCACCGATCGACCACACCGTGGCGGAAGGTCCGGACATGGCCGACGTGCGCGGCCAACCGCAGGCCCGGCGTGTGCTGGAGATCGCCGCAGCCGGTGGTCATCACCTGCTGCTGATCGGCTCACCCGGTTGCGGCAAGACCATGCTCGCCTCGCGCCTGCCGGGAATCCTGCCGCCTGCCAGTGAAGCCGAAGCCCTGGAATCAGCCGCCATCGCCAGCATCGCCGGCCACCCGATCCTGCCTGGCCGCTGGCGACAACGACCGTTCCGGGCGCCGCACCACAGCGCCAGCCCAGTCGCCCTGGCCGGCGGCGGCGGCGAACCGCGACCCGGTGAAATCTCCCTGGCGCACACCGGCGTGCTGTTCCTCGACGAGTTGGCGGAGTGGTCACGGCCCTCGCTGGAAGTGCTGCGCCAGCCCCTGGAATCGGGCCGGGTGACCATTTCGCGCGCCGCCCGCCAGGCCGACTTTCCGGCCCGCTTCCAACTGGTCGCCGCCATGAACCCATGCCCGTGCGGCTGGGCCGGCGACCCGTCCGGCCGGTGCCGCTGTACCGCCGACCAGATCGCCCGCTACCTCGGTCGGATTTCCGGCCCGCTGCTCGACCGGATCGACCTGCACCTGAGTGTGCCGCGCCTGAGTCCGCGCGACCTGCGTCAGAACGGCGCGTGCAGCGAGTCGTCCGCCCAGGTCCGCGCCCGCGTCGAAGCCGCCCGCAATCGGCAACTCGCCCGTGCCGAGGTCTGCAACGCCCGACTCGACGAGCACACGCTCGAACGCGACTGCCCGCTCAGTCCCGATGCCGAAACCCTGCTCGACCGCGCCATGGATCGATTGCACTTCTCGGCGCGTGCCCGCTCGCGCATCCTGCGGGTCGCTCGGACCATCGCCGATCTCGCCGGCAGCACCTCGATCACCACCCCACACCTCGCCGAAGCCATCGGCTACCGAAGCCTCGATCGCCTGCAAACCGGCATTGCCGCGCGCGCAACCGGCTGAAGCGTTCCGCCACACGCGCGGCACGCCCCGGCACCTGCACGCCTGCCGGCCCGCGCCGAACAGCACCGACCGCCGATCCGGACCAGTTCGTCGATCCGAAACGCCCAGCCCGACCCGGATTCAGGCCGGCTAAGATGATCGCATCGCTCGGGCACGGAAGACGCCGTGGAACTCCTGCAACTGAGCAATATCCATCTGCTCACCGCCGCCATCCTGGTGCTGGCCGGCATCGCCTCCAGCCTGGTCGCACGCCGGTTCGGCGCGCCCCTGCTGCTGGTGTTCCTGGTGCTCGGCATGCTGTTCGGGCGCGAAGGCCCGGTCGGTCTGGTGGTCGATGACTATCGCCTCGCCTACCTGCTCGGATCGCTGGCACTGGCGGTCATCCTGTTCGATGGCGGACTGCGGACCCGCATCCAGGATGTCCGCACGGCCGTCGCCCCGGCCGCCGTGCTGGCCACGCTCGGCGTCGTGCTGACCGCCGCATTGACCGCCCTGGCCGGGTACTGGCTGCTCGACCTCGATACCGTCCACGCCCTGCTGCTCGGCGCGATCATCGCCTCGACCGACGCGGCAGCGGTGTTCTTCCTGCTGCATGCCGGCGGCCTGCACCTGCGGCGCCGGGTCGCCGCCACCCTCGAAGTGGAATCCGGCAGCAACGACCCGGTCGCCGTCCTGTTGACCCTGCTGCTGGTCGGCTGGATCGCCGCCACCGACCTGCCCGATCCCGCCTCGCTGGCCTGGATGGTGCTGGCCCAGGCCGGCTTCGGCCTGGCATTCGGCGCACTCGGCGGCCTGACCCTGGCCTGGGCGCTCAATCGTTGGGCGTTGCCGTCCGGCCTGCACCCCCTGCTGGCCCTGGCCGGCGCGATCGCGGTGTTCGCCCTGTCCAATCTGGCTGGCGGCAGCGGCTTCCTGAGCGTCTATCTGGCCGGACTGGTACTGGGCAATCGTCCCGTGCGCGCCTACGCCAACCTGGTCGCAGTCCAGGACGCCGGCACCTGGCTTGCCCAGATGGTGATGTTTCTGGTGCTCGGCCTGCTGGTGGTTCCCAGCGCCCTGCTCGCCACCCTCTGGCCGGCCCTGGCCCTGGCGGCAGCGCTCATGCTGGTGATCCGACCCGCCGTGGTCGCCCTGTGCCTGATACCGTTCGGCTTCAAGCAGCGCGAGATCGCCTTCATCGGCTGGGTCGGCCTGCGTGGCGCGGTTGGCATCTTCCTGGCCTCGATTCCACTGCTGGTCGGCCTGCCCGGTGCCGAAACACTGTTCAATGTCGCCTTCGTCGTGGTCATGGCCTCCCTGGTGGTGCAGGGCTGGACCCTGCGCGCGGCCGCCTACGGATTGCGCGTAGCCCTGCCGCGCAGCGATCCACCGATCCGCCGGGTCGAACTCGACCTGCCCGGACAGTTGCAGTCGGAACTGGTCGGCTATCGCGTCGAGCCCGGCAGTGCCGTGCTCGCCGGCGCAACGCTCCCGAGTTGGGCCAGAAGCGCCCTGCGGGTACGCGATGGCCACATCCTGCTGCCGCCCGAGGGTGGCCCCCTGCAAGCCGGCGACTACGCCTATTTCCTGGCCCCGCCGGGCAATGTCGTCCGGCTCGACTGGCTGTTCGCCGAACCGGCCGAAGCCCGCAAGGCCGAACGCGAAGTCTTCGGCGCCTTCGCTCTGCCTGGCGATGTCCCGCTGGGGGAACTGGCCGACTTCTACTCCCTGCCGATCCCGGCTCGCTACCGTCAACACAACGCCGCCGAACTGTTCGCCACCCGCTTCGATCAACAGCCCCGGATCGGCGATCGACTCGTGCTCGGTGATGCCGTGCTGATCGCCCGCGAACTGCACGAAGAACGGGTCAGCCGGGTCGGCCTCAAGTTCGGCGGCATCGGCCTGCACCTGTTCGGCGCCAGCGCCGGCAGCCGGCCCGACCCCAGCCCCCTGCAACGCCTGGCGGCACGCTGGCGACGACCCCGACCGTGACACCGGAGGGCCACCCACCCCCGGCAAACCCAGGCAAACCCCGACCACCGCTCGACCGGCTGCCAGACCACCCAGCCTCCGGCCCGAACCACGGGCCACCGACCAGGGACCACTTCATCGTTTCACGATAAGCTGCCAGCCAGCGCAAAACCGAAGCGGACCGTGATCATGATCCCGACGCCTGCCACCTGGACCGATGCCGAACGCGCGCTCTGGCAGCGGATCGCCGACCACCCGTTGCACGACCCCGACCAGCCGCTCGACTTCACCGCCCGGCTGGCGCGCGAACAGGGGCTGTCGCGGTCCGAGGCACTGGCCGTGATCGAAGAATATCGCCGCTTCTGTTTCCTTGCGGTGGTCACGGGCATCGAACTGACCCCGAGCGCCGAAGTCGATGAGGTCTGGCACCTGCACCTGTGTGACAGCCGCGACTACTGGCAGCGCTTCTGCCCGAACGTACTGGGCGTCTCCCTGCATCATGGCCCGACCGGCGGGCGCGCCGCCGATGGTCGTCGTTACCACGCTCAGTACGCCGACACGGTGGCCGCCTACGCCAGCTATTTCGGAGCACCGCCGGAGCGATACTGGCCCGATGCCCGGAGCCGCTTCGCCCGCCCGGAGCGGTTCCGGCGCGTAGACCTGTCACGGGCATGGCTGCTGCCCAAACCACGCCTCAGCCTTTCCGCGCTTGATCGGCGTGTTCTGTCGTTCGCTGCCCTGGCCCTGTTGCTCCCCGCCAGTGCAACAGCCCTGACCGGCAACCCGCTCGACTGGACCGGCGCGCCGTTTCTGAAACTCTACTTCGCCCTGATGATGGCGGTCGTACTGATCACCCAGATTCAACGCCGTGTCCTGCGGACCGGCCCGACCGCATCTCCACCCTCACTGAGCGTCTGGGAAACCGCCATGCTGGCCGGCGGACCGACTCGGGTCGCCGACGCCGCCGTCGCCGAGCTGCATCGGCGTGGCTGGGTCTACTGGGACGAGTCCACCCGCACCCTGCGCACGCGACCCACCGATTCCGATCTGGAAACGCCTCTGGACGATGTCTATTCCAACATCGCCCGCTACGCCGCCCCCGAACCACCGGGTACGCTCGGCCGACGGCAGTTCGATGCACTGGGCGCGAGTCTGGAACGGCGCGGCCTGTGGCTGGACGCCGAGCGCCGAGCCCACATCGCCCGATTGACGACCGGACCGGTGCTGGCCCTGTTCGTGCTCGGATGTCTCAAGATCGGCATCGGCATGTACCGTGACAAACCGGTCGGATTTCTGGTGCTGTTGTCGATCGTCACCCTCGTCTATGGCCTGATCATGTGGTACTCGCCACCGCAACGAAGCCGGGCTGGCGATCGCTATCTCGCCCTGGCCAAGCACCGCTGGCGGCATGCCCTGCGCGTCCCGCGCGACCAGGACATGAGCATCGCCGTGGCACTGGCCGGCACCAGCGTGCTGGCCGGCGGCGCGCTGGCCGCCTACCACCAGGCGCGCATGCCGAGTTCTTCTTCAAGCAACGGTGACAGTTCCGGTGGCAGCTCCGATGGCGGCGGCAGTGGCGGCAGTGGCTGCGGTGGTTGTGGTGGGGGCGGTGACTGAGTGGTGGTGCGATCGGGTTCGGTCGGTGGGGCGGCGCGCGCCGCTCACCATCGGGCCTTACTGAGTCGTAATTGCGCGTTGCAGCGAAAGTCATTATCGTGACTGGCAACAACACCCTCCACACCTCTCGCAAGATCCGCGCGCCATGGGGTCATGATCTTTGGCTGCCATGATTGGCTGCAATCGAGGAGACTCTGATTCATTCCCAGTCTGTCATGCGCCTGACCGTCTCACGCTTTCTCGACCCACCGGAAGCCGCACCGCTCCGGTCAGATGGAGGTGAGTTTCGGTGAAGCATGCAGGGACGATAATCCGCAAGGACAGTTTGGCCCGTTCGTCTCGCTGGGAATCCCCGGCCGCCAATCCGACCTCGCAGCTCCAGCTCGCCTATCCGGACGACCAGCCTGTCGTCTACCTGGAGCCCAAGCCTGGCCCGCGCGCCATCGAGGACGATTCGTTCCCGTTCGAAGCACTGAGCGACATCGCGGAAATCGAGAGCTGGCGCAAGGAGATCAACCGCCCGACCACCCATATCCATAAGTGGTGGGCGCAGCGTCTCGGCACCGTCTTCCGGGCGCTGACCATCGGTGCGTTCGCTCCCTCCGGCGCGAACGTGTTCGACCTGTTCTATAAGCCCGTGCGCATCCCCGGCGGAACGGTGTTCGATCCGTTCATGGGCAGCGGCACGACGCTGGCCGAGACCGTCAAGCTGGGTGCTCGTGCGATTGGCCGCGACATCAACCCGGTGGCGCATTTCCTTGTGAAGTGCGCGCTCTCGGTCCACGACCGCAAGGCCATTCTCGAAACCTTCCGCGCCATCGAGCGCGACGTGGCCGACGAGGTGCGCAGCTACTATCGCGCCACCTTGCCGGACGATACGAAAGCCGACGTGCTCTATACCTTCTGGGTCAAGACGGTCGATTGCCCGTCCTGCGCAGCGTCCGTGGATCTGTTCGGATCACAGATCTTCGCCCGCCACGCCTACCCGAAGAAGGTGCCGCAGGCGCAGGCTGTGTGTCCGCATTGCGGCGGGATCAACGCGGTTCACGTCGAGGACCGCGAGGCGAAGTGTTCCTCCTGCCGGAAATCGTTCGATCCGGGCACGGGTCCGGCGAAGGGACAGCGCGCGACCTGTCGCTCGTGCCATCACAGCTTTCCGATTGCCAAGACGATCCGCGCATCCGGCAAGCCGCCCGCGCACCGGATGTACGCGAAGCTGGTTCTGCTGCCGGACGGCAGCAAGGCGTACCACCCGATCACTGATGAAGACCGGAGCCACTACACGAAAGCGGAACGAGCCTTGGCCCGGCGCAAGAACGCGTATCCCGTGGTCGCCATCGAGCCCGGCTACAACACCAACCAGGCTTTGGGCTACAACTACCGCCACTGGCACGAGATGTTCAACGCGCGCCAGCTTCTCTGCCTTTCGATCCTGGCCGAGCGCATCCGCGACATTCCCGATCCGGTCCTGCGCGATCTCTTTACGTGTCTCTTCTCCGGCGCGCTGGAGTTCAACAACATGTTCGCCTCCTACAAGGGCGAGGGAACGGGCGCGGTGCGCCACATGTTCGCACACCACATCCTCAAGCCCGAGCGCGTGCCTTTGGAGGCCAATCTCTGGGGGACGCCCAAGAGTTCGGGATCGTTCTCCACCATGTTCGAGGGCCGCATCCGCCGCGCGCTCGGCTATGCGGACGATCCGTTCGAACTTCGCATCGCAGGCAAGGGTAGCAAGACGGAAAAAATCTTCGGCCTCTCCGAGAAAATCGGAACGCCCGTCGCGGACACCTACCGCGCTTTCTCCAAAGGAGAGCGCGTCTATCTCTCCTGCGGGGATTCAGGATCGACCGACCTGCCGGATGGCTCGGTGGATGCCGTGCTGACCGATCCGCCGTTCTTCGACAACGTGCATTACTCGCAACTCGCCGACTTCTTCCATGTCTGGCAGCGGCACATTCTCGGGGCGGACGGAACCCGTAAGCCGGATACGACGCGCTCGGACCGCGAAGTGCAAAACGCCGATGAAGCCGGATTCACCGACCGGCTCGCCGCCGTGTGGCGCGAGTCGCACCGCGTCCTGAAAGAGGACGGGTTGCTCGCGTTCACCTATCACCATTCGCGCCCCGAAGGCTGGCGCTGCGTATTGCAGGCATTGATGGAAGCCGGGTTCGGGATCAGCGCCGTGCATCCGATCAAGGCCGAAATGTCGCTGGCGATGCCCAAGTTGCAGGCGAAGGAACCGATTGATGTCGACATCATCCTCGTGTGCCGCAAGCGTTCACGCATGAAGACACACCGCTGGAACGGCGATCTCTGGGGGACCGTCGCGCCGCCCGCGCAGGCGCAGGCCGAGCGGCTGCGTGTTTCCGGGCGCAGGCTCAGCCGCAACGACGTGCGGATCATCGTGATGGCGCAGCTCCTGCGGCAGGTTTCGCGTTCGCCGACGATGGAGTCCGCGTTGCATCTTCTCGATACCGCGAACGGCGAGACGGAAACGCTGATCGACCGCATTCACGCGGCGGGCGGCGGAACAACCAAGAACAATGCAAACGCAACGGAGCGGACCTGATCGTGTCGAATGCCTCATCCCTGTTCAAAGAATGCGTGCAGGCCATCCAGCGCGGCGAGCTGATCGAGCGCGAAGGCCGCAGCGACAAAGAGTTTCATTTCCAGAACTGGTTCAAGCGGCGGCTCGAAGCCGTGAATCTCAACTTCGACTCGCCGGGCCGCAACTCCTACCCGGATTTCCGCCTCGTGCGTTTCGCCGAAGGCTTCGAGCTGAAAGGTCTTGCGTATCCGGGCCGCGAGGCCGATTACGACTGCAACAGCCAGGTTCCCTGCGGCGAGCATAACGGGCGGCAGGTCTACTACGTGTTCGGGCGCTATCCCGTGAACCCGGACGGCAACCGCTATCCCGTCCTCGATCTCGTCTTGTGTCACGGCAGCTTCTTGAATACCGACAACACCTACATCCACAAGAACAAAAGCTTCCGGGGCTTCGGCAGCTACGGCGACATTCTCGTGCGCGACCGCAAAATGTACGTCGCGCCCACGCCCTTCGCGCTGGCCGACGGCACCGCGCACCGCCGCACACTCATCGTTCCGGACGGTCACGCCGTCGATGCCGACCTTGTTGAGGTCGGCACGCTCACGCGGCGCGAAGTGGATCAGGTCGTCGTCGCCTATAGCTTCGATCTGCGCACGAACGAGATCGCCACAACCAACGTTGCTAATCCGAGCGCCGGCCGCGCACATGTCTTCAAAGCCTACCGCGTGGCGGGCGATCCGGCAGATGCGGTGACCTTGCGCGCCCGCAAGCGCATGCTGACCGAATTGGATGTGGCAGACGACGAAGACGAGTAGCCAACTCCGTTCGCTCACGCGATGAGTACATGAATGCCCGTGCCACCCGCCAGGACATGGCCAACGAGGCGCGGATTATTCCCGCCCATGGTCCACCCCCCTCGTCGCTGCGCGCCAACAGGGCGCTACGGTTTGTCCAGGTAGGCAGGCATGGTCAGGGGATGTTCAATTGCCTGCGAAGCCAGGCGAGCCAGTCGTGATCGTTCGGTGACAAATGCATGCCACGCCCCGCCATCGCTTTGAGCGTGGTGTACGCGGCACGGTAATGGGTTTCAACGGCTTGGGTGTCGCCCTGATCGAAGGTAATCTGCGCCAGCCTGATGTGGCTCCGCCACAGATCGCGCTGCGCTTCCGCACTGCTCGGGTCCGCGCTCGCCAGCCGCTCGGCAATCGTCAGACTGTGCCGGAAATTCGCCACCGCCTCCCTCTGATCGCCCTGCGCCTGCTGTACAGCGCCCAGCCTGCCCAGACTCACCGACAGATCACGTTGCGCCCACGCATTGCTAGAGTCCGCGCTCGCCAGCCGCTCGTGGATCGCCAGACCGCGTCGGAAATTCGCCAGCGCCGCCGGTAGATCGCCTTGCACCTGCTGCACATCGCCTACCCTATCCAGACTCAGCGCCAAATCACGCTGTGCCTGCAAGTTACTCAGGTCCGCACTCGCCAGCCGCTCGCGAATAACCAGACTGCGTCGGAAATACACCAGCGCCGCAGTCAGATCGCCCTGCGCTCGCAGCACATCCCCCACCCTATCTAAATTTAGCGCCAGATCGCGCTGCATCTCCGCGTTGCTCGGGTCCGCGCTCGCCTGCAACTCTCGGATATCCAGGCTATCCCTGTAATTCACCAGCGCCGCCGGTAGATCGCCCTGCGCTCCTCGCACATCGCCTAGCCTTTCCAGACTCGACGCCAGATCGCGCTGCACTCCCACGCTGCTTGGGTACGCGCTCGCCAGCCGCTCCATGATCTCTAATCTACGCTGGTAATTCTCCAGCGCCGCCGGTAGATCGCCCTGCATCCGCTGCAAATCTCCCAGCCTTTCCAGACTCGACGCCAGATCGCGCTGCACTTCCTCCGCGTAGCGTGGGGCCGCGATATCCTGAAACTCTCGAATATCCAGGCTAAGCCGATAATTTGCCAGCGCCGCCGTTAGATCGCCCTGCACCTGCTGCACATCGCCCAGCCTATCCAGACTCAACGCCAGATCGCGCTGCGCCTCCGCATTGTTTGGGTCCGCGCTCGTCAGCCGCTCCATGATCTCGATTGTACGTTGGTAATTCTCCAGCGCCGCCGTTAGATCGCCCTGCGCCTGCTGCACATCGCCTAGCAGAATCAGCGCCAGTGCCTGATCCCGGTCAGTCTCGGCCACTGCCAGCATGGCGCGTGCTGCGCGTTCGGCCTGCGGCAACGAACCCTTCTGTCGGTACAGTTCCGCGAGGGCATACCAATCCTCAGCTATGGCATACGACGCCACCACCGCCTCGTAATCAGCAATCGCCTGATCGGTGGTCGTTCCGTCGCGGCCGATGGCGTTTTCGGTCAACTCCGCAATCGTGCGCAAATGGGCGGCGTGTTGAATTTTGGACGCGATCTCCCGCGCCTGCTGTTCCGCCGCAACCAGGGCAGTGAGCACCGACCGTGCCTGCCCTATCTGCCCTTGGTTGTACAACTCCAGGGCTTGCAAGCCTCTGGGATCCCTCGCGATTTCCAACACCTCGGCGCTGACCGCACGTGCATAGGTCGCATCACGCGCGTTCAACTCGGCAATCAGTGCTTCTTGCTTGCGCATCAGGCCATCGTGCGCGCGAGTGATCGACTCTAATTGCATCAAGGCTTCTCGCGTCTCGACCTTAGCCATTGCTGCCTCCGTTTCAGCCTGCTCGGCCTGTCTCGTGCGCTCCCAGGCCACCGCTCTTGCATAAAAGACAGCAAAAGACACTGTTGAAAAAAAACCGGCCAACAGAGCTATCACGATGTGAACACGCCGCCGTCGCCGTTGCGCGGCTGCCCGCTGCTC
>DIHI01000135.1:25998-54634 GCA_002420085.1 Lysobacterales bacterium UBA5700 | reverse complement strand
CGATCCAGATGCGCTTCCGGTGTCTGCACGCCGTGGGCGCGCATTGCACTGAGCACGGTGTCGCGCGAACAGGCTTCACGGATGCGGCTGCCGCTGTCGATCAGCAGCGCTTCGACTGTCTCCGGCACCCCCGCTGGCATGCCCTCGAAGCTGCGTTGGTAGAAGTGCTCCAGCACCTGATCGGCTTGGCCTTGCAACTGCGCCTGGGTGATTTGCTGCGCGCCGGAGTGCAGCCGCGCTTCGTTGAGCTCGGTGCAGAGCAGACTCAACAACGGCGGCACGGCGTCGATCTCGTCGAGCGGCGTGTCGGGGGTGCGTTGGGCGACGAAGCAGACCAGGCACTGGGCCACTTCGGTATCGATCAGCGCCTGCGCGCCCTTGCTGGCGGGCCGGGTGACCGCATCGAGCGCGTCCGGGCCGCGCAGCTCACGCAGTTCGACCCGGTTGTTCATCAGCGCCGGGATCAGCTTCTTCCACCGCTCCAACTCGTGCAGATAATCCTCGCGCAGCGTGAGCACGATGCGCACGGCACTCTCGCGCCAGTCATAGCCGTCGGGAATCGGCTGGTTCCCCGGCGGACGGCGGTCGATCAATGCCGCCAGTTCCGCCATCAGCGCGGCGGCCTCGTCACGGCGGTCAGGGCGCCGCGCACCCGCATCGTTTTCGGTGGACGGGGCTACCAGGGTGAACAGTTCCTCGAATTGATCGAAGATCAGCACCGGCCGTTGCAGTTGCACGGCCTCGCGCCATTTTGGGTCAAACGCCTGTTGCCACAGCGGCACGGGCGGCTGGCCCAGCACACCGGCCAATTCGGCCCGCACCTGCTCGACCAGTGTGGGCGCATCCGCATCGAAGCGCAGCCGCAGCAACAACGGGTGCCAGCCCTCCACCTTGAGGCGTGGCCACAGGCCGGCGCCCAGCAGCGAGGTCTTGCCGAGGCCGGATTTTCCGTACAGCAGCGTGAGCGGCCGCAGCGAGATTCGGCGGAACAGATCGTCGATTTCGCGCTCGCGGCCGTAGAAATATGCCGCCGTCGTCGGCGTGTAGGCGCGCAGGCCGAGCCAGGGCCGTTCCGGGGTGGCCAAGGGTGCGCTGGCGGGGCTGCCGAGACCGGTCATGGTTCAGCCCCTCATTCGCTTGCCGCTGCGATGCTCGTCAACCAGGGCTTTGACCCGCTGGACAAAGCCATTCATGTCCTCCTGTCGATGCCGCTGGACCTGATGCACGACGGCCGGCTCCTGCTCCTCGCGATGGCCAGCCGGCAGCCCACAGAGCAGCTTGAGATAGAACACATAACCGTCGACATGGCGTTCGGCGGCCCAGTGGCGCTCCCTGTGCAGGTAGCGGCCGCGATTAGCCGGATCCTCGGTCGTGGGTGAAACCACCGAGACGAACAGACAACAGGCCTGCTTGATTTCGGCCTGCAACGCGCGGTCGTAGTTGCCGCCGGATTCCAACTCGCGCTTGTCCAGCCACACCGGAACACCCGCCACCAGCAGTGCCCGAACCAGGGTTTCGACCGGGGCGATGTCCTCACGCGCATAGCTGATGAAGACGCCACCGTTTGGGCAACGGTCACCCACACGGATGAAGATGTCGAGGTTGTGTTGCCGCTTCTGTAGCCGTTGCGACCAGCGCCGCTGCAACTCCAGGGCGAACGCCTGCGGATCGCCCTCGATCACCCGCGTCAATCGCGTTGCCTGCTCGAAGAAGAACAGCATCGGTGCGCTGTCTGCGGTGCGGGCTTCGGCAAAACGATGCCGCGTGTGCGGGGCATCCTCGGACAGTCGCTTGCCACGGGCGACGCGCATGAAGAAACGCACGATCCAATCATCCGAGGGCGCGCCGATCAGCAGCAGATCGCGCGAGCGTAACTGGCTGAGCAGATTCTCCACCGAGGTGGATTTCTCCAGCAGGGTGCAGATGTACTCCATGTAGTCCTCCTCCCAGACCGGCGCACTGGGCGCGTGCAGCGAACCCATCACCTGATAGAGCGTCACGCCAGACAGCGGCATGGGCAGATCGCAATTGCCGTATTGCTGGAGTTGCGTCGACATGTCGCTCTTGCGCGCCGCTGCTGCGGGATGCGGGGTGGCGCGCCCGCGATCGCAGAAGTAGAACACCTGACGCTGGGCATCGAATCCCCGCTGCGCGGACTCCAGTGCGCGGACCATCTGGTCATCGGGGGTACTGGCGATGTACAGGTCAAAGCCGTCGATCGCGGCCAGCGCCAACAGCCCCGGGCCGGGGGTGTCATGGGCTTTCAGCAAGGTCTTCAAACGATCCCATACCGTGGTGGCGCGCACGTTGGGATTGCTGCCGATCGCCTCGCGCGCCACCTGCATGGTGTTCTGCCAATCACCCTCGGGCAACCCCAGCTTGCGCGCCAACTGCGGGGCCAGCGCCTGGTACAAGGGCCGCTGCCCGCCTGCCGCATCGGCCACCGTCACCAACGCCGGCCCGATCACCGGCAACACATGACCATGGGCGATGTTGTCGATCAGGTCGTCCCAGTCGTCATCCTCGAAGTTCTGGCTCACGCTCATGTCTCGATCCAGGGAGTGTGGATGTGCAGCAACGCGCCGCTGGGGTGACTCCACCGCATGACCTGTCCCGCCAGGGCATGCCCGACGAGGCGCGGATCGATCCCGCTCATGACCCACCCGTTGGTCGCTGCGCACCAGCACGGTGCAATCGTCTTTGCCAGACAGACGGACATCGGTCGAGGGGCTCGTACATCGCAGGGCGGCAGTTCCACCTTTCCTGACTGTGCGGGTCATACCCGAGCTTTCGCAGCACATCGGCGACATCGCGGCGCAGGCCACAAAACTCCTTCGACACCGCCGAGTTGAAAATGATCGGTTTCATCCTGTCCCCTGTGCGCGACGGCCTATTCTTCGCGCGCTCGATTGTCTCGCAGATATGGGCATGGAATACAAGTGCGTGCTGCCGCCAGTGAACATTGCGGCCCACTTCGGGACAGATCGGTCCGGGGCCGATCGGTCCTGGGCAGAGGCTGGCCAGCCCGACCGGCCGGCATCTGAGACACGGTGATGACGATGGATCCGCTAATCAGCCGTCTGGTCGGCCGCAGTCCGTGCCAACAGATGGGCGCCGAGCAGGCCGGAGTCGTGGCCGAGGCCGGGGCTGACCAGGAAGCGATCGAGGGTTTCGGGGGAGTCGAGTTGGGGCAGGTAGCCGCCCAGCCAGTGGCGCAGGCGGGCGCGCAGGGTGGGCAGGTGATGTGGGCGCAGGGCGCCGCCGCCCAGTACGATGCGCTGCGGTGAGAGCGAAAGGACGATGTGGGCGGCCAACTGGCCGAGGTAGTCGCTCTGGAGGGTCCAGATCGGGTGGTCGTCGGGCAGGGTTTCGGCGGGGGTGCCGCTGCGAGCGGCCAGGGCCGGTCCGCTGGCCAGTCCTTCCAGGCAGTCGCCATGGAAGGGGCAGATGCCGGGAAAGTCGTGGTCGTCGGGGTGGCGGCGCGGTCGGACGTGGCCGAGTTCGGCATGCATCAGGCCGTGCAAGGTGCGACCGTCGATCACCACGCCACCGCCGATGCCGGTGCCGACGGTGACGTAGACCAGGCTGTTGCAGCCATGGCCGGCGCCCCACTGGCATTCAGCGAGGGCGGCGGCATTGACATCGGTGTCCAGGGCGATCGCCAGGCGATGGCGTTCGGCAAAGTGGCCACGCCAGTCGAAGCCGGTCCAGCCGGGCTTGGGTGTACTCAGCACGTGGCCGTAGTCGCTGGCGGTCGGGTCGAGGCCGAGCGGGCCGAACGCGGCGATGCCGATGGCGCTCGGGGGCTGTTCGGTACGACACCAGCGGTCGATGGCGTCGTGGATCGGTGCCAGGGTGTGGTGCGGGTCGGTGGTGGTCACTCGCACGCGCTCGCGGATGCGCCGGTCGTGGTCGATCAGGGCACACAGGGTCTTGCTGCCGCCGGCTTCGATGGCGATGGTGGGCGTGCGGGGTGATCGGGTCACGCGGGTCTCCGGCGCTGCGGGAAGTCGGGGTGGGTGGTCAGCGGGCGATCAGCCAGCGCAGGCCATGCGGTTCGAGGGTGTGTTCGAGGCTGATGGCGACCCCAGTCGGGTCGGTTGGCGCGGTTGGATTCGGTTCGGCCAGCAGATCGTGCCAGGCACTGCCCTGCGGTGCGGCGGGCAATCGCAGGGTGGTGCTGCGGTCGGCGAAATTGAACAGGCCGAGAAACCGCTGTCCGGGGGTGTCGCTGCCGCGCGCGATGGCCAGCACGCTGGGGGCGGCGGCCAACTCGGCGTGACTGGGGCGGCTCGGTGCGAGTGCCGGGCACAGGCGGCGGGCGGTGATCAGCCGGGCCAGTCCGCGCCAGACCGGGTTGTCGCTGCCCTGTCGTGCGGCTTCGGCACGCGGCCAGTCCATCATCGGCCGGTGCAGCCAGCGGCCCTCGCTGCGACGGGTCGGGTCGGTGCGATAGCCGGTGTCATTGTCGAGGCCGAGTTCGTCGCCCATGTAAATCAGCGGCACGCCAGGGGCGGCCAGGATCAGGCCATACAGCAGCAGATATCGACGCAGTGCGGCAGCACGGGCGATCGGGTCGGGGTCATCGAGGTCGAGACCGACCAGGGCGGCGGTCATGCCATTGCTGCCATGGACGGCCCGGCCGTAGCCGGTCTGGAAATCCTCGCCCCGCGCGTAGCTGCCAGGGCTGCGACCGGCGTAGAAGGCGGCGATGGTCGCGAGATCGGGTGCGTGCGCGCCGACCGCTTCATCGGCCAGGACGGTCCAGCCGATGTCGTCGTGACAGCGGACATAGGTCAGCCAGGCGCAGGTCGGTGGCAGGACGGGTGATTCGGCCAGCACCTGGGCGATCAGGTCGGCGCGCTGGCTGGCCAGGCCGGCCCAGGCGGCTGCCATCAGGCTGCTGTGATAGGCGAGATGGCATTCACGCTGGAATTCGACCGGAGCGCCGGTGTCCGGGTCGGGATCACGCGCACGATCGATGCCGAAGTACGGTGGCAGATCACGCATCGGCATGATCACTTCCGCTTTGAGCAGGACCGAGGGTGCGGCGATCTCGACCACTGCCCGCAGTGCCCGCAGCAGGGTGTGGTTCTCGGGCAGGTTGACGCACGGGCTGCCGAGCCGCTTCCACAGGTAGGCGGCGGAATCCAGCCGGAACACCTCGACGCCCAGATTGGCCAGCCGCAACAGGGCCAGCGACAGCTCGACGAAGACCTCGGGATTGCTCCAGTCGAGATCCCACTGGTAAGGGTAGAAGGTGGTCCAGACCCAGCCGTCGAGCGCGGCCACCCAGGTGAAGTTGCCGGGCGCGGTGTCGGGAAACACTTCGCCGAGCGGGGCCGCCCAGGCGGCACGTTCATCGGGGTCACGAATGATCCGGAACATCGCTTGATGGCGCTCGCTGCCGGCCCGCGCGGCGCGCGCCCAGGGGTGGTCGTCGGCGCAGTGATTGAGCACCAGGTCGGCACACAGACTGATGCCGGCGGCACGCAGCCGACGGGTCAGTTCGATCAGATCAGCATTGCTGCCCAGTCGGGGTTCGACCTGGCCGTAGTCGCTGATGGCGAAGCCGCCGTCGTTGTCGCCCGCCCGGGCCCGCAGGAACGGCAGCAGGTGCAGGTAGCGCACGCCGAGCGCGTTCAGATACGGGATGCGTTCGGCGACACCGGCGAGGTTGCCGGCGAAGCGATCGACATAGGTGCTGTAGCCGATCAGATCGGGACGGTCGAACCAGTCGGGTGGACGGCTGTGATCGAACGCGATCAGTTCGGCCGGGCGGGCGGCGATCAGGGCACCGACCCGCTGTGCCCAGTCGTGCAGGCAGTCGCCAAGGTCGCTGCGCTGGCCGTACAGCGATTCCAGTGCGGCCAGCAGGTACGGTCCGGCGCTGCGACAGCGGTGGTCGATAGCTCGTGCCAGGGCAGGGTCCAGACACGCGGTCAGGGCCGAGCGCAGGGCGGCGGAATCGAAACGCTCGGCAGGTTTCACGACCGACTCCGAAAAAAAGGCCGGTGCCCGAGGAGGGAGCAGGGCACCGGTCGAGGAGACTCACGCCAGCCGTCCGGGCGTGAGTCGGTGGTCGAGGTCGAAGCTGCGGTCGGTCGGGCCATCAGAAGTCGTAGCGCAGACTCAGCAATGCGGTCCGACCGGGAATGGTGCGGGCGCGGATGATGTTGTCGGCACCCTCGACGATCGCGCCTTCCTCGACTTCGGTGATCGCGAAGGTGTCGAACAGGTTGTTGACGTTGAGCGAGACGGTGAAGCTGTCGCTCAGATACCAGTCGGCGAACAGATTGACTGCGGCGAAACCGGGCATCTGCAATTCGTTGGAGTCCTGGGCGAATGCGTCGGTGGTGCCGATGACATTGACGCCGCCACGATAACGGTTCTCGCCGTAGCTGGCGGTGAGCTGGTAGACCAGGTCGGCCTGTCGGCGCGGGGTGTTTCCGGCATTGGCCGGGGTGATCGCGTCCTTGCGTATTTCCGCATCGGTCCAGGTGAAGCCACCATCGAGAGCGAAACCCTGATAGCGATACGAGGCTTCGACCTCGACGCCGAAGGCACGGAATTCGCGGTCGAAGAAGCGCTGACTGGTCAGCTCGAAGTTCTGCTCGTCGGTCACCGCGCGGAAGCCGGTGACGAACAGGTTGAGGTCGCCCTGCCGCCACTTGATGCCGAGTTCCTGCTGCTTGACGAAATCGATGGCGTCCTCGCGCCGCACACCGCCATCGGGCTGTACCACACCGAACAGCAGACGATCGGCATTGGCACGGCCACCCCGACTGATCCGCGCGAATAGCGCTAGATCCGGGGTGAACAGGTAATTGCCACCGAACGAATACGAGGTGTACGACCAGTCGTAATCGACCGGCTGTGGATTGGCCAGATCCACCAGGGAGACGCTGCGCTCGGTCTGCTGGATGATGCCGTCGCCGTTGACATCGAAGTCGGTGGCTTGCAGGGTGGCGTTGAAGCGGCCGTTGGCATCGCCATAGTCGCGTCGGACGCTGGCGTCGAGGGTCAGCGCGTCATGGCTCCAGGTGAGTGCCAGGTAGGGCGCGTCGATGTCGTAGTCGACATCGTAGCTGCGTGTGCAGCAGTTGCCCCAGAACGGCACGCCGAAGGCGTACAGGCCATTCTGCGAGAAGGCCGTGCCATCGGCGGCAAAGACATCGATCAGGGCGGCGTTGTTGCCCTTCACTTCCAGCAGGTAGGAGTTCCAGGTCCAGTCGAGCGCGATGCTCTGGCGTGAGGCGTAGTAGCCGACCCGCGCGTCGAGTTGGCCGCCGCCGACCTCGAAGGCACGGGAAATCCGCAGGTCGTTGACCGTGTTGCCGAGGTCGTTGATCTCGGTGTTGAACAGGTGGGCGCGCATCAGCAGACCATCGAACGCCTGGCCGGCATTGGCGCCATTGGCGAACTTCAGGGTCGCGCCCGGTCCGGCGATCGATTCGGCGATCGCCGTGCCATCGGCCACTTCGGCCGGGAACGGCGAGACGAACCGGCCCTCGGTATCGCTGATCCGGAAGCGATTGTCGATGGTCCAGCCGCCGTCGAGGTCGAACGAGGTCTCGAAACCGATGCTGGTCGAACGTGGCCGCATGCCATCGGCGATATCGGTGACCCGCGAGCGGTTCTGGCCGTCGAGGCCGAAATCGGTCAGGAACAGGGCACTGTGCGGGGTATCGGATTTCGGATCGAAGCCGGGCAGGCCGCCCAGGCTGGGCGAGGCATTGCTGCCATCGGCCAGCACCGGCATTGGCAGGATGCCGATCGCACGATCGTTGAGGTGCTTGAAATTGAACCGGATGTAGCCGTTGTCGAACTCGCGGGTAAGGTTGCCCTTGACCTGGCCGCCCTTCTCGGCGGTGAACCCGGCATCACGGGTGCCCTCGCCACGCCGATAGAAGCCTGCGACGTGGAATCGCCAGGCATCGTCAAGCGGACCGCCGTAACGGAAATCGACTCGGGTGTTGTCGAAGTCTTGCAGGAAACCGCGACCGACCCCGAGCGTGCCGCCCTCGTATTCACCGGTGTTGCTGATGAAGTTGACCACGCCGCCCGGCGAGTTGCTGGCGAAGGTCGAGGCCGAGCCGCCGCGAATCGCCTCGACCCGATCGAGCGCGTAGTCGGCGCGCAGGAAGATATCGGCATTGCCGAAGGCGATATCGCCGAACTCCAGTACCGGCAGGCCGTCCTCGTGCAGTTGCAGGAACTTGGCGCCACCAGCGGCGACCGGCAGGCCGCGCACGGCGATGTTGGCATTGCCTTCGCCGCCGCTCGATTCCGAGCGCAGACCGGGGATGTTGCGAAGAATCTCGGCTGTCGAACGGGGCGCCGACTCCTGGATCGACTCAACCCCCACCACGCTGGTCGAGACGCTGGCCTGCATGCGGGTGCCACTGCCGGCGGTGGCGGTGACGAACACCGCGTCGAGATCGACGGCGGTTCGGTCCGGTGGCTGTTGCCCCTCGGTTTCGGTCGCCGCCTCCTGTGCCGCCAGTGATGGTGCCAGCAGCACCGATGCAATCGCCAAGGCCAGCACCGAACGGCGCTGCGTCTGGAACGCTCCCATGATCCAACCCTCCCGCGTGTTGTCTGATCGATGTCGGCCTTCACCGGCCGTCTGCCCGGTCGGGGGCGATCGGGTGCAATCGATCGGTCCCGATACCCGGTCCGGCGCTGATGCCGTGAACGGGCGATGTCCGGGGCAATGGCCTGCCGGCCTGGTTCGCTGGCAAGCCGTGCTCGCCATCGCAGCCACGTTCTACACCTGCTTGCAATCGATTGCAAGCGCCTCGCATCTGAACGGCTGCGATGCTGGGAAAGGACAGATTGTCCGGTGAGCCACTGCTGCGACGCAGCATGTACAACCGATTGCAACCTGTCACCATCAGCCGACCCAGACCCCGAATCGGGCCGACCCAGAGTGCCGCCATGACCGACATCGCCATTCGCCTGGAAGCGATCGACATCCTCATCGTGATCATCTATGGCCTGGCCGTGATCGGCCTCGGCCTGGCGGTCTCGCGCCGCGCGGCCGGCAGCGAGGACTATTTCCTCGCATCGCGCCAGATGCGCTGGCCGAGCATCGGTCTGGCCCTGCTGGCGTCCAACATTTCCTCGACCACCCTGATCGGGTTGGCCGGCGCCGCCTACGCGATCGGCATCTCGGTCTACAACTACGAGTGGATGGCCACGGTCGTGCTGGCCTTCTTCTGCGTGTTCTTTCTGCCGTTCCTGCTGCGCTCG
This sequence comes from Lysobacterales bacterium UBA5700, assembly GCA_002420085.1. Classification (GTDB taxonomy): domain Bacteria; phylum Pseudomonadota; class Gammaproteobacteria; order Xanthomonadales; family Xanthomonadaceae; genus UBA11164. The sequence goes on along the minus strand of DIHI01000135.1, from coordinate 45,379 downwards.
CGGGTCTACACCCTGCCCGAGTACCTGGAGCGCCGCTACGACCGTCGCGCCCGGCTGTACTTCTCGGGCCTGACCATCTTTCTCAATATCGTGGTCGATACCGCCGGCACCCTGTTCGGCGGCGCGATCATGCTCAAGCTGATCCTGCCGGACTGGCCGCTGTGGTCGATCGTGGCCGTGCTGGCACTATCCGCCGGCATCTACACGGTTGCCGGCGGACTGCGCGCGGTGATCCATACCGAAACCGTGCAGGCGGTGATCCTGCTCGCCGCGTCGGTGCTGATCGCCTGGTTTGCCTTCGCCAAGGCCGGGGGCTGGGATGCGGTGATGACCGCCGTGCCAGCGGAGAAACTCTCGCTGATCCGGCCGATCGACGACCCCGGCGTACCGTGGCTCGGCACCGTGTTCGGCGTGTCCCTGCTCGGGTTCTATTTCTGGTGTACCAACCAGTTCATGGTCCAGCGGGTGCTCTCGGCTCAGGACGAACATCACGGGCGCTGGGGCTCGCTGTTCGCTGGCGTGCTGAAACTGCCGGTGCTGTACCTGATGGTGCTGCCCGGCACCTGCGCGATCCTGCTCTATCCGGAGTTGACGCAGCCCGACCTGGTCTATCCGACCCTGGTGTTCGATCTGCTGCCGCATGGGCTGATCGGCCTGGTGGTGGCCGGGTTCTTCGCGGCGATCATGTCCTCGATCGCCAGCACCTTCAATTCCGCCGCCACCCTGGTGACCATGGACTTTATCCGACCGCTCAGGCCCGACGCCGATGGCCGGGCGCTGGTGCGGATCGGTCGGATCGCGACCCTGGTCTTCATGGTGCTGGCGGTGCTGTGGGCACCGCAGATCGAGCGATTCAGCTCGCTCTGGCAGTATCTGCAAGCGGTGCTGGCCTATGCCGTGCCGCCGATCTGCGCCCTGTTCCTGGTCGGCCTGTTCTGGCGTCGCGCCAATGCCTTCGGTGCCGCCGCCTGCATCGCGGTGGGGCTGATCGCCGGTGCCGCCCTGTTCCACGCCAATGTGCTGGCGGTCGAACCACTCGGCCTGCACTTCCTGTACGTGGCGCCGATTCTGTTCGCGCTGTGCCTGGCGGCCCTGGTGGTCGCCAGCCTGCTGACTCCGGCACCGGAACCGGGGCGGATCGAGGGCCTGCTGTGGACACGGGCGTTCTATCGCGCCGAGAGCCTCGCATTGCGCCAGCAGCCGCTGTGGCGAAACTACCGGGTGCAGGCGCTGCTGCTGATCGCACTCACTGCGGTGATCGTCTACAGCTTCCGCTGAGTCCGCGCGCAGGCCACCGGCTCAGGCCGATTCGCGCACCATCAGGACCGGGGCAAGAACGTGGGTGGTGGTCGCTTCGCCAGCAATCGCGGCGAGCACCTTCTCGACCAGCAGGGCCGCGCCACCCGGCAGATCCTGACGGACCGTGGTCAGCGACGGATGGCTGTAGGCGGCCATGGCGATGTCGTCGAAGCCGATCACCGAAACGTCCTGCGGCACCCGCAGACCCGCCTCGCCGAGCGCACGGATCGCACTGAGGGCGATCACGTCGGAACAGGCGACCACGCCATCCGGCCTGGCACCCTTGGCCAGCATGGCCTTGACCGCGCGGTAGGCTTCGTCGGCCTCGAAGCTGGCCCGGACCAGCAGGTTGCGCTGAGGGGTTCGGCCATGGCGTGCCAGTTCGGCACGGAATCCAGCCAGACGGGCCGCTGCCTCGGGCACCCGCTCATCACCGAGAAAGGCGATCCGATCACGGCCATGTTCGAGCAGATGCCGGGTGGCCAGTGCGGCACCCTCGGCATTGTCGCTGCCGACCGTGGCATAACGCTGGCCCGGAAGCTGCTCACCCCAGACCACCACCGGAACCCCACGGCCGACAGCGGCATTGATCGCATCGTGCTCGAAACTCTGGCCGACCACGATCACGCCATCGGCATGGCCAGCACACACCAGGTCCACCACCCAACCGTCGGTGTGCCGTGCGGTCTTGCTCAGCAGCATGCTGTAGCCACGTGCGGTCAGGGCATCGGCCAGCAGGGCGAGCATGGTCATCATGAACGGGTCGGACAGGTGCTGATCACGCTGATGGACCAGGGGGATGGCCACCGCGATGATCCCGGTTCGACGCGAGCGCAGACAGCGGGCCACCGGATTGATGCGGTAGCCGGCATCCTGGGCGATCTTCTGGACGTGCGCGCGGGTGCGTGCCGAGACCACCGGATTATCGGCCAGGGCCCGCGATACGGTCGATTCCGAGACACCGGCCGCCTGAGCGATATCGGCCATGCTCAACAGGCGCGGAGTATCGCTCGGCGGGCGCGTTCGGGTCGGCATGCACGACAGCATCAGGGATCGCCTCGATGCGTTCAAGCATCTGTGCCACAATTCCGTCAGCGCGACCCGGATCGCCCGGCCCGGCCGACGGCGATCGCGCCGGCTCGACCGGGGATGGCCTGCGATCCGTCTCAGCGAATGCGCGAACCGCGCTTTTGATCGCATTGAACTCGGCGCATTGAACTCGGTCTGCGGCCATCGGCGAATCAACGGACTGTCGGCTGCAACCCGAATCTCGGGCCGCCATCCGTGTGATCATTGCCGCTGTCCCATCGATACCTCGCCTGCCATGACGCCAATGCTTGCCCGGCTCCGGCCAGCCGGACCGATCATTCTCTCCGCGCTCGCCGTGGTCGCCGTGATCATGCTGCTGGTCGCCCGGCTCGGGCCATCGGAAAGCCCGGTCGATGTCAATCTGGAACGCCTGGCGCGTGAAGACTTCGCCGCCATCGAAGCGGCATTGGCCGAGGTCCGCGCCGGGATCGGCCCTGGCGGCGCGGGGGATATCCGCCTGATGCGTGAACTGTCGGTGTTTCACAGTACCGACCCGGACCTGCACGGACGGCTGCAACGCTGGTTGGCCTGGAAACCCGATTCGGCCTTCGTGCAACTGGCCCTGGGCCTGCGCCTGCGACACATCGGGCGCGCCTATCGCGGCGCACGGGTAGTCAGTCGAACCGCTCCCGAAGCCCTGGCCCTGTTCAAGGAGAAGGCGAGCGAGGCGGCGATCCACTTCCGCGCAGCGGCGGCACTCGATCCGGGCAATCCACTGCCGGCGATCTTCCTGGCCGACCTGCCGAGCGGCGTCGCTCCGGACGAAGCCACGTTTGCCGAATTGATCGAGGGGCCGGCGCGCCTGTCGGAAACCGTATTCGACCTGGCCCTGTACAAGGCCCACCCGAAATGGGGCGGCTCGATGGAGGAAGTGGCCTGGCTGCTGGCCGAACTGGAAACCCGCATACCCGAAAATCCAGCCCTGGCCAGATTGCGCGGCTTCGACGACTTCATCATCGCCGACCAACTGCTCCACAATGACTACCACAACGAAGCACTGGCATACAGCGAATCGGCGCTGCGCAAGGGCGAAAATAGTTGGTACGTCCACACCCAGGCACGCGCATTGCTCGCACTGAAACGGCCGGAGGAGGCCCTGGCCGTGGCCGATGACTGGCTGGCGCGCTGGCCGGAATGGCCCTTCCTGCACGAAGACCGCATCGCAGCCCTGGCCGACCTGAACCGCCACCAGGAGGTGATCGCCGAGGTCGATCGCCTGCTGCGCCACGACCCGCTCGATGTCAGCATGCTGTCGCTGAAGGCCCGACACCTGATGCGGCTCGATCGCTACGACGAGGCGCTGGCAAGCATCCGCAAGGCTGCCATCTACGGCCGATACGACAGCCGCGTCCACCTGACCGAAGCACAGATCCTGCATCGACTCGGCGATCTTCCAGCCGCCCGCACAGCCGCCCTGGAAGCCGTCCGACTCAGGCCGGACAGCACCTATCATTTCAGTTGGCTGCTGGTCATCGTCACCGCCATGTACGACTGCGAGGAATCGATGCAGACCGCCGAGCGATTCGTGCAACTCTGCGCCGAGATCGGCGACTGCAAGGCCGACTACCTCGACAGCGTCACCCAGTACATGGCAGAACTACCCGATCGGCCCTATTGCCGCAACCGCCTCGATCGCTCGGAGAGCCACAGCACCGAAGCCACCGTCGGCTGAGTCGATCCGACCCAGGGACTGCGACGCAGCCGGAATACCGCACGCCGACCCGAAGGGCCGGATGAGGACGCAGGCCGGCGATCGACATCGCGAGCGCTGACTGGCAGCGATGTACATCCCGTGCGCCGGCGGTCGCAGCCGCCCAGCCGGCGCCGGGGTGTACGGTGCTTGCGCCGTCCGGTGCTTGCGAAATGCGGCGATACCGGGTTCACTTTCCGCTGTCATGCAGCCTGCATGTCACTGCGCCGGACGGCATCGGCCGTGTGTCGCCAGTCCCCGTTTCCTGCTCGGCCTGCCCCTCCCTCTGCCCCTGCCATCGCCTACGCCCCATGTCCGCCACCGACCAGATTCGACCGTTCAATCAACCCACCAGCCTGCTCGGCAAGCTGATCTTCGCGTTTCTCGCTTGGACCGAGCGGCGCATCGCGGCCAATTCCAAGGTTGGCATGCCGCCCTACTTCGAGCGCTCGACGTTCGCCTGGATCCCCGAGGTCGAGGCCGGTTGGCAGGCGGTACGCGACGAGGCGCGGGCGGTGTTGCCGTATTTCAACGAGTTGCCGAATTTCCAGGACATCTCGGAGGAGGTCGCGTACATCACCCGTGATGATCAGTGGAAGACCTTCATGCTGATGGGCTACGGGCTGCGCATGCAGGACAATCTGAGTACCTGTCCGGCGACCGATGCCCTGCTGCGGAAGATTCCCGGTGTGCGCACGGCGTTCTTTTCGATCCTGGCGCCGGGCAAGCGCATTCCCGAGCATCGCGGGCCGTACAACGGGGTGCTCCGGTTGCATCTGGGGCTGATCGTGCCGGAGCCGGCCGAGCGCTGCTGGATCAAGGTCGATGGCCAGCAGGCGCATTGGCGCGAGGGTGAGGCGCTGCTGTTCGACGATGCCTATCGCCATGAGGTCCACAACGACACCGACGGTGTGCGGGTGGTGTTGTTCGTCGATTTTCTCAGGCCGTGCCGCTGGCCGGTGTCGTGGTTGAATGCGCTGGTGGTCTATGCAGCTTCGTTGAGTCCGATGCTGCGTACTGCCAAGCGCAATCATGAGCGCTGGTCGAAGCGGTTCTACGGGGCGCGCAGGACGCCCTGAGCGGCCTGCCGATCCACGCGCTGACCAGGACAGGCCGGAGCGGCTATGCTTCCGGTCTGCACGATGCCGAGATGACCATGACCGACCTGCTGCCTGCCGTGGTTCGCGATACCGGACCCGATCCAACCTGGAGTGTGATCTGGCTGCACGGCCTGGGTGCCGACGGCCATGACTTCGAGCCGATCCTGCCGGAACTGGTAGGCCCGGGCTGGCCGGCGATCCGGTTCGTGTTTCCGCATGCGCCGATGCGTGCGATCACCATCAATGGCGGGATGACCATGCGCGCGTGGTACGACATCCGTGCATTCGACATCGCCAGCCGGGCCGATGAGGTCGGGGTGCGTCAATCGATCCGCCAGGTCGAAGCCTGGCTGGCGGCGGAGCGAAGCCGTGGGGTGGCGCCGGAGCGGCAGTTTCTGGCTGGATTTTCCCAGGGCGGGGCGATCGCGCTGGCGGCAGGGCTGCGGCAGACGGAGCCGCTGGCCGGGGTGATCGCGCTTTCCACCTATCTGCCGCTGACCGAGTCGAATGCCGACGAGGCGACCGGCGCCGGTCGAGCCACGCCGGTGTTCATGGCCCATGGCCGGGTCGATCCGGTGGTGGTGCCGGCACTCGGCGAAGCCAGCCGGCAGGCGCTCGGGGCACTCGGTGTGGCGGTCGATTGGCACACCTATCCGATCGCCCACGGGGTCTGTGCCGAGGAAGTCGGCGATCTGGCGACCTGGATGGCGGCGCGCCTGGGTACTGCGCCATCGTGAACCCCGAACGCGCGTGGCTGCCCGATTTCTGCCGACTGCCGAGGTTGGCGGCCGCACTCGGGATCGCGCAGTTGCTGGTGTTGGTGCTGGCGCTGGCGCCGCAGGCACAGGCGACCTGGAGCCGCATCGAGTTCTTCGCTGCCAGTGCCTTCGCGTTGTGGTTGGCCCTGTCGAGTGCGGTCTTGCTGTGCGTGCTGCGGCCGCACCTGAACCGTCTGCCATTCTGGCTGGGGGTACCGCTGGCCCTGGCGGTGGCGCCGGGTCTGGCCGGCATCGGTGCCGTGTTGCTGCGCGAGATCGAGGTCGGTCTGCGGCTCGATCTCGGCACCCAGGTGGACAGCACGGCCTTCGTGCTCGGGCCGATGGCGATCAGCGCCCTGGTGGCAGCGGTGGCGATCCGCTACTTCTACGTCCGCGATCAGTGGCAGCGTCAGGTCGAGGCGCAGGCACGGGCCGAGTTGCAGGCGCTGCAAGCGCGCATTCGGCCGCATTTCCTGTTCAACATGATGAACACCATCGCCAGCCTGGTACACCGCGATCCGGACGCGGCCGAGCGGGCGATCGAGGACACCGCCGATCTGTTCCGGGCGGCACTCGGACGTGACAAGGGCGATTCGAGTCTCGATGAGGAGTTGAACCTGACCCGGCGCTATCTGGCGGTCGAGGCGCTGCGTCTGGGCGAGCGGCTGCGGGTGCGCTGGGCGCTGCGCGAGCCCCTGCCCAACGCCCTGCCGATGCCGCGCCTGTTGCTCCAGCCGCTGGTCGAGAATGCCGTGATCCACGGCATCGCTCGCCTTGCCGAGGGTGGCGAAATCCTGATCGAGGGCGGGGTCGAGGGTGATCGGTTGCGGATCACGATCGGCAATCCGGCGCCGCCATCGCGTCGGCACGATCGCCACCCGGGCCACGAGAACCATGAGAGCCACGGCCAGCAGAACGTCAACCTGCGACTCCAGTATCACTATGGGCCGAAAGCACGGATGACGGCGACCAACCGCGAAGGCTACTATCTGTGCGACGTGTCGATCCCACTGCCATGAAAATCCTGATCGTCGATGACGAACCCCTGGCGCGCGAGCGTCTGCGCCAGATGCTGGCCGCCCTGGCCGATGTGCAGGTGGTCGGCGAGGCCGACAACGGTCTGCGCGCGCTGGAGTTGGCCGAGACCCTGCGGCCGGATGCCATCCTGCTGGACATTTCGATGCCGGTGATGGACGGCCTTGAAGCGGCACGCCATCTGGCCGGCCAGCAGCCGCGCCCGGCCGTGGTGTTCTGCACGGCTTACGATGCGCATGCCCTGGCGGCATTCGAGGCGGCGGCGGTCGATTATCTGGTCAAGCCGGTCCGGCGCGAACGCTTGTTCGAGGCGCTCGATCGGGTCGCCCGGATCGGTCCGTCCACGCTGCCCGGCCCGGACGGCCGGCCGCGCAGCCACCTGTGCGCCCGCCTGCGCGGCAGCCTGCGCCTGATTCCGATCGACGACATCCGCTACCTGCATGCCGAGGAAAAGTACGTGGTGGTCCACCATGCCCGTGGCGAAGACCTGGTCGAGGACTCGCTGAAGACCCTCGAAAGTGAATTCGGCGACCGCTTCCTGCGCATCCACCGATCCTGCCTGATCGCCCGCGAGCAGTTGACCGAACTGCGGCGCAGCCCGGACGGTCGGGTCTTCGCGATCCTGCGCGACGGCAGCGACAGCCTCGAAGTCAGCCGTCGCTGCGTGCCGGCCCTGCGGGAAAAGATCCGCACCTGATCGGAGCACTGCAATGACCTCTCTCCGGCTCGCCACTCGGGAAAGTCCGCTGGCGTTGTGGCAGACCCGCCATGTCGCCGACCGGCTGCGCGCCATCCATCCCGGCCTGCGGGTCGAACTGGTGCCGATGACCACCCGTGGCGACCGCATTCTCGATCGGCCGCTGGCGGACATCGGCGGCAAGGGGCTGTTTCTCAAGGAACTGGAAATCGCCATGCTGGATGGCCGGGCCGATGCTGCCGTGCATTCGTTCAAGGATGTGCCGATGTGGCTGGAAGGACCATTCCGGATCGCCGCCGTGCTGGAACGTGCCGAGCCGTTCGATGCGCTGGTCAGTCCGCGCTGGCCCAACCTGGCCGCGCTGCCGGTGGCGGCTCGGGTCGGCACGTCCTCGCTGCGCCGACAGGCGCAGGTGCGCGCCCTGCGCCCGGACGTGCGACTGGTCGATCTGCGCGGCAATCTGCAAACCCGGCTGGGCAAGCTCGATGCCGGGGAGTACGACGCCATCATCCTGGCGGCCGCTGGCCTCGAACGGCTCGACCTGGGCCAGCGCATCGCTCAGCGGTTGTGCCCACCCGACATGTTGCCGGCGGTCGCCCAGGGTGCCTTGGCGATCGAAATCCGGGCCGACGATCAGGCCACGGCTGATCTGCTGGCGCCGCTCGAACACCCACCGACCCGGGCCTGCGTCGAAGCCGAGCGGGCCATGAACGGCCGGCTCGGCGGCAGTTGCCATGCGGCGATCGCGGGCTTCGCGGAATGGGTCGCCGAACGGCTGCACCTACGCGCCCTGGTCGGCCATCCCGGCACCGGCGAACTGGTCCGGGCCGAGGCCAGTGGCAACCCGGCTGCGCCCCAGGCGCTTGGCGAGTCGGTTGCCGAGACCTTGCTTTCTGCCGGTGCCGAGCGCGTGCTGGCGGCGGTCTGAGCAGCAACATGCCGACCCACGCTTACCGGGTCTGGTTGCTCGGTGGCGTCGCTGGCGACATCGCAGGTGACTCGCTGGGCAACCGGCCCGGCCGGGGCGGTCAATCGACCCGCCGGAGCAGGCGCAGGGCCGACATCGCCACCAGGATCGCGCCGATCACCAGTACCGCCCACAACAGGCCGGCCCGCCAGTAGGGTCCGGTGTCGGGCCGCAGCGCCGCAGCGCCGCCGGCTTCGCGTCCGGGGCCGATGGCGGCCCGCTCGGGCTGCCAATCGGGGCCTTCGGTCTGCTGGAGGGTCGTCAGTGCGGCATCGATCGGGAACATCGGCCGCTCGCTGCGGACGCTGCCGGCAGCCAGCAGGTAGGGCGGCTCACCCTCGGTCAACAGCACGAAGGTATCGGGCTGGAAGGCCGCCTCCAGGGTCGGGGCGACCGCCAAAGCCGGTTCGCTCGACAATCGCCAGTGACTGGCCCGGATCGGGGCGAACGTTGTGGCCGGACTGAGCAGTTCGCCACCGTCCCGGTCGAGCCGGTAGGCATCGAGCCACAGCAGGTGCCGCCAGGGGTCGCTGGCGCGCTCGCGGATTTCGATGCGCACCCGCGCGGTGCTGTTGGCCTGGTGCAGGCGCACGGTCAGGGCATCGATCGGCACCGGGCCGGGGGTCCGGTACACGAACCGCCCGGCCTGTTCGCCATCGGCCTCGCCGGTCAGGTCGAGCATCCGTCGCAGCACTGGCGGTGCGTCGCGCTGCTCGCGGGCGATCCGCACCAGATCGGGCCAATGGCTGCCATTGACCAGCATCAGGCGCAGATAGCGCGCGCGACTGGCCGGAAAATCCAGGCGCAGCCGCTCGATCCGGACCGGCCCGTCGGTCAGTGCCACCAGGGCCAGCCCGTGCGCCAGCGAGCGCCAGTGCGACAGATCGTCGCTCTCCAGCACGTTCACCCGGACATCGATGGGGTGGCCGGTATCGGCCGGTTCGAGTTGCAGCGTGGCCACCGGGGGCGGGCGCTCGCCGAGGTCGATCAGCAGGTTGCGGCTGGGTTCGGGTGGGTTGCGGTCGCTGTTGTCCAGGTGCAGTTCGCGCAGGCTGCCGCTCGGGTCACGGCGCAGGCGCAACACCAGTTCCTGAGAGACTGCGCCGTCCTGGCTGGTGGGTGCAGCCAGCCAGTCCACCGCCGGCCAGGTGCTGGTCGGCGCGGGTACATTGTTGCGGGGCGCCAGCGGAATCATCTGTCCACCGCCGTTGAACGCGGCCAGATCGCGCAGATCATTGCGTCGGATGCGGCCGTAGACCTCCACGTCGAGCACGATCTCGAAGGCACCGCGCCGGTCGCCGGTGTGGATCGGCCAGGTCCAGGCGAAATCGGCCGGCAGGGCGGCACTTTCCGTCGGCAGCGGCTGAGCGGACGCGCCGGTCGCTGCGATCGGCAGCATTACCAGGCCGAACAGGGCACGCACCACCGATCGTTTCATGTCTGACTCCTGCGGGGTGGCGAGGGTGCCAGCCGGCCGACCACCACCAGCAGACCACCCACCGCCAGAAACGACACGATACCTGCGACGTTGCCGAAAAACTGGCGATCGATCGCCACCAGTTTGACCAGAACCAGGGCCAGCAGCCCGGCCCCCATCGCCCACAGTGGCCACTGGCCGCGCCTCGAACCCAGCACCCAGGCAATCACCCCGAGCAGGCACCAGACCAGGGTCAAGGCGGTCTGGCTGCTGCGATCGGCGAGCATCGACAGCGACCACGGCAGATTCGCCAGATGATGGCTGGCGCGCAGGGTCGCCGTGCTTGCGGTCAGCCACAGCCCGGCCGCCCAGACCAGCCAAAGCCGCTCACCGCCGGTCCCGCCGTGTTCGCGCAGCGCGACAGCCGCGCCGATCAGGCCGGCGATCAGGGCCAGATCGAGCGGATTGAGCAGGGGCAGCCAGGGCAGCGGTGTACTGTCGCCCGCCAGGAACTGGCCCGACCACCAGAACAGGCCGAGCAGGCTCGCGGTCAGACCCAGCCAGATCGACCGCCAGCCTGGGAACAGGTCTGCCACCGGCCAGCCCGCCCAGTGTGGACGCCGCCAGCCGAGCAGCGCCAACACGGCCAGCGGCAGGACGGTGGCGATCGCCAACCAGCCATCACCGGCCACCCCCAGGCGAACCAGCGTCACCCGCAGACTGAGGCCGGCACCGAATGCCAGGGTCATCGCCAGGGCGATGTGCGCCGGGCCGAGCAGCGCCGAGAACGGCTGGCGCATGGCCGGCAGGGCCAGTGCCGCGATCAGCAGGGCCGGCCACCAGGCCAGACGCGGTCCATCGAACCAGCCCTGGCCGCTGCTGGAATCGCTCAGCAATGCGATCGGCAGCAGCAGGATGGTTGTGGTCGCCAGCGCCCAGGCCAGCCGTGGCCAGGCCAGCACACTGCGCAGACGGGCCGCCAGCATGGCACTGACCGCCAGCCAGAGCGCCAGCCCAGGCTCAGACTGCGTCCAGGGCCAGTGCTGATCGACCGCCCGCATGCCGGCCAGCAGCCACAGCAGCAGGCCGCCGCTGAACAGCACCACGGCGAGCCGGCTTGTCGGATCGGCCCGATCGTACAGCCGCGATCCAAACAGCGCCGCCGCTGCCAGCAGCAGCAGATTGAGCAGGGTTCCGTCGATCGGACTCGCGGCACTGCGGTAATCGAACGCCGACACCACCAGGGCGATCAGGGCCAGGGCCAACAGCACCAGCCCGGCCAACCGCAGCCGTCGCTGTTGCTGGCGATGACCGAGCCAGAGCATGCCTGCTGCCTCGATCGACCAGGCCGCCGCCGTCCAACCGGCCGACAGCGCGAAGGGGATCGCCAGGGTTGCGAACAGCAGGCCCATTCCAGCATTGGCCTGTACCAGCCGGGCCAGACGGGCATTGCGCAGGCAGCCCGCCGCCAGCCCGACATGCGCGGCTGCCGCAACCAGGGCGGTGAGCGCCATCGCGGTGCGCTCCTGATCGACCAGGGCCGCCTGCATCGGCAGCGCCAGCAAGGGGGTGCCGAACAGCAGGGTGCCATCGACCCGTGCCTCGACCGACCGACCGGCGAGTGCGTACAACACCGGGATCAGCGAGTAGAACAGCCAGAACAGCACCAGGAACGGTTCGACCGTGGCGAACAGTTCCGGCCGGTAATACTGCCAGCCCCAGACCCCGCCGACCACGAAGGTGAAGGCGAAACCGAGCAGGTTGAGTGCCCGCCAGGGCCGCAGCCAGGCAACCACCAGCACGGCTGCGTTGAGTACCGCGTAATAGCTGAACAGGGCGACATGATTGCCCGAGCCGGTGGACAGCAGGACCGGTGCCAGATAGCCACCGAAGAAGCCGAGCACGGCCAGTGCCATCGCCGATTGCCGAACCGCCAGCACGCAGGCACCGGCCACCAGAATCAGCACCAGCAGAAAGGCCGGAGTCGCTGGAATCAGGCCATACAGGCGAAACCCGGCGAACACCACCAGCAGCAACACACCGATCGCGCCGCCCTGCATGCTCAGCCCGAAGGCCGGCCTGCGCTGCGCCTCGCGCAGACCCCAGACCAGTCCTGCCACTGCCACCGCCGCAATCGCAGCCAAACGGAACTCGATCGGCAGCCGCAGCAGTCCGGCATCGGCGGCGTAACGCAGCGCGCCCGCCGCGCCGACCATCAGCAGCAACAGGCCGATCTTCACCGGCACATTGCCCTCGAACAACACCCGTCGCAGCCAGCGACTGGCGGTCACCAGAACGTTCGGGCCAGCCTCCGAACCTGAACGCCGGTCGGCTGCCGCAACCAGCCGAACGGCATCGACCGCAGTCCGCTGCGGATCGTCGGCCGAGGCCGACTGGCTCGCCCGCAGTGGCGGCGGGGCCGTGGTCGTGTCGGGGGTCGTGACGGTCGCAGTCCGCGCCGACGCCGGTACCGGCGCCGGTCGCGGCTCGCTGCTGGCCTCGCCGACTGGCGCCGATCTGGCAGCCTGGGGCGCAGCGGTGGGCGATTCAGACGCGCGTGCGGCAACGGCCAGATCGGCCTGCATCCGCGCCAGATGCTGCTCCAGCCCGCGCAGCCGGGCGCCCAGGGCCAGCACCAGACCGAGCAGGGCGCCGAGTGCTGCTCCGACCGCGATCCCGAACAGCCAGCGGTCCTCGCTCATCACCGCCGAGCCGAGCAATGCTCCGAACACCGCCAGGAACCATGCCATCGCACACCTCCATGCACCGCCATCGGCGCGGCCCCGAGCATAGCAAGTCGAGCGACCGATCCGACAGTGTGCGCACGGGCATGTGCGCACGGGCCGACATCAGTCCGCGTTGGCCGCTGTCGCAACGATGCGGGCTAGAATGCCGGGATGATGTCCACGCCCCCGCCCGATCCCGCTCCGTCAGACTCGACCCCGTCAGACACAGCCCGACCCGATCGACTGAAATCGATGGCCGGCCGGGCGCTCGAAGCGGCACTCGATCGGCTGCTGGCGCTCGATCCCGACACCCGGACCGCGCTGTCCGCACTCGACGGCCGCCGCGTCGTGCTCACCCTGACGGCCCCGCGTCTGGCCCTGGCATTGACGGTCGATGGCGAGCGCGTGCGGGTCGGCCGGGCGCCCGACGATCCGGCCGTGGATGCCGATCTGGCGGTGCGCGGCACGCTCGGTGCCCTGCTGGCACAGGTACACTGGCTGCGCCCGAACGACGGTGCCGCCCGCCTGCACGTCAGCGGCGATGCCGAACTGGCGCGACGCTTGCAGAATCTGGCGCGCGGCTTCGATCCCGACTGGGGGCGGCCATTCGCCGAGGTGTTCGGTGATGTCATCGGCGGAACCCTGGCCCGCGCGATCGAGCATGCCCTCAAGGCCGGCCTGGCCAATGTCGACACCCTGGTCCGCGATGGTGCCGACTACCTGACCGAGGAATCACGCGACCTGGTGGCACGCGCCGAACTCGATCGATTCCACGACGATGTCGATGCCCTGCGCGATGCCGTCGAGCGCGCCGAGGCGCGCGTACAGCGCCTGCTCGAACGCCGTTCGGAGCCCGCCCGGTGAAGGCCGTATTGCGCAGCGCGCGGATCCTGCGCGTGCTGCTGCGCTACCGTCTGGATGCCCTGCTGGACGACACCCGGCTGGCCCGCTATGCCGCCCTGCTGCGGCCGTTCGTGGCGCGTGCCGGGATCGATCCCCGCACCCTCGGACGTGGCGCCCGGCTGCGTCTGGCCCTACAGGAGTTGGGCCCGATCTTCGTCAAGTTCGGACAGATTCTCTCGACCCGACGTGACCTGCTGCCGCCCGATCTGGTCGAGGAACTGGCGCTGTTGCAGGACCGGGTCGCGCCGTTTCCGGGCGCGCAGGCGCAGGCGATCATCGAGGCCCAACTAGGCACCCCGATCTCCACGCTGTTCGCGCAGTTCGAGATCGAGCCGCTGGCCTCGGCCTCGATCGCCCAGGTCCACGCCGCCCGCCTGCCCGGCCGTGACGGTCAACCCGGTCGCGAAGTGGTGATCAAGGTGCTGCGGCCGGGCGTGCGTGAACGGATCACGGCCGATCTGGCCCTGCTCAAGGCCCTCGCCCAGGTGGTCGCCCACACCCATCCGCGTGCCGACCGGATTCGGCCGCTGGACGTGGTCGCCGAGATCGAGAACACCCTGTCGGCCGAACTCGATCTCCAGCGCGAGGGCGCCAACGCCAGCCTGCTGCGCCGCAATTGGCTGGCCTCCAACGACCTCTACGTGCCCGAGGTGTTCTGGGATTACAGCAGCGAGCGGGTGCTGACCCTGGAGCGGCTGCGCGGCATCCCGTCAGACGACATCGCGGCGATCGATGCGGCCGGCATCGATCGCCGGAAACTGGCCGCCAAGGGCGTGCGAGTGTTCTACACCCAGGTCTTCCGCGACAACTTCTTTCACGCCGATGCCCACGCCGGCAACATCTGGGTCGATGCCGACCCGGCGCGCCGCGACGACCCGCGCTTCATCGCGCTCGACTTCGGGATCATGGGCCAGTTGCCGAGTGCCGACCAGTATTACCTGGCGGAAAACTTCATGGCCATGTTCAGCCGGGACTACCGGCGGATCGCCGAACTGCACGTCGAGGCCGGCTGGATGCCCGACCACGTCCGCATCGACGAACTGGAAGCCTCGGTGCGGGCGGTCTGCGAACCCTACTTCACCCGACCGCTGGCCGAAATTTCGCTCGGCGAAGTGCTGGTCAAGCTGTTCCGCACCGCCCAGCAGTACGAACTGACCCTGCAACCGCAATTGATCCTGCTGCAAAAGACCCTGCTCAACATCGAAGGCATCGGCCGCCAGTTGGATCCCAGTCTGGACATCTGGGCGGTTGCTCACCCGGTGCTGGAATCGATCCTGCGCGAACGCTACAGCCCGCGCCAGTTGCGGCGCGAACTGGTCAAGCGGATGCCGGAACTGATCACCCACGCCCCGGACATGCCACGTCTGGTGCGCGAGTGGCTGTTGCAGCAGAGCAGCGGTCGGCACATCGTGCGAATGCGCTCGGACGAGATCGCCCAACTGGTCGAAGCGACTCGCCGTGGTCAGCGTCAGACCGTTTACGCCATCCTCGGGACCGGCCTGCTAATCGCTGCCGCCGTGCTGTTTGGCCTCGATGCCGGTGGCGAGCGCATGGCCGGCATCCCGGTCGCCGTCTGGGTCGCCGGAGTCGGTGCGCTGGGTGCCTTCATGGCAGCCTGGCCACGACGCAGGTGAGCACACTCGACTCGATCGAGGTGCTGTACCGTGACGCCAGCCTGGCCGTGGTCGCCAAGCCGGCGCGTTTGATGATGCACGACAGCGCCTTGGCACGCGGCGAACACGACTTCGCCCTCGATCGGCTGCGTCGGCAATTCGGACAGCGGGTCCATTTCGCCCATCGACTCGATCGTGCCACCAGCGGCTGCCTGCTGCTCGCCTTCGATGCCGAGACCGCCGGCCGACTCGGTCGGGCGTTCATGGCCCGCGAGATCGCCAAGGACTACCTCGCAGTCGGGCGCGGCTGGCCGGCCGAGGATCACGGCCTGATCGATCATCCGCTCGACGGCGGACCCGGTAAGCCCGAGCGCAAACCGGCCCGCACCGCCTACCAGGTGCTGGCCAGGGGCGAACTGCCCTTGCCTTCGGGCGGCTTCCCGACCTCGCGCTTCGCCTTGTTGCGCTGCCAACCGGAAACCGGGCGGTTCCGTCAGATTCGCCGTCACCTGCATCATGTCGGCCACCATCTGATCGGCGACACCAGCCACGGCGACGGCCAGCGCAACCGCCTGTTCCGCAGCCATCTCGGCGTCCACCGGATGTTGCTGCATGCCTGGCGGCTGGCCTTCAAGCATCCGGACGGCGATCGCCGGATCGCCGTCGCGGCGCCGCTCGATCGCGACTGGCAGTGCGTACTGGATCGGTTCGGCTGGACGCTCCCCGACCCGACCGCACTGCCGATCGGCGAACCCGACCCGAGCCCGCCGCACCACTCCGGCCGATCCGAGCCCGTCGTTCCGACGTAGAATCGGAAGCCCTTCATGGAGCCCGCGTCCGTGCTGCGCATTTCCGACCGTCTGACCATCCCGGAACAGGAACTGGTCGAGCGCTTCGTGCGCTCGGCCGGACCCGGTGGCCAGAACGTCAACAAGGTCGCCACAGCGGTGGAATTGCGCTTCGACATCGCCGGCTCACCGTCGCTGCCGGAACCGCTGCGGCAACGGCTGCTGGCCAAGCGCGACCGGCGACTGACCGATGACGGCGTCCTGGTGCTCAGTGCCCAGCGCTTTCGCAGCCAGGACCGCAACCGCGAGGATGCCCGCGCCCGTCTGATCGCCTTCATCGCGGCCGGCCTGATCGTGCCGAAGGCGCGGATCGCCACCCGGCCCGGTGCCGGCGCTGAACGCCGACGACTGGACAGCAAGCGCGTGCGTTCCGACCTCAAGCGAACCCGACGTGTCCCCGGCGGAGACGATTGATGCGCCATCGCCAACCGCTGCAAGTGGACGTCCCCGAGTGCGCCCCACGCGCCCATGGCCGGTTCGCACGCGGCTTCGGCCGGACCCTCATGTGGCTGGGCGGCTGGCGCATCGTCGGTCGCTTTCCGCCCCACCCGCGACTGGTCATCATCGCTGCACCGCACTCCTCGGGCTGGGATGCCTTCTGGGGTCTGGCCGCCAAGCTCGCGCTCGGCCTGGACATGAAATTCATGGCCAAGGCCGAATTGTTCTGGTGGCCGCTCGGGCCGATCCTGCTCTGGCTGGGCGGCATCCCGACCAACCGCACTGCCCCCGGCGGCCTGGTCGGCGACACCGCCCGACGGCTTGCCGAAGCCGATGCCCTGTGGCTGGTGATCGCCCCCGAAGGCACCCGCAAGCGGGTCGAGCGCTGGAAATCCGGTTTCTGGCGAATCGCCCAACCGGCCTCGGTTCCAGTTGCCTGCGCTTACTTCCACTACCCGGATCGCACCATCGGCATCGGCGCCACGTTTGAACTCGGCACCGACCTGGACGCCGATCTGGCACGGATCCGGGCCTGGTATCGACCCTGGGTCGGCAAGCATCGGAACGTCGATTGAGCCACGCCCCCGCCATCCCGATCCTGGTCTCGTTCAGTGGCGGCAAGGACGCCGCCTGGACCCTGCACCGCCTGCAACAGTCATCGCACTACCGACCGATCGGCCTGCTGACCACCCTGGAAGACGGCGCCCAGGTCGCCCTGCACGGCCTGCGCCGTGAAGTGATCGCCGCCCAGGCACGCGCGCTCGGCCTGCCCCTGCTGGAGGCGCCGATGCCCGACCGGGCCGACAACCTGGCCTACGAGGGCGCCTTCGCCACCGCCCTGGAACTGGCGCGACTGCGCTGGCCGGGCCTTGCCCACATCGCCTTCGGTGACATCTTCCTGGCCGATATCAAAGCGTATCGCGACCAGGTCTGCGGCCGATTGGGTTGGACCGCCGTCTATCCCCTGTTTGGCGCCGACAGCCGCAGCCTGGCGGACGCGATGATCGCTGCCGGACTCAAGGCCCGCATCTGCTGCATCGACAGCGAGCGCCTGTCGGCCGACTTCCTCGCCCGGCAATTCAATCGCAGCCTGCTCGACCAACTGCCGCCCGACATCGACCCGTGTGGCGAGTACGGCGAATTCCACACCTGCGTGTTCGACGGCCCGATGTTCCAGCACCCGATCGCGATCGAACGCGGCGCCTCCTCGCTCTACCGCAACCGCTTTCTGCGCGCCGACTTCCGCCTGCCCGCGAGCGACTAACGGCCGACCGGGCGGCTGCATTCCAGTGATCCGACTCGATCCCTGTCTGCCGTATCCTGAAATTGCATGCGTCCCTGCGCATGCCCGTGCCTCACGCACAGCCGGTCCCGCCGGCACGCTGGCGGGCATGCGGCGGTCAGCGCTGCAATGCCGCGATCAGCGGGCATGAGACCGTGCCGCGATCGGCCTCGCACGCGCTCAGCAAGCCCGACAGTGCCACCTCCATCTGCACGAGATCGGCCAGGCGGGCGCGGACATCGGCCAGCCGTAGTGCGGCCAGTTCGGCCGCCTCACCACACTGCGTGCCGTCTTCCAGCCTCAACAGTTGACCGATCTCGTCGAGGCTGAACCCCACCCGCTGGGCAGCCTTGACGAATTTCATCCGCGCCACATCGGCGCTGCCATAGCGGCGGATGCTGCCATGGAGTCGATCCGGGGTCGGCAGCAGTTGCCGGCGTTGATAGAAGCGAATCGTCTCGACGTTGACCCCGGTCGCCTTGGCGAAGGCACCGATGGTCAGGTTTTCCGGCAGAGCGTCCACTGTGCTTGACTCCGTAGCTGACTACGGAAATAAGCTTAGCGCGCCACAGACGGGAGGGAAAACGGATGGCCATGAATCCGCTCATGCGCATCACCGACAGGGCCGGCGCACTCGGCGCGCTGGTATCGGCCATGGGCTGCGCGATGTGCTTCCCTGCCATCGCCAGCCTGGGTGCCGCGATCGGCCTCGGCTTCCTGAGTCGATGGGAAGGACTGTTCATCAACACCTTGTTGCCGGGCTTCGCCTGGCTGGTATTGATCATCAACGCACTGGGCTGGTTCAGCCATCGGCAGTGGCAGCGCAGTGTGCTCGGCATGCTCGGGCCCACCCTGGTGCTGCTGTCGCTGTATCCCTGGTTCAAGTACGGCTGGAGCAGCTACGCCACCTATGCCGGCATCGGCCTGATGCTGACGGTATCGGTCTGGGATCTGCTCTCGCCGGCCAGTCGCCGCTGCGACCGGCCCGATTGCCATGCCGGGCAGGGAGAGCCGTGATGAGCGATTGCTGCACGGTCGAAAACCGCCTGCCCGACCGACTGCACATCGCCGTGATCGGCAGCGGCGGCGCGGCGATGGCGGCCGCACTCAAGGCCGTGGAGCTTGGTGCGCGCGTCACGCTGATCGAGCGCGGCACGATCGGCGGCACCTGCGTCAATGTCGGCTGCGTGCCGTCCAAGATCATGATCCGCGCCGCCCACATCGCCCATGTGCGTGCCGCGAGTCCGTTCGACGCTGGCATCGCGGCGGCAGTGCCGGCCATCCTGCGCGAGCGGCTGCTCATCCAGCAGCAGGCGCGCGTCGAGGAACTGCGCCACGCCAAGTACCAACGTATTCTGGACGGCAATCCAAGCATCACGCGAGTGACCGGCGAGGCCCGATTCACCGACACACGCATGCTGACCGTGACGACTGCCGACGGCAGCACCCGCTCAGTGGCTTTCGACCGCTGCCTGATCGCAACGGGCGCGAGTCCGACGATCCCGCCGATCGCGGGACT
>DIHI01000135.1:23933-25853 GCA_002420085.1 Lysobacterales bacterium UBA5700 | reverse complement strand
TCGGTGGTCGCGGTCGAACTGGCGCAAGCGTTCGCCCGGCTGGGCAGCCAGGTGACGATCCTGGCGCGTAGCACGGTGCTCTCTCGCGAGGAGCCGACCATCGGTGCGGCGCTGGCTGATGCCTTCCGTGCCGAAGCGATCGAGGTGCTTGAACATGCCCAGGTGAGTCGGGTGGCCCATCAGGATGATCAGTTCCTGCTCAGCACTGGACACGGCGAACGGCGTGCCGATCGGCTGCTCATCGCCACCGGCCGCAGCCCGAATACGGCGGCGCTGAATCTGGCGGCGGCCGGCGTCGCGGTGAACGCACAGGGAGCGATCCGAATCGACTCGGGGATGCGCACCGGTGTGCCAGGCATCTACGCAGCCGGCGACTGCACCGATCAGCCGCAGTTCGTCCATGTCGCGGCGGCGGCCGGTACCCGTTCTGCGATCAACATGACCGGCGGTGACACGGTGCTCGATCTGACTGTCCTGCCAGTCGTGGTGTTCACCGACCCGCAGGTCGCCACGGTCGGTCTCTCCGAAGCCGAGGCCCGCCGCCAGGGAATCGAGACCGACAGCCGCACCCTCACGCTCGACAACGTACCGCGCGCGCTCGCCAACTTCGACACGCGCGGTTTCATCAAGCTGGTGGCGGACGCCGGCACCGGCCGGTTGATCGGCGTGCAGGCCGTCGCGCCCGAGGCGGGCGAGTTGATCCAGACCGCCGCCCTGGCGATTCACCATCGGATGACCGTCTCGGCGTTGGCCGACCGGTTGTTTCCATACCTCACGATGGTTGAAGGGCTCAAGCTCGCTGCCCAGACCTTCAGCAGGGATGTCACGCAACTGTCCTGCTGTGCCGGATGAGCCCGAACGTGAGATGCAAGCCGAACCGGCGCCGCCGATGACGATGCCCTGTCCCTGCCGGAATCGTCCGGGTATTTCCGGGCACTCCAGGATTGCCGCCAACTCGGCTGATCAGCCGGTGTTCTGGATGCCGGCGGCGATGCCGTTGACGGTGGCGACCAGGGCGTGGAACAGGCCATTGTCGGGACGATCGGCGTCGCGCCAGCGCTGGAGCAGATCGACCTGGAGCAGGCTGATTGGATCGACGTAGGGGTTGCGCAGGCGGATCGACATCCGCAAGCGACGGTCGCTGGACAGCAGGACATCGCTGCCCTTGATTGCCAGCACGGCGTCGCGCACGGTGCGGTGCTCGGCTTCGATGCGCGGGAAGAACCGCGCATGCAGCGGGCCAGCCAGGCGTGAATAGCACTCGAAAATGGCCAGGTCCGACTTGGCGAGCACCATTTCCAGATCATCGATGAGTCCGGCGAAGAAGGGCCAGTCGCGTGCCATCTCGGCCATGGCCTCCAGCCCGATCCGTTCGATGCCGTGGCTCAGGCCGGCGCCGGCGCCGAACCAGCCGGTCAGGGTGGACCGATTCTGCGCCCAGGCGAATACCCAGGGAATGGCGCGCAGGCTTTCGACGCCGCCGGCCGAGCCGCGCTTGGAAGGGCGGGAGCCGATCCGGAGACGCTCGATGACATCGATCGGGGTTGCCGCCCGGAAATAACTGGGAAATTCCGGGTCGCTCCAGACCAGGTCGCGATAGCGAGTGCGCGAATGTTCGGCGATCTCGGCGGCGATGGCACGCCAGCGGTGCTCGCGTGGCTCGGCCGGTCGTGGCGTCAGACTGGCGCGCAGCACGGCGCCGACCGTCTGTTCGAGATTGCGCAGGGCGATCGCGCGCAGGCCGTACTTGCGATGGATCACCTCGCCCTGTTCGGTGACCCGCAGATGGCCGTTGACCGAGCCGCGCGGCGCGGCAATCACGGCCCGTTCGGTCTTGCCGCCGCCTCGGCTGATCGAACCGCCACGGCCGTGGAAAAAGGCGATGTCGATGCCGGCCTCGGCGGCCAGTGCGGTCAGTTC
>DIHI01000135.1:3129-23848 GCA_002420085.1 Lysobacterales bacterium UBA5700 | reverse complement strand
ACCTGGGTGCGCTGCAATGCCCAGCGGGCGGCGATCAGGCCGCCATCCTTGGCGCTGTCGGAATAGCCGAGCATGACGATCTGGCGTCCGCCGCGCGTTGCCAGATGGGCGCGATAGACCGGGTCGGCGAACAGCGAGCGCAAGGTATCGCCGGCGGCGGCGAGATCATCCACGGTCTCGAACAACGGGGCGATGTCGAGTGATACCGGCCGGCCGTCGGCACAGCAGCCGGCCACGCGCGCCAGTGCCAGCACGGCCAGGGCATCGGCGGCGGTGCGGCTCATGCTGACAATGTAGGGTCCGAAGGCACGATCACCATACCTGGGCAACAGGCGGGCGATGGTCTGGAACACTGCCAGGACCGGGGCGGCCGCCTCGGCATCCGGCCGTGCCACCGTCGGATCGGCGATGACCGCGCGCAAGCGCTCGCTGCGTTCGGCGGCCGGGCGTTCCGGGAAGTCGGGGTCGGCGAGCAAGGCGGCCAGGGCGGCATCGTGCTGCCGCGACTCCTGGCGGAGATCGAGGGTGGCGAGGTGGAACCCGAAGCAGCGCACGCGCCGGATCAAGCGGCGCAGGGCGAACACTCCGGCGTGCTCGCCCCGGTGGTCGCACAGGCTGCGCTCGATCAGACGCAGGTCGGCCAGGAATTCGTCGGGCGTGGCATACCCGGTGTCATCATCAACCCGCATGCTGGCCCGGAGCCGCGCCGACATCAGGGTCAGCAGATTGCGATACGGCATGTCGGCCTGACGCGGCCGCAGGCGAGCGGCGGCATCCGGCAGACGCTGCCGCTCGTGTTCGATCCGCGCCAGCACGGCCGGGTCGAAACCCACCACGCCCAGCGACTGGGTCAGCACCGAGGCCAGTTTGGTGAGATCGCGGCGATAGGCGGTCAGGATCTGACCGCGCTGGCTGGCCAGGGCATCGGCGATGGTGGCAGCACCGACATTGGGGTTGCCGTCCATGTCGCCGCCGACCCAGGAACCGAAACTCAGCACATCGGGCAATTCGTCCACCGTGCCATAGCTGTCGCTCAAGGCGCGCTGCAACTGGCTGTAGAACGCCGGCAACACCCGATACAGGGTCTCGATCAGGTAGTAACCGACCTGTTCCAGTTCGTCACGGACGGTCGGTTTCTCCGGCGGCGTGAGTGCCGTCTGCCACGCCGTGGTCAGCGCCATCCGCACCCGTTCGAGCATCCGCTCGCGCTCGCTCGGGGTCAGGTTGCCGTCGATGTCCTCGATCAGACGACGGGCGATCTCCCGTTCCTTTTCCAGCAGCACGCGCCGGGTGGCTTCGGTGGGGTGGGCGGTGAACACCGGCTCGATGTGCAGCCGGGGCAGCAATTCGGCCAGCCGCTCGGCCGGCACCTGTTGGCTACGAAGATGGCCGAGCACGGCCTCCAGTCCACCCGGTTGGGGTGAGGCGTTGGCCCGCTGATAGTCGCGACGGCGACGGATGCGGTGGACCTGTTCGGCCAGATTGACTGCCTGGAAGTAGGTCGCGAAGGCACGCACCAGCCATTCCGCACGCTCGACGGCGATGCCGGCGAAATGGCCGGACAGCTCGGTCAACGGGGCGGCATCCTCGCGACGGCGAATCGCCGCCACCCGGATGCTTTCCACTTCGGCGAGAAATTCGGGATCGACCTGCTCGGCGAGAATCTCCCCGACCACGGCACCGAGCCGACGGACATCGTCGCGCAGCGGGTCGTCCGTCGCCGGAAGGTCGATTTCGCGCAGGGGTTCGGAGGGAGGGAGTCCATTCATCGCTACAGCCTACCCGAGCGACCGTGATCGACGAAATGACGATTGTGGCGCGATAATCGCCCGATCATGGCGACCACCGCATCAGACGACAGCATGCGCGACGGCTCGTACTGGGCGCTTCGGGTCCAGGTCCGCTGGCGGATCGCGGTCGTGTTGTGCCTGTTCTTCATCGCCACCGTGCTGTCGCTGGCGATCTTCAATGCCCGCAGCGGCTTCGTTGCGGTGGTCGCGCTCGATCTGATCATCGCCGGCATACTCACGGTCTGCCTGATCCTGCTGTTCGCGCTCGACCGGGAGCGCAGCGGCTTCGCCTTCTTCGTGGTGGTGGCGGCGATCTTCGCCTTCCTGCCGGTGTTCGCCTGGCTTCAGGGGCGCAGCTTCCACTTCTGGTACTACCTGTTTCCGGTCAGCGTCACCTTCATCCTGTCGGTGCGGCCGGCCCTGATCCTGAGCATCGTCTACGGGGTTGCCGCCGTGGCCCTGTCCCATCCGATCATGGGAGTGCTCGACACCGCCCGGCTTGGCTTCAGCTATTTCGTCCTGGTCGGCTTCGTCTCGACCTATGCCTTCCTCGAACACCGTGCCGGCGCGATGCTGCGGTTCTATTCCGCCCGCGATCCGCTCAGCAACTGCTACAACCGCCGCACCTTCAACGAGTGGCTGGAGCGGATCGAGAAGACACCAGCCGACAGCCCACCCTGCGCCCTGCTGCTGCTCGACATCGACCACTTCAAGGCGGTCAACGACCATCACGGCCATCTGATCGGCGATCGCATCATCACCCAGGTCGCCGCCGTGCTGGGCGCGCAGTTGCCGTCGAAGGTGCCGCTCTATCGTTTCGGTGGCGAAGAATTCGCCGTCGTCCTCGAAGGCTGCGACCGCACCCCGGCCCTGACCCTGGCCGAACGGCTGCGGACGGCAGTGGCCGAACACGACTTTGGTGCCCTCCGGATCACCCTCAGCATCGGTGTCGCGATCTGGTGTCCTGGCGAGCGTCGCATCCGCGATGCCCTCGAAGCCGCCGACACCGCCCTGTACCAGGCCAAGCACGCCGGCCGCGACCGGGTTCATCTGGCGACGTGAGTCGCGATCCACTACCGGATGCAATACTGTCCGGCGCGCCATCCTGATACCCGCAGCAGCGGCCATGACGGTATCGAGGGCGTATCAGTCAACCGAGCGGTACCGCAGCCTGACGGCTGCACCGTCGCGAATGCGCGTGACCCCGACCCACCCGGATCATTGCCCGGCGTGTCGATCTGCCGGGCGGTGATCGAAGTGATGACCGGCGGGTCTGCCCTTGCTGTCTTTCCGCATCGTCATTCGGCCGGGAGTCACGGCTCGAAGCTGAAATTCACCCGATCGGTATCGCGGGCGACTCGATCGAAGGTGCCAGGCACCGTGCCCTCGACCGAGGTCAGCAGGACATTGCTGCCCACCCGCAGCGGGCTCTCGCCCGGCCGAAACCAGGCCGCCCATCCGCCATAGGTCGCGTCGAAGGCGAAGCGTCCGGTCACGTCCTCACGATTCAGGCTGGCCCGGAAACTGCCGGTATCGACCTGCTCGCCACCGGCTCCGAAACGGATCACCACCAGGGCCGCGCCCTGATAGCTGTCCTTTTCCACCAGATTGACGAACACCAGGAACCCATCGACCGCCGGTCGGCGGTTGCCGACGAATCCAGGCTCGAAGCCCGGCACCTGAACCTCGACCTGGAAGCCATTGTCTTCGGGCTGATCGGATGCGAACGGCAGATCCTCCAACTCGTCAGCATCATCGGCCCAGGGCAAGGGCCTGCGCGTCTGGGTGTAGCCGATCCCGGCAACCGGCGCACCGAAACTCTGGATCGCGAAGCCGTCCATTGATTCACCCGGCTGGATGAATGGTCCATACGGCGACAGCGAGTGGCCGTCATGGACGTATCCCTCCGGGATGAACGGCCTTATGTCAGTACCTGCCCAAATGATCATGGCGCGGAAATCGATGTAGCTACCTGACCAGTGTTTCGGGCTTGCAACGCCTCCGACCAATCGGGCTTCCGGTTGCAACTTCAACCAGAATCGATCGATCCCACTCGGGTTCTCCGGTTCGTTGAATATCGAGTAGGAATAGGTGTACACGTGCGAGGCCGGATCGCGCACAACACCTGAAGTGACCAGGGTCGGGTGATCCATGCGTTGCGGCGCGATATGGATTTCCGCACGAACGTCGGTCGGCGAAAAGACCGAAGCCATTGCCAGCAACATGGGAGTAATTCTCTTGAGATACATGAATGCCACCCCCTTCAACGCGCTGTCAAATGAAAATGTGGTGTGGCGGTTGATGTTTCGTCGTATACGAGCAGGTTGAATTTGTTTGCAAACATCTTGATCATTTCAATCTGCTCTTCCGTCAAAGTCCGTGTCCTGAGATCGACATGCACACCGGTACGGTGGCCTCGATGCGGGGGAGCCCAGTTCTTGTTCAGGTCGAACACGCCGCCGAACTCCAGGCTCATGTCGTTGTACTCCAGCGGCGTCGCATCCGGGTAGGCTTCCCGGTAGGCGGCGGCCAGTTCCTGCATCCGGGTGACCAGGGTCGAGGTGCCGAAATGGTTGTCCGGATGCTCTGGCCGACTACCGATCTTGAGGTACTGATCCGAGTCCGGCAGTTCGACCAGTCCCTCGAAACCAACCCCGATGGTGAACTCCGCCGAACGCACGAAGGTGAGCGGGTGGAACGCCTCGCCATAGATCGTGATGATGCCGCTGGCTTCCGGCGCGGTGAACACCGTCTCCAGCAGGCCGGTGTGTGGATCGACCGTGCCGAACAGTCGAGTGAAACTGCCAGTCGGACGATCGCTGCTGTGGACGTGTCCGCCGGTGCCGGCCCGGCTATCGACGAACAGGCTGACCAGGCAGCCGGTCAGATAGCCACCGCCGTGCCGGCAACCGAAGTTCAGGCGCAGACGATTGGTCTTGCGGGTGGCTGGCGAGCCGCTGGTATTGCTGGGCTCGACGGTGTAATCGGTATCGAAGCGACTGCCCTCGGTGGACAGCAGGCCCGGTACGCGCGAATCGCCCTCGACGGTGACATCCAGATAGGCATCCGGGTCCGATGCGGCCTGTACCACACCACCAGCGAGCGCCAGACTCAGCAGCACGCACCATGCATATCTTGAATGACTGACCGTCATCGGCAACCTCCCTGTCTCGTTTCTCGCTGGGTCGGAACTGCCTGATCGTCGGCAGTGCTGGCTGGCCATGCATCATGCGACGATGAACGGTTGGCTGATTCCACATCACGCCGGGCAGATATCAGAACCATGCGGCCCATCACGTTCGATCACTCGGAACCGTCGCCCCCTGGGCAGCACTCGGCATTCGGGTGACGATGGGCAGCGGGCACCGATGGCCGCCGTTCGATCGCTGCCGGTGGGCTGCGGTAAGCTGCACCGCTGATCCGACCGGAGCCCCTCCATGCGCTGTTCCCTGGTTTTCGTTCTTATGCTTGCCGGTTCGCTGACCGGCAGCCTGCACGCTGCCGACAGCGACGATGCGGCTGCGGCCGAGCCGCTCACGGTGATTCGAGCCGCACGCCTGCTCGATGTCGAGTCCGGGCGCCTGCTCGATGCGCGTGCCGTGCAGGTGCGGGGTCGGACGATCGAGGCGGTGGTCGCGGCGGATCAGCCGGTGCCCGAGGGGGCGCGGGTGATCGACCTGGGCGATGTCACCCTGCTGCCCGGTCTGATGGACGCGCACAGCCATCTGCTCGGCGATGCCAGCGATCACGGGTATCGCCGCCTGGCGGTATCGACTCCGGCGGCCACGCTCAAGGGCGTCAAGAATGCCGGCAAGACCCTGGCCGCCGGCTTCACCACGGTGCGTGTTCCGGGGGCGCCGGGGTATGCCGATGTCGCGTTGCGCGATGCGATCGCCGCTGGTGAGGTGGTCGGCCCACGTCTGCTGGTGGCCGGCCCGAGCATCGGCATCACCGGTGGCCACTGCGGTGACAACACGCTGCTGCCGCCCGAATACCAGGCCCGTGGCGAGGGCGTCGCGGACGGCCCCTGGGCGGTGCGCCAGAAGGTACGGCAGAACGTCAAGTTCGGTGCCGATTTCATCAAGACCTGCTCAACCGGCGGTGTGCTGTCCAAGGGCACCGAGGTCGGAGCTCCGCAGTACACCCTCGAAGAGCTGACCGCCATGGTCGAGGAGGCGCACAGCCACGGTCGCAAAGTGGCCGCCCATGCCCACGGTGCCAGCGGCATTCGCAATGCCATCCTGGCCGGCGCCGATTCGATCGAGCACGCCAGCTTCATCGACGATGAGGGCATTCGCCTGGCTCGTGAGCGCGGAACGGTGCTGGTGATGGACATCTACAACACCGAGTACATCCTCGGTGAGGGCGAGAAGGCCGGCATCCTGCCGGAATCGCTGGAGAAGGAGCGCCGGGTCGGTGGCCAGCAACGGGCCAATTTCGAGAAGGCCCATCGGGCCGGGGTGGTCATGGCCTTCGGCACCGATGCCGGGGTCTACCCGCATGGCGACAATGCCCGGCAGTTCTCGCGCATGGTTCGCTTCGGCATGGCGCCGATCGAGGCGATCCGGGCCGCCACCCTCAACACGGCGCGATTGTTCGGCATCGATGACCAGACCGGGGCGATCAAGGCCGGTCTGGATGCCGATCTGATCGCCGTTCCCGGCGATCCGCTGGCCGATATTTCGGTGCTGGAAGACGTGTACTTCGTGATGAAGCAGGGCGTGGTGTATTCGTCGGTCCGGTGAGCGCGTCGGCGCGACGGTCGGGGCGGGATGCCGTCCCGACGGCGTGCGCCGGGCGGTCAGCCGGACGGGTCGGTCCGCAGCGCCGAGCGCAGGCGGCGCAGTCCTTCGTCGAACGACACCTGCGGGCGATACCCGAAATCGCGGGCGGCGGCGCTGATGTCGTACCAGTGCGGGGTTGCCATCTGTTCGGCAAGAAACCGGGTCATCGGCGGCTCGCCGGACAGCCGCAACAGGTGCCAGACCGCCTCCAGTGCGGCACCCGCCGCATAGGCCAGCCAGAACGGCAGACCCGCGTCCACGGTCGGGGCATCGGCGGCGGCCAGCAGGCCGTTGACCACGTCACGCAGCGGCCTGGGTTCGCCGTTGGAGATGAAATACGCCTTGCCGGCACAGGCGCTGCCCGGCCAGAGATGGTCGAAGGCATCCAGATGCGCCTGGGCGGCGTTGTCGATGTAGGTGGTGTCGATGCGATTGCCGCCGCCACCCGGAAAGCGCAGACGGCCGGCGCGGGCACGTTCGACCAGACGCGGCAGCAGTTGATTGTCGCCCGGTCCCCAGATCAGTCTCGGACGCAGTGCGACGGTCGCCAGGGTCGGACCATTGCCGGCCAGTACCGCCTGCTCGGCGATCACCTTGGTGGTCGGGTAGTGCGCCTTGAAGCCGGTTCCGTAGGGGGTATCGATCTCATTGCCACCCTCGACCGGTCGGGTGGCGCGGTGGGTCACGCTCGGCGTCGAGGTGTAGACCAGACGCTGGATGCCGTGGCTGCGACAGGCGGCCAGTACCGCTTCGGTGCCCAGGACATTGGCACGGTGATAGTCCTCGTAGCTGCCCCAGGCACCGGCCTTGGCGCCGATGTGGAAGATCGCCTGGCAGCCGGCACTGGCGGCAGACACGGCTTCGGCATCGGCCAGATCGCCGCGCACTTCGGTCACGCCCATGTCGGCGAGTTCCGGGTAATGACCCCGCTGGAAGCCGATCACCTGATAGCTGCGGGCACGCAGCAGCCGACACACGGCCTGGCCAAGAAAACCACCTGCTCCGGTCACCAGCACCTTCATTGCGTCACCTCGAAACGAACTGTCGATTGATCCGTCTTCCGTCATTCGGCCAGAGTGCCGGCAAACCGATGCCATCGGCGACCGCGTTCAGGCGTGTCCCAGGGTGCGGGTCGCCCAGCGTGCCAGGGTCTCACGACCGATCTTGGCATTGTGACGGATATCGAGCGGAAATCCCGGATGGAACAGCAGCGTCCGCAGCCCGGCCGTGACCGGCACCTGGCTGCCCAGGGCCAGCAGTTCCTCGCGGATCCGGTTGCGTTGGTGTCGGCTGCGGCGCTGAGTGAGCTCCACGCACAGCACCGGCAGTTGCCGGCCTGCCGGGCCGACTCCGACCAGGGCGGTCCGCGCCACGTCCGGATGCCGGTTGAACACCGGTTCGACGCACTCGGTGTACAGCGTGCCGGCCTCGGTCTGCACCCGCTGACCCTTGCGGCCGCAGAACCACAGCCGGCCGTCGCGATCGAAATAGCCGACATCACCCATCCGGTGGACGATCCGCACGTGGCCGTCCGGCATGGGCTCACGGATCTTGGCCAGCCGGGTCGCTTCCGGACGCCCGAAGTAGGCATCGGTGACGGTCGGGCCGGCGACGGTGATCTCGCCGATCTCGCCCTCGGCCAGTTCGACGGCCGAATGCCAGTCGTCGATGCCGTCATCGCTGATCGCGATGATCCGAACGCAATTGGCCGACAAGGGCCGACCGACACAGGTGCCGGCACCGGACTCGGTCGCGGTCCGGGTCGTTTCCAACGCGCGACCCTCGATCACCGCCACCGGCAGGCACTCGGTGGCGCCGTAGGGTGTCCAGAAGCCGGCGTCGGCCGGCAACAGGCTGCGCATCCGGGCCACCACGTCGGGCGGCACCGGCGCCCCGGCCGAGGTCACGGCACGCAGGCTCGGCAGGGGGGCGCCATGATCGGCCAGCACGCGCATCAGGGCCGGCGAACCGAACAGGCGATCGACGCCGAATCGGGTGATGGCCTCGACCAGTCGCGCTGGATCGGCCCGTGCCGGTCGGGTCGGGTCCATGTCCGGGATGATGCTGGCCAGCCCGAGTGCCGGATCGAACAGGGCAAAGGGCGGAAAGGTCGGCATATCGACGCCACCGGGCGCGATCGCGAAAGCCTCGCGCAGCAGTTCGATCTGCGCCAGGAAATGCCGATGTCGATAGACCACGCCCTTGGGCACGCCGGTCGAGCCCGAGGTGAACAGGATCGCGGCGACATCATCGCCGTCGGTGGTCACGGATGGCGCTGGCGTGGCGGCGATGGCAGCCGCACCCGCCCGCTCGACCTGGGCCAGACTCGGTCCACCCCAGAACCAGCGCCGACCGACCGTCACCCGGCGTCGGATATCGGCGCGCGCCCAGCCGAGCAGCAGGCTGGCCGCCTGGGCCAGGGGAATGCCGATGAAGGCTTCCGGCCGGGCCTCGGCGAGCGCCGCCTTGAGTGCGCGCCGATCGATTCCGGGATCGACCAGAACCGGCACGGCGCCCGCCTTGAACAGGGCGAACATCACGGCGAAGAACTCCGGGCCGGGCCGAACCATCACTCCGGTCCGGGTGCCACGGCCGATGCCATGACCAGCCAGACCGACCGCGATGGCATCGGAACGACGATCGAGTTCCCGATAGCTGACCGTGTGGTCGTAGCGGGTCCGACCATCGGCGGCACGCCCGCTCGGACAGCGCAGGGCGATCGCTTCCGGCTGGCGCTCGGCCATCCGGGTCAGAGTCTCGGCGATGTTGCACGCGGCCATCAGCGGCTCAGCGGCTCGGGGTCGGCAGCGGATGCCGATCGAGAAATCCAGAAATCGCCGGTATCAGCCGTTCGTGGGCGTCTTCCAGCACGTAGTGACCGGCATCGGGGTAGGCATGGACATCGGCGTTCGGCAGGGCCTGTCGGAAGCCATCGAGGAAATGCCGATCGAACACGAAATCGCGCAGGCCCCAGCCGATGAAGCAGGGCCGATCGGCGAACTCAGGCAGACGCTCGCCAGCCGCCGCCACCAATGCCCAGGCCGGATCGCCCGGTCGCAGCGGGATGTCCTGGACGAAGCGGTGGACCGCCCGACGGTTCGCCCAGGTGTCATAGGGCGCGACCAGGGCCTGGCGCTGCGGTTCCGGCAGGCGACGCAACACGCCCGAGCGGGCCGCGCCCTCGGCGAAGGCATTCAGGCCGCGCACCAGCAATGCCCCGAGCACCGGCGTGCGCGCCAGATGCAGTTGCCAGGGCAGCCGCTTGCCGGCTGGCATCGGAAAGGCCGCCGTATTGAGGATCACCAGGCGCGCCACTGCCGCCGCATGGGTCAGTGCCCAGCCGAAGCCGATCATGCCGCCCCAGTCGTGGACCACCAGGGTGACCCGTGTCTGCACATCCAGGTGATCGAGCAGGGCCGTCAGATCGTCCACCCGCGATTGCAGGGTGTAGTGATAGGCGCGGTCGTCCGGCGTATCCGACAGGCCCATGCCGACGTGATCCGGCACGATGCAGCGATAGCGAGCGCCGAGGGCGGACACCAGGTGCCGCCAGTAGTAGCTCCACGATGGATTGCCGTGGACCATCACCAGCACCTCGCCATCGCGCGGTCCCTCGTCCAGATAATGCATGCGGATGCCGGGCCGCACCTCGAACGTATGGCGGGTGAAGGGGTAGTCGGGATAGTGCATCGGATGAGGTCCAGTTCGAGGCGGCCGTCGCAGGTGCCGAGGCCGACGGCCCCGACTGCGAGCGCCAGCGATGATCGCACGGGCGGCGCCGGTTGTGCGGCCTGATGTACGGTCTGCCGGGTGACCTGGCTGCCACGATGGGCGTCGGTGGTGCGCGGAGGTGTGCCGCCGGAGTCAGCCTCGAACCATCGCCGTACCCGGCAGCGAAGGCTGTCCGACCCCCTCACTGGCACTGGCCCTGGCGACTCGACGGGTCCGATGCGGCGCAGCGCGCGACCCGGACGCTCAGGTAGGCAGGAAGGGGTCGCCGAGGATGTCGGCCATGGCTGCACCGGCCAGATAGGCACGCTTGCGTCCGGCCCTGACCATGTCCGGATGACCGCACAGATAGACCCGCCAACCACGCAGATCGGGGTGGTCGACCAGGGCCAGGTCGAGCGCCCGCCCGTGTCGCAACCCCAGCGTGTCGTCGGGTCGAGCCGGTTCAACCTCGGAATCGACTCCGGGCGCCTTCGTTTCGACACCCGATCCGGACACACCCGATCCGGACAGACAGCGATGAACCGCGAAAGTGTCATGATCACGCAGCAGCTCTTCGAGCCAGCCACGGCCGTACAACCCGGCCACGCTTCGAGCACCGTGATACAGATGCAGCAGTCCACGATGGCCACTTGCCAGGGCATCGCGGGCGACCGCCAGCAGCGGGGCCAGACCGGTTCCTGTGGCGACCGCCAGGATCGGCGTCTGTTCCTGGCCGGGGCTGTAGACAGCCTCGCCGCAGGGGCCACTGAACGTCACTCGATCGCCCGCCCGAACATGGTCATGCAGCCAGCCGCTGACCCGACCACCTGGAATCCGTTCGACGTGCAATTCCAGGTATCGATCGCGCTCGGGCAGACTGGCCAGCGAATAGGCACGGGCACTGCCATCGGGCGCACCGAGGTGGATGAACTGGCCAGCCTGGTAGGCAAACGGCAAGTCCGGTTCGAGCCGCAGCCGGCAGATGTCCGGCGCGATCTTCCGGGCTTCGACCACGGTCGCCGAAACCTGGAGGGCTTGGGCATCGATCAGTTCGATCGGCAGGTCGGCATTCGGCCGGCACTGGCAGGCCAGAAGGTAGCCACGTGTGCGCAAAGCCGACCGTAATGGCCGTTGAGCAGACTCCGGAGCCAGCGACGGATCGGTGCGGACCAGACAGCGTGCGCAGACGCCCACGCCACAGCCGTGAGCGATATCGATCCCGGCAGCCAGCAGCGTGTCCAGGACCGACTGACCGGGCGCGATCGGCAAGCGCTGGCCGGCGAGCAGAACCGCCGCCATGGTCGATCAGCGGCCCAGCACATCGTTGCGAGTGCTACCGGCGATGGCCATCACCTCATCGATCAGATCCGCAGTGACCCCAAGCTGAGCGAGCGTCGCACTCAGATGGCCGGCAACGGCATCGAAGTGGCCATCGTCGAGGCCACGGGCGACCAGTGGCGCATGGGCCTGTCGCAGTTCCTTGCCGGTGTATCGATTCGGGCCACCGAAGGCCATGGTCAGGAATGCCTTCTGCTTGTTGCGCTGGGCATCCATATCGACCGCCTCGAAAAAGTCGGCCAGCGTGTCATCGCAGAGCACCCGGCGGTAGAAGACATCGACGGCGGCATCGACGGCAGCATCACCGCCCAGACGTTGATAAAGCGTGTCGCTCATGTGCTGAACTCCAGAGGGTCGGGGGCATGGCAGGTCGCCTGACCCGCCTCGCCCGAGCTAGCGGCCGGTCCCTCTGGAACTTGACCCGGTCAGCCAGGCGATCAGCCGATGCCCGACGCTTCCCGTGAGCAGTGTCGTTCGGCTAAGGTGTCGGCATCTCGAACATGAGACTGCCGTGCGGATATTGATCGCCGACGATCACACCCTGGTCCGGGCCGGACTCCGGCGCCTGCTGGAAGGTCTGCCGGGCTTGGTGGTGGTCGCCGAGGCGCGCAGCGGCCGCGAGACCATGGACCTGATCGCCCTGCACCGGCCCGACGTGGTTCTGCTCGATCTCTCGATGCCCGATGGCAGCGGCCTCGACGTCGCCGAGGCGATGCGCCGCCGGCACCCGGAAATCGCCGCCGTGGTCTGCTCGATGCATTCCGACGCCGAGACGGTCCGGCGCGCCCTGGATGTCGGGGTGCGTGGCTTCGTGCTCAAGGATGCTGCGGTGGCCGAACTGGAACTGGCGGTACGGGCGGCGGCGGTCGGCGAACTGTTCCTCAGTCCACGGGTGTCCGGAGCACTGCTGGCGCCGCATGTGCGACCGACCGGGGTGGGCGCCGGGGTCGATGCCCTGTCACCACGCCAGCGCGAGATCCTGCGCCGACTCGGCCATGGTGAGACGACCAAGCAGATCGCCGCCGCCCTGGAGATCAGCGTCAAGACCGTCGAGAGCCATCGCGCCCGGATCATGGAGACCCTGCGATTGCGCCGGGCCAGCGAACTGGTCCGCTATGCCACTCGCTATGTCGATGGCCGCAACGGCGACGACGGAAAACCGCCGCTGTAGGGTTTTCCCCGATCTGGGCGGGGGTTTTCCCGACCGTTCTCGGGTACGCCCCGATTTCCCGACCGCCGTCGGTGACCGACACTGCCTCCATGCCCGGCACGGCCGGTCGAGGAGACACCGTCATGAAAGCCACCCTCTCGCAACGACTCGGACAGAACCTGACCATGACCCCGCACCTGCTCCAGGCGATCGGCCTGTTGCAGCTCGACGCGATCCGTCTGGAGCAGGAAGTGCGGCGCGTGCTGGACAGCAATCCAATGCTGGAAGCCTGCGAGGACGACCCCGTCGATGGCGCCGAGGACTGCATCGAGATCGATGCCGAAGGTCCGATCGGTCATGCCTTCGAGCGGACCGCGATATTGGCTGATGGCGAGTCCGACGACATCTTCGCCCGACTGCCGGCCGGCGAAAGCACCGACATGCGCCTGAACCTGCTGGAGCAACTGGCCCTGCGCGGCCTGGCCGAGGACGACCTGGCCCTGGCCGCCCTGATCCTCGACCATGTCGCCGACAGCGGCTATCTGGAAGTGGCTCCGGAGCACCTGGCCGATGCCGCCAGGACCGCCGGCCTGGCCGCCGAGCGGATCGAGGCGGTCCGCCACCTGCTGATGCGCTGCGAGCCGGAAGGCATCGGCGCCCGCGACGTTCGCGAGTGCCTGGCGGTGCAACTGGCCGAACTGCGCGAACCGACTCCGGGGCGCAGCCTGGCACGACGGATCATCGAGGGGCACCTCGAACTGCTCGCCAGCCATGATCCGCTGCGCATGGCCAAGGCTCTGAACATCGAGCCCGAGCAGGCGGCCGAAGCGATGGCCGTGGTGCTGCGGCTCGACCCCCGCCCCGGCGCGCGACTGGCGCGTTCGGCCGACGCCGTGGTGCCCGATGTCCGCATCGAGCCCGGACGCCGGGGCTGGCGCGTGGTGCTCAATCGCCGCTGCACCCCGCGCATCCGGATCGACCCGATCAGCGAGCAACTGCTTGATCGCTGCGACCGCCAGCCCGGCACCGACACCCTGCGGGAGCTGTTGCAACAGGCACGCTGGTTCGCGCGCGGCCTGTGTACCCGGCACGAAACCCTGCTCAAGGTGGTGGCGGCGATCGTCGAGCACCAGCAGGCATTCCTGCGCACCGGTGCCGGCGCGATGGCGCCGCTGACCCTCAAGCAGATCGCCGATGCAGTCGGCGTCCACGAATCGACCGTCTCGCGGATCACCACCGGCAAGTACGTGCAGACGCCGTTCGGAACCTTCGAGCTGAAGCGCTTCTTCGCGGTCCGGCTGGAGGGTGCCGAGGTGTCCGGTCCAGCGGTGCAATCGATGGTTCGCAAATTGATCGAAACCGAAGCGCCGAGCGCACCGCTGCCGGATGATGCGATCGTCGTCCTGCTGGCCCGCCAGGGCGTTCGCATCGCCCGGCGCACGGTGGCCAAATATCGCGACATCATGGGCATCGCGCCGGCCCGGGAACGGCAACGACGCGGTCGCAGCCTGGCCTGTGCCCACTGAACGGCCGGGCCGCATCCACATCGAATCGGAGGCGAATCATGGCCACATCCACCCCCTCTCTGCGGATCCTGCTGGTCGATGACCACGACGGCTTCCTCAAGGCCGCCGTGCGGCGCTTCCGGGCGCTCGACTGGATCGAGATTGCCGGCCTGGCCCACAACGGCCTGGAAGCGGTCCGGCTGTCGGAATCGCTGCGCCCGGACGCGGTCCTGATGGACCTGTCGATGCCCGAGATGGGCGGCCTGCAAGCCTGCCGGCTGATCAAGGCCCAGGACGCGCCGCCGTTCGTGGCGATCGTCAGTCATTTCGACGATGCCCAGCATCGCGAACATGCCGCACGGGCCGGCGCCGACACCTTCGTCAGCAAACTGTCGTACATGCAGGACGTCACCACCGTGCTGGAGAGCCTGCGCGAACGCCCGCACGCGGAGCACGGCGGTGAGTGAGTCGCGCATCCTGATCGTCGATGCCGACAGCCGTCGCGCCGAGCGGCTGGCGACCCTGATCGACTTCGTCGATTGCACGCCGATGCCGATATCGGACATCGACGAACTGAATCTCGGCAAGCACCGGCCGACCGACTGGTTGGCCGTGGTGCTCGGCGAATTCGAGGACAGCGTTGCCTGGCGTGGCTTCCTGACCTGGCTGCGGGCCGACCCGCTGCATCCGCCGCTGCTGGTGCTGCCCGAGCACCATCTGGATGCAGGCCGGCGCTTCGACCTCGGCCCCGCCCAATGCTGGAACCTCGACTACCCGGTCAAGCAGGCGCAACTGGTGGAATTCCTGCAACGCGCCAGCGTCAAGCGGCTTGACGACGATGCCGTCGCCGAACGGGTCGGCGATGGTCCGACCGGCGACGCACCGGCCACCCGGCGGCTGCGCCGGATGATCGCCCAGGTTGCCGGTTTCGACACCACCGTGCTCCTGCTCGGCGAATCCGGCACCGGCAAGGAAGTCGCCGCACGGGCCATCCACAGCGCCTCGCCGCGCCGGGATGGCCCGTTCGTGGCGATCAACTGCGGGGCAATTCCGGCGGAACTGCTGGAAAGCGAGTTGTTCGGTCATGAAAAAGGCGCCTTCACCGGCGCCTTGACGGCCCGCAAGGGTCGCTTCGAGATGGCCCAGGGCGGCACCCTGTTCCTCGATGAGATCGGCGACATGAGCCCGCCGATGCAGGTCAAACTGCTGCGCGTCTTGCAGGAGCGCCGGTTCGAGCGGGTCGGCGGCAACCAGACCATCGCCTGCGATGCCCGGATCATCGCCGCCACCCATCGCGACCTCGAAGCACGCATCGAGGAAGGGTTGTTCCGGGAAGACCTGTTCTATCGACTGAACGTGTTTCCGATCGAAATGCCGCCCCTGCGCGAGCGCGCCAGCGATCTGGCCGACCTGATCGCCGCCATCGGCGATCATCTGGCCGGCACTGGTCGTGGTCGGGTGGCCCTGGCCCCGGATGCGATCGCCGTGCTGCAACGGTATCCCTGGCCCGGCAATGTCCGTGAGCTGGCCAACCTGATCGAGCGGCTGGCGGTGCTGCACCCGGATGCCACCGTCCACGCCCGTGACCTGCCGGCACGCTACGCCGCCGCCGACGGCGATGTCCGCGACGGGCCGCGAACATCGGCACCGATCGCTGCCGCCGGTGCCCGGTCATCAGCGGTCGCCGAACCGCTGCATGATCCGATGCAGCGCGTGAACGCGGATCCGTCGGCCATCACCACCGGGGCTGACGAGCCGTCGGACCACTTCCCGGCCGAAGGCATCGACCTCAAGGCGCATCTCGCAGCGATCGAAGTGCGCCTGCTGCGCGCCGCCCTGGCCCGTGCCGATGGCGTGATCGCCCATGCCGCGACCCTGCTTGGCCTGCGTCGCACCACCCTGGCCGAGAAGCTGCGCAAGTTCGGGCTCGACCGCAGCGGCGATTGAACGGCACGGCTCTTGCAGCACCCAGGCGAAACATCGCCCGCTTCGTCCCTGTCCCGAGACCCGTCGCAGCACCTGACCCGCGCCCATGTCCGACGCCATCGCCTCCGTCCTGTCGCAGATTCGCAGCCTGCAAGGCCAGATCGGCACTGCCGCTCAGCCGCGCCCGGCGGCCGCCGCGCCCGACGCCGGTGGTGGCTTTGCCCGTGCCCTGGCCGACAGTCTCGGCCAGGTCAATCGCAGTCAGCAACGCGCCGGTGAATTGATGCATGCCTTCGAGATCGGCGACCCGCGTGCCGATCTGGCCCGAGTGATGGTGGCCGCCCAGCAGGCCCAGGTCGAATTCCGCGCCACCGTCGAGGTTCGCAACCGTCTGGTCCAGGCCTATCAGGACGTGATGAACATGCCGCTGTGACCCAGCGCCATCGACCGAGGACGCAGACACCGTGAACACCGCCATCGCCGAACGGATCGCCGAACTGCCGAGCTTCCGCCAGCTCTGGAGCCTGCTGGCCCTGGCCGGCGCCGTCGCGCTTGGCCTGTACCTGTTCTTCTGGTCGCAGACCCCGGCCATGGCGCCGCTGTATCCGCAGCTCACCGAACGCGATGCCGCCGAGGTGACCGAAGCCCTGCGCGGACTCGGCATCGAATACCAGCTCGACTACAACACCGGTGCCGTCCAGGTGCCGACCGAACGCCTGCACGAGGCGCGCCTCAAGCTCGCCTCCCAGGGCCTGCCCCAGGGCAGCGAACGTCAGGGCTTCGAGGTGATCGGCGGCGATCAGGGGTTCGGCGTCAGTCAGTTCATCGAGGGCGCCCGCTACCAGCACGCCCTGGAAACCGAACTGGCACGCAGCATCAAGACCCTGCGGCCCGTCAAGGATGTCCGCGTCCACCTTGCCCTGCCCAAACCGAGCGCCTTCGCGCGCCGCCAGGGTGCCGCCAGTGCATCGGTCGTGCTGGAACTGTTCCCAGGCCGCGCGCTCGACAAGAACCAGGTCGATGCCGTGGTGCGCATGGTCGCGGCCAGCGTCGCCGACCTCGATCCTGGCGCGGTCGCGGTGGTCGATCAGAGCGGCCGCCTGCTGACCCCGCCCGACCCGACCTCGGAAACCGCCCTGAGCGACCTCCAGTTCGAGCGCGCCCGGCGACTGGAAGCGACCTACAGCCAGCGCATCCAGAGCCTGATCGAACCGATGACCGGTCCCGGCCGGGTCAGCGCCGAGGTCGCGATCGACCTGGATTTCTCGGAGAGCGAGGAAGCCCGGGAAACCTTCACCCCCGACCCGACCAAACTACGCAGCGAACAGACCAGCGAGCAAAGCGCCGGGACCGGCCAGCCGGCCGGCGTTCCGGGCGCACTGGCCAATACTCCGCCCGGCCCGGAACCGGCCACCGGCGACGCCGCCAGCCTGGTCTCACGCAGCGCCACCCGCAACTTCGAACTCGACCGCACGGTCAGCCACACCCGTCAGCCGGGCGGCCGGGTGCGGCGGGTCAGCGCCGCCGTGCTGGTCGATCTGATTCCCGCCGCCGATGGCAGCAGCCGGGAACTGACTGCCGACGAACTGGCCCGCCTCGAAGCCCTGGTCCGAGAGGCGATCGGCTTCGACGGCGAACGTGGCGATTCGGTCTCAGTGATGAACGCCGCCTTCATTCGGCCCGCCGAAACCGGCCCGAGCACACCACCACCGATCTGGGAGCATCCCTTGCTGTGGGATGCCCTGCGCCTCATCGGCGGCTCGCTGGCGGTGATCGTCCTGCTGTTGGCCGTAGTCAAACCGATGGTGCGGCAGTTCGCCGCGACCCCGGTCGCGGTCGCCCGGCGCGTGCAGTTGGATGACCTCGACAGCGCCGCCGGCAGCCCGCGCGAATTACCCTCGGCCAGTGCATCCGGCCCGGAACCGGCGCGGCTGTCCGGCTACGAACAGCGGCTGGAGGTCGCCCGCAGCGCGGTCGCCCAGGATCCGAAGCGGGTCGCGCAGGTGGTCAAGACCTGGGTAGGCGGCGATGGCTGAGAGCAGCGCATTGTCCGGCGTGCAGCGGGCCGCCGTGTTCCTGATGTCGCTCGGCGAAACCGATGCCGCCCAGGTGCTCAAGCACATGAGCGCCAAGGAAGTGCAGCGGCTGGGCATGGCCATGGCGACCATCGGCAATGTCAACCGTCAGCAGGTCGAACAGGTGGTCGATGAGTTCGTCCGCCATCTCGACGACCAGACCTCGCTCGGGGTCGGAGCCGATGACTATGTCCGCAACGTGCTGGTTCAGGCACTGGGCGAAGAGCGTGCCGGCGGACTGATCGACCGCATCCTGTTCGGCCGCAACACCAAGGGCCTGGACGCCCTGAAGTGGATGGAACCGCGCGCCGTGGTCGAACTGGTTCGCAACGAGCACCCGCAGATCATCTCGATCGTCCTGTCCCATCTCGAAAGCGACCAGGCCGCCGAGGTGATCAGACTGCTGCCCGAACGCACCCAGAGCGATGTCCTGCTGCGCATCGCCACCCTCGACGGCATCCCGCCCAATGCCCTCAACGAGCTGAATGAAATCATGGAGCGCCAGTTTTCCGGCAACCAGAACCTGAAATCGTCCAGCGTCGGCGGCATCAAGGTCGCCGCCAACATCCTCAACCACATGGGCTCGGCCAGTGAACAGGCCCTGCTGACCGCCATTCGCGAAGTCGATGGCAAGCTCGGCGATCGCATCCAGGATCTGATGTTCGTGTTCGACAATCTGGCCGAGCTCGACGACAAATCGATCCAGACCCTGCTGCGCGACGTGCCGGCCGATCGGCTGGGCATCGCCCTGCGCGGCGCCGATCCCAAGGTCCAGGAAAAGATCACCCGCAACATGTCGCAGCGCGCCGCACAGATTCTGCTCGAAGACATGGAAGCCAAGGGGCCGGTGCGCCTGGCCGATGTCGAAGCCGCCCAGAAGGACGTGCTGGCAGTAGCGCGTCGCCTGGCCGATGAGGGCGCCATCACCCTGGGTGCCGCCAACGAGGACTTCGTATGAGCACGGCAGTCGCCTGGCGCCCGCCCGATCTCGACGTCGCAGCCAAGCGCGCCCCCAGCCTGGCCGAACTGGCCGACATCGAACAGACCGCCCGGCTGGAAGGCTACGCCGCTGGCCACGCCGAAGGCATGGCCCAGGCACAGAGCGAAATCCGCCGCCAGCTTGCCCATCTGGCCGGCCTGATCGACGCCTTCTCCCGACCGTTGGCCCAGCTCGATGCCGAAGTCCAGGCGGCCCTCTCGGAACTGGCCGTGCGCATTGCCGGCGCCCTGCTCGGCCGCAGCTACCAGGCCGAACCCGAAGCGCTCGCCGAACTGATCGCCGACACCACCCACAGCATCGGACAACTGGCCCGACCGGCCGAGATCAAGCTGCACCCCAGCGACCTGGCCGTGATCGAACCCCTGCTGATGCGCGAAGGCATCGCCATCGAAGCCCGACTGCTGCCCGATCCGGGCCTCGGCCGAGGCGATGTCCGGGTCCACACCGACACCCTGCGACTGGACGGCAGCATCGCCGCCCGACTCGACTCGGTGCTGTCGGCTCTGCAGGGAGCGGATCGGCCATGACCGGCGAACGACCAAACTGGCAGGCCGAACGCGACGCCCGACTGGCGGCCCGCCTGCGCCGCCTGCACGTGCCGACCGACGAGCGCTTCATGGTCCGCGAAGGCATTCTCAAACGGGTCGTCGGACTGACCCTCGAAGC
Organism: Lysobacterales bacterium UBA5700; assembly: GCA_002420085.1. Taxonomy (GTDB): domain Bacteria; phylum Pseudomonadota; class Gammaproteobacteria; order Xanthomonadales; family Xanthomonadaceae; genus UBA11164. Next base: position 3,903 of record DIHI01000135.1, on the reverse strand, counting down.
CACTGGCTGCGACCTCGCCCTGGGCGTCCCGGCGCGCATCCAGGCCGGCCGCGAACGCTGGATCGACGCCGAAGTGGTCGGTTTTTCTGGCGACAACACCTACCTCATGCCCAGCTCGGAACTGGCCGGCCTGCGGCCCGGCGCGCGGGTGGTTCCAGTGTTCGGCAGCGGCGCGGTGGAGGTCGGCGAGGGCCTGCTCGGCCGTGTCCTGGACGGCGAGGGCGTCCCCCTCGACGGCCGTGGCCCGGTGCGCGCCGAGGATGCCGTCGCCCTCACCGGAACCACGATCAATCCCCTGGCGCGCGAACCGATCATCCAACCGCTCGATGTCGGCGTGCGCACCATCAATGCCATCACCCCGATCGGACGCGGCCAGCGGATCGGCCTGTTCGCCGGCTCCGGTGTCGGCAAATCGACCCTGCTTGGCATGATGACCCGCTACACCCGAGCCGACGTGATCGTGGTCGGACTGATCGGCGAACGCGGCCGCGAAGTCCGCGACTTCGTCGATGTCACCCTCGGCGAAACCGGCCTGCGCCGCGCCGTGGTCATCGCCACCCCAGCCGACCGACCGCCACTGGCCCGCATCCACGGCGCCCTGCGCGCAACCGCCATCGCCGAATGGTTTCGTGATCAGGGCCAGCATGTGCTGCTGCTGATGGACTCGCTGACCCGCTTCGCCCAGGCCCAGCGCGAGATCGGCCTGAGTGTCGGCGAACCGCCGACCACGCGCGGCTACACGCCATCGGTGTTCGCCAGACTGCCGGCCCTGGT
>DIHI01000135.1:0-2982 GCA_002420085.1 Lysobacterales bacterium UBA5700 | reverse complement strand
GGCGACGACCCGCATGAGCCGATCGCCGATGCCGCCCGCGCCATCCTCGACGGCCACATCGTGCTCTCGCGCAGCGTCGCCGAGAGCGGCCTGTACCCGGCCATCGATGTCGAAGCCTCGGTCAGTCGAGTCGTCAACGACATCACCGACCTGCCCTGGCGCGAGCGCATCCGGCGCCTGAAACAGGCCCTGTCGGCCTACAACAGCCACCGCGACCTGATCGCCATCGGCGCCTACCAGAGCGGCAGCGACCCCCAGGTCGATGCCGCCATCATCCTGTGGCCCGCGATCCGCCGCTTCCTCGCCCAGGAAGTCGGCGAATCGGCCGATCTCAACGCCAGTCGCCGCGACCTCGCCGCACTCTTCGACACCCCGGCACATCGAGCACAGGATTCCTGAGCATGCCTGCGAACCGATTCGACCCCCTGCTGAAACACGCCGAGACCTGCGAGGAAAAAGCCGCCCGGCAATACGCCGAAAAGCTCAAAGCACTCAGCGACAACGAGCAGCGCCTGCACGAACTGGCCCGTTATGCCGCCGAATACGCCGCCCCTGACCGGGGTGCCTCGACCGCCGCCCTGCTGGTCAACCGCCAACGCTTCCGTGAACGGGTTCAGAGCGCACTCGACCAGCAGAAGACCATCGTCGAGCGCAGCCGTGCCAACGCCGACCTCGAACGCGCCAGACTGCTGCTCGCCAGCCGCGACAGCAAGGCACTCGAACAACTGGCCGCCAGCCACCGCGTGCGCGCCGCCCGCGCCGCCGGCAAGCGCGAACAGACCAGCCTCGACGACCTGGCCGCACGCCAGCACCGCAGCCGCCGCGAACGCAACGACCCATGACCACCACCAGCCCCATCGCCAGCACTTCTGGCCCGATCAGCCAATCGACCCTGTCGGGTACACAGCCAGGCATTCCGACCATCGCCAACAGCGGAGCCAGCAGCGCAGCCGATGCCACCCACACCATCGCCGAGCCTGCCTTCGCAACCCTGCTCGCCAGCACGCTCAGCGGCCAGCCCGGAGCGACCCCGTCCGTCGTTGCCCTGCCCGCCGTCGCCCTGCCCGGCCAGATCTCGTCTGCCCATGGCGTCCGACCCTCGGCCAATGGCATCCCGCAGCCACTGACCGATACGGCGGACGCGGCCACCCCTGCCCACGATCCCGAGCACGACCCAACGGACCCGAACGCCCTGGCAGCACTGCCCTGGCTGCCGTTTGCATCGGTCCCGACCATCCGCATCGCCGACCCGACTGCCAGCGCCTCCCTCAGCCTCCCGGCCCACCCCCAACCCGACCGATCCGGCCAGCCGGCTGCGATCGGCGCCGCCCCCGGCGATCCGCTCAACCCGGTCAACGCCGACCCGCTGGCCATTCGCCCGGATCACGGTCGTACACCCAGCGCCGACCCGGCGAATCCGACCGGCCAGCCGCAGCACGACCCAGCCACCCTGGCCGACCCGCATCCAGCGCCTGTGCAGCCCACCGGCAGCCCGCATGCCCGCAGCACCGACCAGGCCAGCCAACCGGCCATCCTGCTCGCCAGCATCGGCCGCGAGGGCATCACCGCAGCCGACCACGATCCCACCCGGCTGTCGGTCAGCGAAACCGGCATCGAAGCCCTGACCGGCCACGAACCCACCCAGGCAGCCGAAAGCAGTCGTCCATCCACCTCGATCTCGGCCCTCCATCCGACGGTCGCACGTCCGATCGCCACCGACCGCACCGACCAGCGCGCCCAGGACATCGCCGCCCAGATTGGCTGGCAACTCGGCACGCGCATCAACAAGGCCGAAATCCGCCTGTCACCCCCCGAACTCGGCAGCGTCACGATTCAGATCGAGCAGGAAGGCCGGCAGTTGCGCCTCGACTTCGTCGCCGCCAGCGCCGAAGCCCGCAGTGCCCTCGAAGACACCCTGCCGAAGCTCCGCGACCTGCTGGCCACCCAGGGTCACGACCTGATCCGCGCCCAGATCGGCACCGGCGCCGACCCGGATCGCCGACCCACCACCAACCCGCAGCATCCCACCCGCCACGACACCGATCCACATCCCGAATCAACCAACCCATCCATCCCGCAATCGACCACCCGAATCCCGCTCGGCCTGCTCGACGAATACGCCTGATCCACACCGGTACCGATCCACACCGGCACAGCCCGGCGAAACCGACCGGCACACCCGAAACCGCACGACCCGGTGTTCGCGATGTCGGCATGCACATATGCGGTGATGCGCAATCTCGAGACTGGACAGCCAACGCCCTGATGCGACGGAATCCACGCGGCTGCATGTGTTGCAGGAATAACCAGGGAACGTCGGCGCGTCGGGCAATGTCCAGAACGTTCGCATCGGAACCCACTGGCTCGAACCGCATGTGTGATCGCCCATCCACAACATCGCCCATCCACAACACTTGACATCAGCCCCGCACGGTGAGACGCTGCAAACGTGATGAATCCCACGTACCTGAAAGGCTGCATACTCAAGCTGTCTGGACAGGCGGCAGGGCCTGAACAACTCGATATTCCTGCGAAGATTTCTGCACACGAACACCCGGTAGTCGGCTTAGGCTGCGGTTTTACATGGTAATCCGCCGCAGCGGAGTACATGAACGACAGGAGAAAGGCTATGGCGAAGAAGTGTGAAACTACCTCCAGGTCCGTCGGATCGAAGGCATCTTCGGTTTTGACAAGTCCGAACACTGGCGCGAAATCTAAAACATCGGCGGCAAGCGCCTTGTCTCAGCGCACGCCGGGCAAGCTGACTTCGGAGTCAGCTGCATCGGCAGCATCGAAAGTCCTGCGCGATGGCCGCAGTAGCGCAGCTTCCAAGTCCGCAGCCGCCAGCACACTGACGCAGCGTCCTAGCAAGAGGAAGTGACGCTGCCGTCTAACTACGCATTCGAGTAGGTGTCCTCGGCGCTGGATCATGCAGCCAGGTGTTGTGGTTGGGCTGCGACGGGTGATTCTCGGTCAGGGTTG
>DIHI01000011.1:3161-3709 GCA_002420085.1 Lysobacterales bacterium UBA5700 | reverse complement strand
TACCAGTTCTGCACGGTCGAATACTTGATGTTGGCATCATCAAGCGCGACCAGTTCGACGACCGCCGCGTGCAACTGATTCTCGTCGCGCATTGGCGCCGTGCAACCCTCCAGGTACGACACCTGGGCACGCTCGTCGCAGATGATCAGGGTCCGCTCGAACTGCCCGGTGTGGCCGGCATTGATGCGGAAGTACGTGCTCAGTTCCATCGGACAGCGCACCCCCTTCGGGATGTAGACGAAGCTGCCGTCCGAGAACACCGCCGAATTGAGTGCTGCGAAGTAGTTGTCGGCCACCGGCACGACACTGCCCAGATAGCGGCGGACCAGATCGGGGTGTTCGCGCACCGCCTCGCTCATCGAGCAGAAGATCACCCCGGCCTCGGCCAGTTCCTTGCGGAAGGTGGTGCCGACCGACACCGAATCGAACACCGCATCGACCGCCACCCCGGCCAGCCGGGCACGCTCGTGCAGCGGCACCCCGAGTTTGTCGTAAGTCTCGATCAACGCCTTCGGCACATCATCAAGGCTCTGGTACTTGGCCTTGGG
>DIHI01000011.1:532-2995 GCA_002420085.1 Lysobacterales bacterium UBA5700 | reverse complement strand
GTCAGCCAGTCCGGCTCGCCCTTCTTGGCCGACAGGAAGCGCACCACCGCTTCGTTCAGCCCAGGGGGCAGCGAGTCGGTCTCGATGTCGGTGATGAAACCGGCATCGTAGCGGCGCGCCAGCCGCGCGTGGATGGCAGCGTTGTCGCCGCTGTCATCGCGATGATCGAGGGCACGGTTTTCGGCAGGGATGGCCATGGCAGTTGGGGTCGAGGACGGATCAGGGCGCGGCCAGGCGGACCGCGATGTGTTTCGGGCCGTGCGGCGCCGGATTGACCAGGTGGGCCAGGCTGACCGCACGCAGCGCATCGGCGACCAGTTCACTGACCTGGCGCCAGCCGGTGCGGATGCCGCAGCGATGCTCGATGCCACACTGACCGTGCTGAACACTGCATTCGGTCATTCCGATCGGTCCTTCCATCGCTTCGACCACATCGGCCAGGGAAATCGCTTCCGGTGGCCGCGCGAGGCGATAGCCGCCATGGACACCACGAAACCCCTCGACCAGCCCGGCCCGAGCCAGCGGCTTGAGCACCTTGCTGACCGTCGGTGGCTCAAGGCAGGCGCGCTCGGCCAGTTCGCTGGCGCTGAACACCTGGCCGGTTTCCGCCGCCAGCACGGTCAGCACCACGGTCGCATAGTCGGTGAGTTTGGTAACGCGGAGCACGGCGTTGGCCAGCAGTTGCAAAACGGACTGAAATTGTACTGATTCAGTCCGGCTCGATCAAGTCGATCGCGTCCGATCCATTCGGCCAGGCCCGCGTTTGGCCGCTGTCGGCCCTCCGCACTCATGCTGGCGGCCGAGCAGTCCTGGCATCGTCGTCCGGTGGAGGTGGGGTCGGGCGATGCCCGCTGCGCGGGTAATGCCCCCGCCTTGGGTTCTAGTGTGCGGTCGGAGTGGGTTCGGGCGCGGCTGTCGGGCGGAACGAGAGCACGTCGGGGCTGACGCGCTGCGGGTCGCGCATGCCGCCGATCAGGTGGAAGCGGCCGGCGTGGCGGAGCAGGCCACGATGGTCCATGCTCGGTTGCGGCAGGGGGGCGAGTTCGAGCCAGCGATCGAGGCGGAGGTCATAGGCCTGGACCCGATCGGAGCCGGTCGAGGGCCGCTGGTCGTAGCCGATGCCGTCATAGTTGTAGGGGTTGTCGCTGCCGCCAGCGAACAGCAGCCAGCCGCGTTCGGGGTCGGCGGCGGCACCCATGCGATAGCGGGCCGGGCCGGGGTGGCTGGCTATCTGGCGCCATGCGATGCGGGTCGGTCGCTGGTGATCGATCTCGCCGCGCCAGCACTGGTCGGTGGCGCTGAACTGGCGCTTTTCGGCGATCACGTCGAGCCGCACGCCATCGCAGACCAGCAGGCTGTCTTCGAGGATGGCTCCGGCGTGGCCGAACACTGGGACGCCAGGATAGTCGGTGGCACGTCGCCAGCGATTGCGGTGGGTGTCGTAGACCTGGACCAGGGCGACATTGGCGTCCATGTGCCAACCACTGATCAGGTAGATCCAGCGGTCGCGCCAGACCAGGGCGACGCTGTCATCGACCGGAGTCGGCATGCCGGCAACCGACTGATAGTCGCGTTCGACCGGGTCGAAGCGCAGCACTTCCGGGGTCGAGACTTCGTGGCCATCCTCGGCGACGGTGTAGCCACCGAACAGGTAGACCTTGCCACCGGCGGTGGCGGCGACGGCGGCCAGGCGACCGCGTTCGACCGGTACCGGCGGCAGGGCCTGCCAGGTGCCGCGTGTACGGTCGTACTCGAAGGCATGGCGGTCGATGTCGCGCCAGGTCTTGCCTGCACCCAGGCCCATGAACGAGTACAGCCGGGTGGTGTCGGCGAGTTCGACGACGGCGACGGCGTTGTTGCTCTGGGCAATCGGCAGGGCCGGCAGGTCGGATTCGGCTGCCGCCAGCGGGCGGGCCAGCAGGGCGAGCAGCAGGGTGAGCGATGGGGCACGGAGACGGAGCATGGCAGGTCGGGTGGGTGGCGAGAAGCAGAGACTGCCACGAACCGGCGCGATAGGCGAGAATGCTGGACGGCCGGATCGAGCAATGTGTTCGACCGGGTCGGTGTGTTCTCCCATCCCATCATCCCTGTGCAGGGACGTTCCGGAATCGACCATGCCTCGAAAGAAGATCGAAGCGCGCGGTTCGCGCATCCATGGCAAGGGCGTGTTCGCCGCCGAGCCGATCGCCACGGGCGAGCAGATCGTTCGCTACAAGGGCAGGCTGCGCAGGCATGCCGAAATCGATGCTCGATACGGCGAGATCCCCGATGACGGCCACACCTTCCTGTTCACGCTGAACGACAAGTACGTGGTCGATGCCAACGTGGATGGCAATGTCGCGCGCTGGATCAATCACAGTTGCGATCCGAACTGCGAGGCGGTGATCCACGAATACGAGGGCAAGGGACGGCGCAAGGACAAGATCTGGATCGAGGCGATCCGCGACATCGCCGAGGGCGAGG
>DIHI01000011.1:0-381 GCA_002420085.1 Lysobacterales bacterium UBA5700 | reverse complement strand
CCGCACACGGCGGCGGAAAAGAAACTCTGGGCCTGCCGCTGTGGTGCGCCGAACTGCACCGGCACCCTGTTGCAGCCCAAGCGCAAGCGCTCGGCTCGGTCGAAGCCGGTCTGATCGAGCGACTGCGGCGGCGGGTCGCGGCCGTGGCTGCCTGGGCGCTGCGATCGGTCAGGGCGGAGCCGGTTAGGACGGGCCGGTCAGGACGGGCCGGTCAGGGCNNCGACCACGAACAGCCACCAGGGCGCCTCGAAGAACAGCAGTCGGGCCAGCCAGTGTTCGATGAAGCTGGTGCCGTAGCCGGACTGGCCGGCGATCTGGCGCAGGTCGCTCTCCCAGATGGTCAGCGGACAGAGCTGACCGAGCCAGGTCTGGACGACGATG
>DIHI01000072.1 GCA_002420085.1 Lysobacterales bacterium UBA5700 | reverse complement strand
GGCGCACCGGCCAGCCTGCTCGATTGCGATGCCGAACGTCGGCGTCAGGGCGCAGCGGGTGAGGTGCGCAGCCTAGCCCGCGCCGATGCCGCCGACGGGCTTGGCTCGCTCAGCCAGTCGCAGCAGATCATCCAGCATCGTGATGACTTCACCATCGATCTGATCCAAGGGGATCACATCGGCCAGGCCGTGGTAGTCACGCTTGAAGATACGCTGCGGGGTTCCCAGGCGTTCGTAGTAATTCTTCAGCAGCGGGTCGAGAAACTGGTCGGTGACCTTGATGTCCGGCCCCCAGGGACTGGGCTGGTTGGTGATGCGAAGCGCCTCGACCAGTTCAACGATGGCGGCATCGAGGGCTCGAAGCCGGTTGACCTTCTCGCTCTGATCGATCAGATCGTCCTCACGCAGCCCCTTCACCACCAGGGCGCGCAGGCTCTCGGGCGTCACCAGATAGTTCTCGATCTCGCGTCGGCGCCACATCCGCTCGATCAGTTGCGAGCCCTCATGGAGTTCCTTTTCCAGTCGGTCGAACAGAACGAAACCGACCAGGTCGGGCTTGGCCTCTCGCAGACCCTGGAAATGGTCGCGCGCTTCCTGCGGCTTGTTGTTGCCGAGATAGCACACTGGAACCGAGTCGTTGAGCAGAGCTGTGGCCGGGTGGCCGAGCCGCTCCGCCAGTCGCGCCAGGATGGCGAGATCGGTCGAGCCCTCCAGGTACAGGAACCAACCACGCTGTTCGGCGATCACGTAATCGGCCATGCGGATGCGTTCCAGCGCCTTCTTGACCTGCAACTGACGCGAGCGAGTGTCGATTCGGTGCGGTGTACCTACGAAGGCCATCACCACATCCCGCTCGGCGGCTTCCTGCAACACGATCTCGGAGTGACTGGCCGCGACGACCTGTGAACCGGTTTCCGCAGCGATCTCGGTGATCAGGTTGTAGACATCACGCTGACGCAGGATTTCCAGATGCGCATCGGGCTCATCAAGCAGCAGGACCGCACCAGGATTTGCCAGCATGTAGCTGAGCAACAGCAGCACTTGCTGGCAGCCACGCCCCGACGAGGAGAGGTCCAGTTCCACTCCAGTGGACACTTCGCGATAGGTCATCACCAGTTCGCTGCGCTCCTTCAGATACACCGGCTCCTGCAAGTTCACATGGAACAGCCGGGCGATGTGTTCGGTCATGCGCTTCCAGGCCGCCTTGTCCTCCTGCTGATACAACTGCCAGCACAGGTTGCGCAGCACTTGCGCAGTCTGCCCTTCACCGATCAGCACATTGATTTCACCGGGCTCCTTGCGGTGTTCGCGCTCGGCAAGACCCGACATCGGCGGCAGAAACACCACGCTGTGGGCGCGCGCCCCCTCGGGGATCACGCCCGGCTGGCTGTCCTTCGGGTTGTCCTTCAGCCGACAGTAGAATGACTCTTCGTTCGCGTAGTAGAACTCCAGCGAACAGGTCCAGGGCACATCGTCATGCACTCCCTCTGCGGTGAGCGTGATACAGACCTTTTCAGGCTGCTTCCTTCCTGCCTGGGTCTTGGTGTCCTGGGTATGCAGATCCTTCCACAGCAGTCGCGCGTTGGGCACGGGAATCGAATACAGGTCACGCCGGTTGATCGACACGCCGGTGCGCTTGCTTGCGGCACTTCGGTCGCGCTTCTCCGCCCAGCGGCGCCAGCCCATGTCCCATAGCGCCAGCGCCTGCAGTGCGGTGGTCTTGCCGGAATTGTTCGGTCCGATCAGAACCGTGGCACTGCCCAAGTCGAGTTCGGCCGCACCCAGCCGCTTGAAGTTGTCGATGCGAAACCGCGTGATCATCGCGAGCCTCCTGGGAATTGCAAAAATCCTGCCACGAGCGCGCCTTGACGGTGGCGCTCACGACTCCCGCGTCACCCGCAACACGTCCTCCACCGAGGTCAGCCCCGCGCGGACCTTGGCCCAGCCGTCGGCAAGCAGGGCCGGGCTGTGCTGGCGGGCGTGGGCCAGCAGATGGGATTCTCCGGCACCATCGTGGATGAGTCGGCGCAGGGTTTCGTCGATGTCGACCAGTTCGTAGACACCGGCCCGACCACGATAGCCGTTGACGCCCGCGCGCGGGCGGCGCAGTTGCAGGTCGGGTTCGACTGGCTGTCCGAAGGCGGCGAACTCGGCCGCACTCGGGCGATAGGTCTCGCTCTGCTCGGGATCGAGCAGACGCACCAGTCGCTGGGCCAACACGCCGATCAGCGAGGAGGCGAGCAGGAACGGTTCCACGCCCATGTCGCGCAGCCGGGTGATGGCACCGATCGCAGAATTGGTGTGCAGGGTGGCCAGCACCAGGTGGCCGGTCAGACTGGCCTGGACGGCGATCTCGGCGGTCTCGCGGTCGCGGATCTCGCCGATCATCACCACATCCGGATCCTGGCGCAGGATGGCGCGCAGGCCACGCGCGAAGTCGAGACCGAGCTTGGGGTTGACCTGGGTCTGGCCGATGCCATCGAGGTAATACTCGATCGGGTCTTCGACGGTCAGCAGGTTGCGGCTGGCGTCGTTGAGCCGTTGCAAGGCGGCATACAGGGTGGTGGTCTTGCCGGAGCCGGTCGGGCCGGTCACCAGCACGATGCCGTGCGGGCGATGGATCAGGGCATCGAGCCGGTCGCGGATGGCCGGCGGCATGCCGAGTTGATCGAGATCGAGCCGACCGGCCTGCTTGTCGAGCAGACGCAGCACCACCCGCTCGCCGCCCTCCGGACCGGTGCCGACCGGGATCGTGCTGACCCGGACATCGACCGGCCGACCGGCAATGCGCAGCGAGATGCGGCCATCCTGAGGCAGCCGGCGTTCGGCGATGTCGAGCCGGGCCATCACCTTGATCCGGCTGGCGACGGCGGCGGCCAGGGCCTTGTTCGGATTGAGCACCTCGCGCAGCACGCCGTCGATCCGGAAGCGCACCGACAGGCGCGACTCGAACGGCTCGATGTGGATGTCCGAGGCAGCCAGCCGCAAGGCTTCGGTAAGCAGGGCATTGATCAGCCGGATGATCGGCGCATCGTCGTCGCTCTCCAGCAGATCGGCCGGCTCCGGAACGGCATCGGCCAGGCTGCCAAGCCGCTCGACGCCATGATCGGCGGCGGCGCTGGCAGCGTCTTCCGAACCGCCCTCGGCATACAGCTCGCGCAGCAGGCGCTCGT
>DIHI01000104.1:47056-48297 GCA_002420085.1 Lysobacterales bacterium UBA5700 | reverse complement strand
AGTCTGAACCGGCGCGGGGATGGGCGCCGGGTCGGATCAGATCAGGTCAGGTCAGGTCAGGGCTCGCTCGGGGTCGGTTCGGCGATCAGCACCAGGCGGGTCTCGACCCGCACGGTGTGGGCCAGGGTGTCCGGATCCGCCCAGTCGCCGGTGCCCAGGTCGAACTGCATGCGGTCGAGCGCGGTGTCCCCGGTCAGTACCGCCTCGCCTTCCAGTACCAGGGTCGTGCCGTCACCGCCCGGCCCCGGTTGCCACTGGAAGTTCAGGGTGACCGGTCGGGTCAGGCCACGCAGGGTCAGTTGTCCGTCAGCGGCGTAGCGGCCATCCGGCAGGGCACGGAACCGTTCGGCCAGGTAGCGCGCGCTTGGGTGGCGGCCGATCGCGAAGAAGTCGCCACCCTTGAGCGTCTGGTCGCGCTCGCTGTTGCCGGTGTCGGCGCTGGCCAGGTCGATTTCGACGTCGAAGCGGGCCTGGTCGAGTCGATCGGGATCGAATCGGATGCGCGGCTGGAAGCGGGCGAAGCGACCAGTGAAGGCTTCACCCTGGGCGCTGCCGGTGAATTCCAGGGTCGAGCGTTCGGGGTCGGCCCGCCAGTCGCGTGCGCCGAGTGGCGGGCTGGCGAGCGCGAGGACGGTGAGTGCGAGGAGGGTCAGGGCAGGGTGCGCACGAGTCATGTGTGTTCCGGGTCGTCTGAGGTGGGGTGGCGGCCGGCAGCGCGAATGCCCGGCAGCATGCGTTCGAGGGTGGCGTCGCGGCGGCCGAGATGGTGCCAGAGGGCGGCGCCGGCATGGATCGCCAGCAGGGCCATCAGGGTCATGAAGGCCAGTTCGTGGGCCTCGTGGGCGAATGCCTTGAGCTCGGGATCGGCGGCCACCAGGGCCGGCAGGTTGATCAGGCCGAACCATTGCAGCGGAAAATTGGCGGCCGAGTTGTACAGCCAGCCGGTCAGTGGCACCAGCAACAGCAGCAGGTAGAGACCGGCATGACCCAGGCTGGCGGCGCGCCGCTGCCAGGCCGGGATGTCGGCGAGCGGGGCCGGCGCCTGGGCCAGCAGGCGCCAGGCCAGGCGCAGCACGGTCAGGCCGAGCACGGTCAGGCCGAGCGATTTGTGCAGGGCATAGGTCTTGAGTTTGGCCATCGAGTTCGGCATGTCGCCCATGTACAGGCCGATCGCGACCACGGCGACGATCAGCACCAGGGTCAGCCAGTGGAAGCCGATCGTCAGTGCGTTCCAACGGTCC
>DIHI01000104.1:46705-46879 GCA_002420085.1 Lysobacterales bacterium UBA5700 | reverse complement strand
TCAGCCCAGGGAAAGCGCCCAGGCGGAAGTCGGCACGGGCCAGTCGGACCTGGGCCGAGGCGCCGAGGGTGCGACGGAAGTTCATCGGATGGGCGCGTTCGGCATTCAGGCGGGCGTCGAGGGTGATTTCTCGGCTCACGCCGCGCAGTCGGAGCTGACCACGGATCGCGAACC
>DIHI01000104.1:7602-46622 GCA_002420085.1 Lysobacterales bacterium UBA5700 | reverse complement strand
ATGGTCGTGGCGTTCGGCATGGAAGAACCGGCGCGCGAGCATGGCGCGGTTCCACTCCGGATCGCCCAGGTCGAGACTGGCGATCGGCACCCGCGCCTCGATCCGGGTCTGCTCGGGGGCGTCGGGGTCGAACTGGATCCGGCCCTCGATGCCCGAGAAGGTGCCGATGGCGCGCGAGAAGCCGGCATGGTCGATGAAGAAGACGATTCGGCTGTGAACCGGATCGATCCGATAGTCACGCGCGTGGGCATGGGCCAGCGAGCCGATCAGGGGCCAGGCGAGCAGTGTCGCGAGGACGACTGAGGGACACCGTCGATGGCCACAGCGGATGCCGATCATGCGAAGATTCTAGCCGGCATCGGTGTCGCCGGGCGGTCACCGGATCGGGCTTGCTCACCATCGTCGAGGCCGCGCGCCGGGCCCGGATCCTGGGTGGCGACGTCGGTGTGGGCCGGCAGCATGGGGATTGGGTCGCATCCGTTGCAGGTTTGCAACGGAACGTTGCTCGGTCCGATGAGCGGTTGACGCGGTCGGATGTCGAGTCGGACCATCGATCCTTGCGCCGCTCCGGTCGAGCGGGTCTGGCCAGACCGGTCTGACCGGCAACCATCGGCGGGTCGCGTTCGGGCAGGGAGGGGGCGGTTTGACGGACACCACAGTGTCATCGGTTTCACCACTGATCCGACGGGCTGCGATCCTGCTGCCGGTCATGTTGGCTGCCCTGCTGCTGAGCCTGACGGTGTCGGCGGCCAACCTGCCGGAGACGCCGCGCTTCCGTCGCCTGTCGTTCGAGCACGGCCTGCCCTCGATCCAGGTCATCGGGGTCGCGCAGGATCGAGCCGGCTACATCTGGGTGGCGACCGACAACGGTCTGGCGCGTTACGACGGCGTCGATTTCACCGTGTATCGGCAACGGCCGGGCGATCCCGGTTCGCTGCCCGGTAATTACGTCACCGCCGTGGTGGTCGATCGTGAGGACGCCATCTGGGTCGCGATCGACGGCCATGGCCTCAGCCGGCTGTCGCCGGACCGTTCCGAATGGCGGCACTTCAATGCCGGGACGGTCAGCGACTGGCTCTCGGGCGACATCTGGTCGATCATCGTCGATGCCGAATCCGGCTATTGGCTGGCCACCTCCGATGGTGAGGTGGCCTGGTTCGATGGCCAGGGGGGGCTGCGCCGCGCGACCTTGCCGCTGGATGAGCATGGCAGGTCGAACACCGGGCAGATCCTGAACATGGCGCAGGCGCCGGATGGTTCGGTGTGGCTGGCCGGGTTCAAGGGTGTCCACCGACTGCGGAATGGGCGGGTCGAGCCGGCCCCCTGGCCGGAACTGGCCGACGGCATCTCCTTGATGGTCCATGTCGAGCGCAACGGCGTGCTCTGGGTCGGCGTGCCCAGGGCAGTGTGGCGAGCCGATTCGACCCATCGCCTGGACCGGATGCCCTGGGGCCAGACGGAATTGCCGGGCGCGATGGTGGCGATGATCCGCGACCGTCGCGGTGGCTACTGGTTCGGTGGCACCCAAGGTCTGGTCCGGCTGCCTCGGGTGACCCGCATGGACCTGCGCGGCGTCCCTTTGCTTCGGCCGCTCGGAGTTCGGGTTCATGCCCTGCTGGAGGACCGTGAGGGCGGCATCTGGGTGGCCAGTGGCAATGGTCTTTGGTATCTCTCGCCGGAATGGACCGGGTTTGCCGGTTTTCGTCTGCCGACCGATTCCGAAGCCGGCGAAGGCGAGGTGGCGTTCGTGGCCACTGCCGCGACCCGTGACGGATCGATCTGGGCGGCGACGCCGATGGCCGGACTGTGGCGGGTCGAACCGGATGACGGCCAGTTGCGTCGGGTTGAGTTCCCCGCCCTGAACGCGGTGCAGATGGCTTCGTTCACGGCGGTACTGGCGCATTCCGACGGCAGTCTCTGGGCCTCGTCGGGGGCTGGCCTGCTGCGGTTCCGGCCGAACCGGCGCGATGATCCGGCACCGCAGGAGGCGACCCTGCTGCCCGATCAGGATGAATCCAGACCGATCCTGGTGTTTCGCATGGTCGAGACGGTCGAGGGCCAGGTCTGGCTGACCACCGGGCGAAATTCGGTGCAGGTGCGTGATCGCGAGGGTCGGCTGGTCGATGAAATCCGGCGCGGTGAGCGCGGACTCGGTTCCGGGATCGTCTATCACATGGCCATGGGAGCCGATGACCGGGTCTGGCTGATCGGCTTCGATGGGGTCATGCACTGGCGCGCGGACCAGGGACGTTTGCAGCCGGTGCCGGGAGGGCCTGCGGAAGCGGTGTTCGGTATCGTCCGGCATCGGCCGGATCGAGTCTGGCTGGCCGGGGTCGGCTGGTTGCGCGAATACCGCTGGGATGGCCGGCAACTGCGGCTGTTGCGGCAACTCGACGGCGACGACGGCATTCCGGTCGAGCAGGTCGCCGGACTCGCCGTGAACGCCCGTGGCGAAGTCTGGATGACCACCTTGACCGGCCTCTATCGGATCAATCCGGAGACCGGCAGGGTTCGCCTGTACATCGAGAACGAGGGTCTGGTCAGCCGACATTTTCACGGTTCACCGATGACCATGACCGCCGAGGGCTGGCTGGTGGCCGGCACCCGCAATTCCGGGTTGGTGCTATTCGACCCGAACCGGGTCGATCGAGTCGTCGAACCGTCACGAACCGTGCTGGCTGCGGCCGAGGTGCGACGCGATGGTGTGGATCACGACCTGGATGCCTTCGGTTGGCTGCGCCTGCGACCCGGTGATCGCGATCTGCGCCTGACCGCCCGTCTGCTGTCCTATCGGTCGCCTGGAGCCCATCGGTTCATGTCGCGGGTGGTCGGCTACGATGCCGAGTGGGTGGAGTTGCCGGCCAATGGCGTCCGAACGCTGCCGGAGTTGCCGCCAGGGCCGCACCGGGTGGAGTTCAAGGCAGCCGACGCCGATGGCGTATGGTCGCGACCGGTGTCGGTCGGCGTCGAGGTCGAGCCGTTCTGGTGGCAGACCGGCTGGGCGCGGGTGGCCTACCTGGCTTCGGCGCTGGCCCTGCTGTCGGTACTGATGATGGCGATCCGGCGTCGGGTCGCGCGGCGCCACGCCTACGAATTGGCCAGCCAGCAGCGCCGTCTGGCCGAGCAGGCGTCCGAGGCGAAGTCGCGCTTCCTGGCCAATCTTGGGCACGAGATCCGGACCCCGCTGACCGGCATCCTCGGCATGTCTGAACTGCTGCTCGGGGGGCCGCTCGGCCGCGAGCAGCGGCAGCGGGTCCAGGCGATCGCCCAGGCCGGTCGGCACATGTTGCGGCTGGTCAACGATGCGCTCGACCTGACCCGAGTCGAAGCCGGCAAGCTGAATCTGGAATGCGAGCCGTTCGATCTGCCGGGCTTGATCTACGAGGTCGATGCCTTGCTGGCGCCCTTGGCGGCCGCGAAGACCCTGCGCTTCCAGTGCCAGCCGATCGCCGATCTGCCGCGTCGGGTGCGGGGTGATGCCCAGCGGGTGCGGCAGATCCTGCTGAATCTCGGTCACAACGCGATCAAGTTCACCGATGTCGGCGAGGTGTTGATCCGGGGATTGGTGTTGTCCGATCGCTGCATCCGCTTCGAGGTGTCGGACACCGGCCCCGGCATGACCGAGGATCAGACCCGACGTCTGTTCGAGCGTTTCGAGCAGGTCCACAGCCGGCGCTCGCCGACCTCGGAGCGTGATTACGGCAGCGGCCTTGGCCTGGCGATCTGTCGCGAGTTGGTGCAGGCGATGGCCGGCCGCATCCAGGTCGAGAGCCATCCTGGCCGGGGCACCGTGTTTCGGGTCGATCTGCCCCTGCCGGAGGTCGCCGAACCCCGACCCGAATCGGCAGCGGCGTCGGAGCCCCGACCCGCTGATGGCAGCCGCCGGACCTCGGCCCAGGACGATGCCCGGACCCCGGCGCAGACCGACGACCGGCGGCCGGCAGCGGTCCTGCTGGTCGAGGATGACGGCACCGTGGCCGAGGTCATCGCCGGCCTGCTGGAATTGCATGGCATGTCGTGTTGTCGCGTCGAACATGCGCTGGAAGCCCTGGCGACCTTGCCTGAAGCACCGTTCGACGTGATCGTGATCGACCTCGATCTGCCCGGACTGAGTGGCCTCGACCTGGCCCGCCTGCTGCGTGATCAGGGCTGTCGCCTGCCGATGCTCGGCATCACCGCGCGCGCCGATGGTGATGCCGAGGGCGAGGTGCGGGCTGCCGGCATGGATGGTTTTCTGCGCAAGCCGATGACCGGTGAACTGCTGGCCACGCATCTGCGTCGCCTGCTGGACCACGCGGCCGAACGGGCTGGCCGCTGATCGGCAGCGGCCGTGGGGTTCAGCCCGGATGGCCGGTGGCGCTGGCCTGGTGGACGGCATCGACCAGGGCCGCGACATGCTCGGGATGCATGTCCGGCGCCAGACCGTGGCCGAGGTTGAACACATGGCCTGGACCGGGGCCGAATTCCGCCAGCACGCGGGCGACTTCGGCGCGGATGGCGGTCGGACTGGCGTACAGCGTGGCCGGGTCGAGATTGCCCTGCAATGCTACCCGGCCGCCGGTCCGTGTCCGCGCCTGATCCAGGCCGATGGTCCAGTCCACGCCCAGCGCTTCGGCGCCGGTGGCGGCCAGTTCTTCGAGGTAGGGACCATTGCCCTTGCCGAACAGAATCAGCGGCGCCCGCTCGCCATCGCCATCGCTGCGCGGCAGTTCGGCGGCGATCCGCGCCAGGTAGGGCAGGGAGAACCGGCGGTACAGGTGCGGTGACAACACGCCGCCCCAGGTGTCGAACACTTGCAGCGCCTGGGCACCGGCTCGCCGCTGGGCATCAAGGTAGGCGATCACCGCATCGGTGACCACGGCCAGCAGGCGGTGCAGGGCATCCGGCTGGTCGTGGGCGAGGGCCTTGATCCGGGCGAAATTCTCGCTGCCGCCGCCCTCGATCATGTAGCAGGCGAGCGTCCATGGGCTGCCGGAGAAACCGATCAGGGGCACCCGGTCGGCCAGTTCGCGACGGATCAGCCGGACCGCGTCCATCACGTAGCGCAGTTCGGTCTCCATGTCGGGAACGGCCAGCCGGTCGATGTCGGCCAGGGTGCGGATCGGATGCTCGAAGCGTGGCCCTTCGCCGTCGGCGAAGTACAGGCCGAGGCCCATTGCATCGGGTACGGTCAGGATGTCGGAGAACAGGATCGCGGCATCCAGCGGGAAGCGATCGAGCGGTTGCAGGGTGACTTCGCAGGCCAGTTCCGGGGTTTTCGCCAAGGCCAGAAAGCTGCCTGCGCGGGCGCGGGTGGCGCGGTATTCCGGCAGGTAGCGGCCGGCCTGGCGCATCAGCCAGACCGGGGTGGCATCGACCGGCTGGCGGGCCAGCGCCTTCAGGAAGCGATCATTGCGCATGGTGGGCACTCACCGAAGCTGACTTGAAGCGAGGGATGGGTTGCGCTGCCGTTTCGGCAGGCCCGGCGGCTGCCGGCTGGAAGGGACTCACTGGGGGACACCGGCGCCCTGCGCGAATACCAGCCGGTAGCCCTTGCGAAGCTGGGCATCGCGCGCCTTTTCGAGCGCCGCCATGGCAGCATCGCGTTCGAGGTATTGCTCGCGCTTGAGGGTCGATCGGCCGCCGGTCTGGCCGGTTTCGCGCATCAGCGTCCAGCCACCGAGCAGATCCTGTTGCAGGATCAGTTGCACGAAACGCGGTGGATCGCCACCGATGGCAGGTTGCTGAAGGAGCAGTCGCATCCGCAGATTGTAGCTTGCCGACGCGGCGCCGAGGCGGTTGTGGACAGGTCGCGGCATCGCATCGACATCGCTGTTGCCATCGGCGTCGGCGCAGCCCGATCGTGACGCAGCGGAGGTGGCCGCGAGCCTCTGCTTCACCCGGCTGTCACGCCAGTTCGGCTGTACTTTTCACAAAGCTGAAGAGGAGAATCGATCATGCGCAGCAACGATGAGCCATCGGGCCTGGTGCTCCTGGTGGAGGACAATCGCAACATCGCGGAGATGGTCACCGAATACCTGGAAAGCCGAGGGTTCGGGGTCGATTACGCCGCCGATGGCATGGATGGCTACCGGCTGGCCAGCAGCAACGGCTACGACGCGGTCGTGCTCGATCTCATGCTGCCTCGGCTGGATGGCATCGAGGTCTGCCGACGGCTGCGCAACGACAGCAAGAAGGCAACCCCGGTGCTGATGCTGACCGCGCGCGATACTTTGCAGGACAAGGTCACCGGGCTCGACGCCGGGGCCGACGATTATCTGGTCAAGCCGTTCGCGCTCCAGGAATTGGAAGCCCGACTGCGGGCACTGATCCGCCGCGAACGGCGCCAGGTCAGCGCCGAGTTGCTCAAGGTCGCCGACCTGACCCTCGACACCGCCAGCCTGCGGGCGATCCGCGCCGGCCAGGAGTTGCAACTGTCGCCGATCGGCCTGCGCCTGCTGACCATCCTGATGCGCGAATCACCGAGGGTGGTCAGTCGGCGCGACATCGAGCGCGAAATCTGGGGCGATGCCCTGCCTGATTCCGACACTCTGCGCAGCCACCTCTACAATCTCCGCAAGGTGATCGACAAGCCGTTCCAGAAAGCCCTGCTGCACACCGTGCAGACCGCCGGCTATCGTCTCGCCGACCTCGACGCCCAGCCGAACTGAGCCGGTCCGAACCCGGTGGAGCGCAGGCAATGACCGAACGTACCGGCCTGCGCCGGAAAATCTGGATCGCCTTCATCCTGCAACTGGCCGCGATCAGTTTTGCCACCGTGTTCGGCGTCTACGGCGCCTCGGTGGTGATCAAGCACCTGCTGATCGAGCGGGCGCTCGATGACGAGGCAGCACATTACTGGCAGCGTCACGCCAGGAATCCAGCGGTCGATCTGCCCGACACCTTCAACATGATCGGCTACATGATCGAGCCGGGGGGCAGCCAGGATCACCTGCCCGCCACGCTGCGGCAGTTGGCGCCGGGCTACCACAGCCTGCCGCGCGCCGATGGCGGCTATCTGGTGCTGGTCGATCCGAAGCCGGCCGGCACCCTGTTGCTGGTGTTCAAGCAGGATCAGGTCGATGCCCTGGCGTTCTGGTTCGGCATGGTCCCGCTGACCCTGGTGCTGGCAGTGATCTACGTGATCGGCTGGTTCACCTACCGGCTGTCGCATCGGGCGGTGTCGCCGGTGATCTGGTTGGCCAACCTGGTCAAGCGCTGGGATCCGAAGCGACCCGACATCGAGGCACTCCGGCCGGAGAATCTGCCGCTCGATGTCGAGGGCGAATCACTGATCCTGGCCTCATCGCTGCATGATTTCGTTGCCCGACTGGAGCAGTTCGTCGAACGCGAGCGCGACTTCACCCGTGATGCCAGCCACGAGTTGCGCACCCCGATCACGGTCATCCGCATGGCCTGCGAACTGCTCTCGGCCGATGCCGGTCTTCCGGCCCACAGCCAGCGTTCGGTGCGGCGCATCCAGGCGGCCGTCGGCGACATGGAGTCCCTGGTGCAGGCGTTTCTGATCCTGGCGCGGGAAGGCGATACCGGCCTGCCGGATGAGGATTTCCTGGTCAACGAGGTGGTCCGCGACGAGATCGAACGGGTTCGACCGCTGTTGGCCGACAAGCCGGTGGAACTGCGCTTGGACGAGTCGGCCGCCTTTGAACTGCGGGCGCCGCCGAGAGTGTTGTCGGTGTTGCTCGGCAACCTGCTGCGCAATGCCTGCCTGTACACCGAGCAGGGCCATGTCACGGTGCGGGTGCGGCCCGGTGAGGTGGTGGTCGAGGACAGCGGCGTCGGCATGAGTGCCGAACAATTGCAGCGGGTATTCGAACCGTTCTACCGCGCCGACAGCGGCAACGGCCCGCGCGTCGAGGGTCACGGCATCGGTCTGAGCATCGTCCGACGCCTGTCCCAGCGGTTCGGCTGGCCGGTGAACATGACCTCGACGGCCGGACAGGGCACCCGAGTGAGCATCGGGTTTCCGGTGTCGAGGCCGGCGGTGTGAGTGATTCGGCCCCCGGTACGGAACTGTTCGATCGTTTCACCGGTCTGCGACCGTTGATCAGGCTCATGCATCCAGACCTGGATGTGTCCCGGCCGGGCGAGGGCTCCAGCGGGTTGGTTGCCGAGTTCGATTCGATGATCTGACACATGAGTTGCGATGATGTGCTGTGGCGATGCCAAGAACCGACTGGCGATGATGACAAGGCGAGTGACCCGATGAAGTTGCGTGTTTTTCGAAGCGGCACGGTATTCAAGATGACGCTGGCACTGTTGGCCGTGGCGTTGTTCGCACTCGGGTACGGTTGGTCGCGACCGGATGCCACGGCAGCCTATCGCACGGCTGAGGTCGAGAGTGGCGATATCCGGGTAGCAATCTCGGCTACCGGTACGTTGCGGGCGCTGTCCACGGTCGAGATCGGTTCGCAGATTTCTGGCCAAGTGATCAGTGTCGAGGTCGATTTCAACGATCCGGTCACGGCTGGCCAGGCGATCGCCCACATCGATCCGGCGCCGTTGCGCACGCGATTGACCCAGGCCGAGGCCAATCTGGCCAGCGCCAGGGCCGGCATGATCGAGGCGCGGGCGGCGCTCAGGAATGCCGAGGCCGACTTCACACGCAAGACCGAACTGGCCAGCCGCAACCTGGTGTCCGGTGCTGATGTTGATCTCGCGCTGGCCGCTCGTGATCAGGCTCGGGCACGGATCGCTTCTGCCCAGGCATCGGTGCAGCAGGCCGAAGCGGCGGTCGCCAGCGCACGGCTCGATCTCGACTACACGGTGATCCGGTCACCGGTCGATGGCGTGGTGTTGGAGCGGGCGGTGCAGCCGGGTCAGACGGTGGCGGCCAGCTTCCAGACGCCCAAGTTGTTTCAGATCGTGGAAGACCTCTCGAAGATGCAGATCGACCTGAGCGTCGATGAATCCGATGTCGGCCAGATTGCCGAAGGCCAGCGGGTCGAGTTCACCGTCGATGCTCACCCGAATCGACGGTTCATCGGTGCTCTGCATCAGGTTCGGCTGTCAGCCAGCAATATCGCCAATGTCATCACCTACCCAGTGGTGGTACGGGTTGATAATCCGGATGGCATCCTGTTGCCCGGAATGACCGCCAATGCCGAGATTCAGGTCAGTCAGCGCACCGGGGTGGCCCGGATCGCCAATGCTGCGTTGCGGTTTCGTCCAGATGGCTTGTCGCCACCGGAACCGGCGCGTGGGGCGTTGTTTGCCCAATTGCCCATGCTGGCTGACCATCTCAGTCTGGATGCAGAGCAACGTGCTCGATTCGATGCTGTGCTGGCGGGTATGCGCGAGCGTTTCCAGTCAGGTGCTGGTCGGTCACCGGGTGGCGCATCGGTTGCAACAGACGGGGCAGGTGGTACTGGTGGTCCTTCGTCGGAGGCATTCAGGCAGCGCATCAATGCCATGCTGCAAGCCCAGTTCGCGGAATTCCGCAGTTCGCTGCGCAGCGAGCAGCAGACCGCCTTCGATGCGTTCATCAAGGCACGGCCGGCAACCGTATGGGTGCTTGAATCAGGTCAGCCAGTCGAACGGAGCATCCGGGTTGGACTGTCCGACAGCACCCATACCGAGCTTGTCGCCGGTAATCTGGCCGTAGGTGAGAGGGTGATCGTCGGTAGCCAGGCGCCGCAGACATGAGGCAGGGCGTGCCGGTCATCGCGGTCGAGCAGCTTGGCAAGGTCTATGCCCAAGGGACGGCTGCCGAGGTGGTGGCATTGCGCGATGTCTCGGCGACGGTGTATCACGGCGAGTTCGTGGCGATCATGGGGCCTTCCGGATCCGGAAAATCCACCCTCATGAATCTGATCGGTTGTCTCGATACCCCTACCCGTGGCAGCTACCATTGCGACGGTATCGACGTTGCTCGTTTGTCTGCCGATGATCTGGCACGGCTGCGGATGGATAAGATTGGGTTCGTATTTCAGGGGTTTCATTTGTTGCCTCGGCTGAGCGCATTGGAGAATGTTGCGCTGCCTCTGATCTATGCTGGTGTCCCGCGCCACGAGCGCAAGGAGCGAGCCGAGCAGGCATTGGCTGAGGTCAGGCTTGCAGATCGCATGCACCATCGACCATCCGAACTATCGGGTGGCCAGCAACAACGGGTGGCCATCGCCCGTGCCCTGATCAATCGGCCACCAGTGCTGTTGGCCGATGAGCCGACTGGCGCGTTGGACTCCCGGACCGGTGAGGAGATATTGGCCCTGTTCGAGCATTTGCGCGAGCAGGGACATACGATTGTCCTGATTACCCATGATGCTCAAGTGGCAGGCCATGCCGACCGTGTCCTGCACATGCGCGACGGCCGACTGGAGAGTGCGTAATGGCCAAGCGTGAATCAGAATTTGCCGACCGGCTGCAAGTCAGATCCTTGCCCGGCGCGAGCGTCGCCGACATCATCGGCATGGCGCTGTTCGCGCTCCGTGGCAATTGGTTGCGCAGTGTGCTGACCGCTTTAGGCGTCATCATCGGGATCGCGGCTGTCATCGTGATGATGTCGGTCGGCCAAGGCACCAAGGCTGAACTGGAACGCACGATTTCGAGGCTGGGATCGAATCGGATCGACATAACTCCGAATTTCGGCCGTATGGGGGGAGTCCGAACCAGCATAGGTTCGGTTTTTTCATTGACTGACGGTGATGCTGATGCCGTCCGTGAAAAGGTCGCTGGCGCACAGTTCGTGAGTGGTCAATTGCGTGGTAATATCCAGGTTATTCACGCAGAGCAGAATTGGTCGACCCAGTGGTACGGTGTCGAAGCGGATTTCTTCCGGATCAATGGCTGGGAATTTGCGCGTGGCGAGGAGTTCACTCCAGGTGATTATGCCGCCGCCGGGAAAGTGGTATTGATCGGCAGCAGTGTTCGGGAGAAGTTGTTTGCTGACGCCGATCCGATCGGTGCTACGATCAGGGTTGGTCGAGTGCCGTTTCGCGTGGTCGGAGAGATGCGCCCGAAAGGACAGAGCGCATGGGGTGGTGATCAGGATGATGTCATCTTCGTGCCCCTGAATACCGCGAGACGACGACTGAGTGGACAGATCAGCTTCCCGCCGGGCATGCTGAGTCAAACATCCGTCGGTGCCAGTGGTGTAGCGGATATTCCTCGGGTCCAGCGAGAAATCGAAACTCTGTTGCGTGAACGACATCGCATTGGCCCTGGCGCAGATGATGATTTCGTGGTGCGCAATCTCACTGAGATCGTCAATGCCCGCAGCCAGACCACCCGCCTGATGTCGATGCTGCTGGCGGCGGTGGCGACCATTTCGCTGATCGTCGGCGGGATCGGGATCATGAACATCATGCTGGTGTCGGTGACCGAGCGGATCCGGGAAATCGGTCTGCGCATGGCGATCGGTGCCGGGCCGAGGCAGATCCAGCAGCAGTTCCTGGCCGAGGCGATGATGATTTCGCTGGGCGGCGGGATCGTCGGCATCGGGCTGGGTGTGGTCGGGACGTTGCTGGCGGCGCGGTTCGGTTCGTTGCCGGTGGAACTGAACGTGCAGGTGATCGCCCTGGCCACCGGGTTTTCGGTGGCGACCGGACTGTTCTTCGGGTTCTATCCGGCCCGCAAGGCGGCGCGCTTGGATCCGATCGAGGCACTGCGTCAGCAATAGCCTCTGGCGGGTGATCGCGTTTCGCCATTTCCGATGCCCGTGCCGGCATCTGCGATCGGCTGCGCTATCCTTGCCGGTTCATGTCCTGCGTGGAGCATCGCGATGCGCCTGCCTGCCGTTGTCTGCCTGTTGTTTGCGGTTTCGCTGTCGGCGGCTGCCAATGAGCCGCCGATCGCCCTGGTCATCCACGGCGGTGCCGGCACGATCAGCCGCGAGGCGCTGACGCCCGAGCGCGAGTCGGCGATCCGGGCGGATCTCGATCGTGCCCTGGATGCCGGCCATGCCGTGCTGGCTTCGGGAGGCAGTGCGCTGGATGCGGTCAGCGCGGCGGTGGTGGTGCTGGAGGATTCGCCGCACTTCAATGCCGGCAAGGGTGCGGTGTTCAACGCCGAGGGCATCAACGAACTCGATGCGGCGATCATGGATGGCAGTCGCCAGGCAGCCGGCAGTGTGGCCGGTGTCCACCGGGTCCGGAATCCGGTGCGTCTGGCGCGTGCAGTGATGGAGCACAGCCCACACGTGATGCTGATCGGCGAGGGGGCCGAGCAGTTCGGACAGATGCATGGCATCGAAATGGTCGATCCGGCGTATTTCCGCACCGAGGAGCGCTGGCAGCAACTCGAAGCGGCCCGTGCGCGCGAGGCAGCCCAGGCCAATGTGGCCGCCGATGCCTACTTCGGTACGGTCGGTGCGGTGGCGCTGGACCGACAGGGGCGTCTGGCGGCGGCGACCTCGACCGGCGGCATGACCAACAAGCGCTGGGGTCGGGTCGGCGATGCGCCGATCATCGGTGCCGGTACCTGGGCCGATGCCGGCTGTGCCGTTTCGGCGACCGGTTGGGGCGAGTATTTCATCCGTCTCAACGTCGCCCACGACATCTGTGCCCGTTTCAGCTATCGCGGTGAGTCGCTCGATCGTGCGGCCGAGTCGGTGATCCTGGATCGCCTGCCGGAACTCGGTGGCGACGGTGGGGTGATCGCGATGGATGGCCAGGGGCGGATCGCCATGCCGTTCAATACCGCTGGCATGTATCGCGGTTGGATCAACACTGACGGATCACGCGGCACGGCGATCTTCGCGGCCGAATAGGCCGGCTCAGTTGGTCAGGACGTCGGCTTCGACGCTCGGGCTGTTCCGGCCGAGGTCATCGTTGGCGATCGCGAATGCCCGATTGCCGTGCTTGGCGTCATACATGGCGGCATCGGCACGGGCCAGCAAGGTCTCGATGTCGGTGCCGTTGCGCGGGTACAGGGCACCGCTGAAGGCCGCCGTGACCGTCATGCGGTGGCCCTCGAAGTCGATCGGGCGGGCGATCAGGTCGGCCAGACGCTGGGCACGCTGGGCCAGGCCGTTCGGGTCGTCCAGGTCAGCCAGGAGCAGGACGAATTCGTCGCCACCGACCCGCGCCAGCAGGTCGCCGATCCGACTCGCCGACTCGATTCGACGCACGGCTTCGATCAGCACTCGGTCGCCGGCCCGGTGGCCGTGCTGGTCGTTGAGTGGCTTGAAGCCGTTGAGGTCGATGAACAGCAGGGCGAATGGCTGATGCTCGGCGATTCGGGTGCTGGCCGTCCGGATCAGGGCGACCCGATTGCCGGCGCCGGTCAGGGCATCGGTCTCGATCCGTCGGCGGGCATCGTCGAGGTGCTGGTTGACGTTGCGGGCATCGCGGATGCTGGCGATTCCGTAGCGGATGCCGTCGAGGTCGAGTGCGGAGATTGCGATCGAGACCGGAAATTCGCGGCCATCGGCGGCCAGGGCATGCAACACCGGCCGTGTTCCCATCGAACGGGTATCGTGATGCTCGATGAAGGCCCGGCTGCGCTCGGGATGGCCGGCCCGGTAGCGTTCCGGAATCAGCCGTTCCAGCGGAGCATCCAGCAATGCGCCGGGTGGGTAGCCGAACAGTCGCTCGGCCATGGCATTGGCGTAGACGATCCGGTGGTCCGGGCCGATCAGCAGCAGGCCATCCGGCAGGGCGGCGAGCAGGGCGCTGGCGGTGCGAGGCAGATCGAGTGGTGGCATTCGTGGACCAGTGCTCCGGTGGGGTCGGGTCGATCGTCCATGCGCCTTCCGTGTGCGGGCAGTGCTGCGGCGGTTGGGTTCAAGGCGAAAATGTGCGCTTCGGCGGGAAAACCAAGGGCCACGGGCCGGTGCCAGCGCCGTGACCAACGGTCGCTATGGCAGAATAGCGACCTCCCGGCGCGTTTCTGAACTCGGATGCCAGCCATGCTGATCTTCCAGCAATCCCAACCCGGCCGCGCTGCGGCTGCGCAGTTACCGATGCCGATCGAGGCGCCGGACGATCTGCCCGCTGCGTTGCTGCGCAGCACACCGATCGGCTTGCCCGAGGTGTCCGAACTTCAGGTAGCTCGTCACTACACCAATCTGAGTCGGAAGAATTTCTCGATCGACACGAATTTCTATCCGCTCGGTTCCTGCACGATGAAGTACAACCCGCGCGCCTGCCACTCGCTGGCGATGCTGCCGGGTTTCCTCAACCGCCATCCGAGTGCGCCGGAAGCCCTGTCGCAAGGATTTCTGTCCTGCATGTGGGAATTGCAGGAGATGCTGGCCGAGGTGACTGGCATGAAGGGCGGTGTCTCGCTGACCCCGATGGCCGGTGCCCAGGGCGAATTCGCCGGGGTCGCGATGATCATGGCCTATCACCGTCAGCGTGGCGACCATCAGCGCAACGAGATCATCGTTCCCGATGCCGCCCACGGCACCAATCCAGCGACCGCGACCATGTGCGGCTGCGTGGTCCGCGAGATTCCAACTCTCGACAACGGTGATGTCGATGTCGAGGCGCTGCGTGGCGTGCTCGGTCCGAAGACCGCCGGCATCATGCTCACCAATCCCAGCACGATCGGCGTGTTCGAGCGTGGCATCTGCGAGATCGCCGCCATGGTTCATGCGGCCGGCGGCCTGCTTTATTACGACGGGGCCAACCTCAATGCCATCCTCGGTCGGGTGCGGCCGGGCGACATGGGCTTCGATGCCATCCACATGAACCTGCACAAGACCTTCTCGACCCCGCATGGCGGTGGCGGTCCCGGTGCCGGAGCGGTCGGGGTGTCCGAGCGACTGGCGCCGTTCCTGCCGATCCCGATCGTCGAGCGGGTCGCGGTCGAGGCGGCGGCCGCTGCTGCGGCTGCGCCGACTCCGGCGCATCGATTCCGGCTGCTGGAGGCGCGCGATCGGCCGCTGTCGATCGGCCGGCTCTCGACCTTCGCCGGCAATGCCGGTGTGCTGCTGCGCGCCTACGTCTACGCCCGCCTGCTGGGCCGTGCCGGCATGCGCCGGGTGGCCGAGTTCGCGACCCTGAATGCCAACTACCTGGCCCGACGCCTGGCCGAGGTCGGTTTCACCCTGGCTTATCCGGAACGCCGTGCCAGTCACGAGTTCATCGTCACCGTGCAGCCGCAGAAAAAGGCCAGCGGCGTGACGGCGCTCGACTTCTCCAAGGCCCTGCTCGACCACGGCATCCATGCGCCGACCAACTACTTCCCGCTGCTGGTGCCCGAGTGCCTGCTGATCGAGCCGACCGAGACCGAGAGCAAGGAGACCCTGGACCGTTTCGTCGAGGTCATGCGGCAATTGCTGGAAGACGCACTGCGCGATCCTGAGCGCATGAAGGGCGCGCCCTACAGCACGCCGGTGCGCCGACTCGATGACGTGAAGGCGGCACGCGATCTCGACCTCGCCTACCGCGCATCCTGACATGGCTGACGGCAAGCATTCGATCGCTCCGCGCGGGCCGGCCGAGGTGCTGCGGGCGGCCAAGTGGTCCTGGCAGGGGATCCTCGCCGCTTGGCGGGTGGAGTCCTCGTTTCGGCTGGAAGTCTATCTGTTCGCGGTGTTCGGGCCGCTCGGGCTGTGGCTGGGCGAGGGCGCGATCGAGAAGATTCTGCTGGTCGGCAGCCTGCTGCTGGTGCTCGCCGCCGAATTGCTGAATTCCGCGATCGAGGCGGTGATCGAGCGCTACGGGCCGGAACAGCACGAACTGGCCGGCATGGCCAAGGACATGGGCTCGGCGGCGGTGGCCGTGCTGATGCTCAATGTCGGCCTGTGCTGGGGCTTGATCCTCTGGCCGCGCCTGCCGTTCTGATCGCCCGGGACAACCACGACCATGGCCTGGCTGTTCGACCCCGAGATCTGGGCTGCCCTGATCACCCTGACCACCCTGGAGATCGTGCTCGGGGTGGACAATCTGCTGTTCATTTCGATTCTGGTCGCCAAACTGCCGCCGGAGAAGCGTTCGGCGGCGCGCCGTTTCGGCCTGGCCCTGGCCGCCCTGACCCGGATCGCCCTGCTGCTGTTCCTGGTCCACCTGTCGCGGATGGAGGCCAAGCTGTTCGATCTGTTCGGGCAGAGTTTTTCGATCCGCGATGCGGTGCTGATCGCCGGCGGTCTTTTCCTGCTGGTCAAGGGCACGATGGAGATCCACGACCAGGTCGAGGGCGCGCCATCGGATGCGGCGGTCGCCAAGGCCGCCGGTCGGGCTGGATTCCTGCTGATCATCGCCCAGATCGCAGTGATCGACATCGTGTTCTCGATCGATTCGGTGATCACGGCGGTCGGCATGGCCCGTCAGGTGCCGGTGATGGTGGCGGCGATCCTGATTGCCATCGCCTTGATGGTGCTGGCCTCGGATGCGATCGGTGAATTCATCGATCGCCATCCGACCGTGCGCATGCTGGCACTGTCATTTCTGATCCTGGTAGCGGTGGCGCTGATCGCCGATGGCTTCGAGTTCCACCTCGATCGCCGGTTCGTCTATTTCGCGATGGCCTTCTCGGCCGGGGTCGAGACCTTGAACATCCTGGCCCGGCGCAATGCCGCTCGCCGGAGCGGTGGTTGATCGGAACCCGTCGGCCTCGCGCCGACCGTATCACTCCCCGAGCGCCGCGCGCAGCGCCTCCGGCAACCGCTCGGGATCGCTGATCGGTGCCAGGCAGTGGTTGCCGACGCACAGGATGGCGGAGCCGGGCTGGTTCGGCTCGGCGGGCAGGAAGGCCAGATCCAGATGGGTTCGGCCCAGGTTGATTCGGCCCCGATCGCTTCGGCCCCGACCGTTTCGGCCCAGGTCGGCGTGCCGGCAGGCGCGTGCGGCCGACTGCCAGTCGGCCAGGGTGTCGGTCGCTGCACGGATGGTGACCTGCACCGGCGGCCGCAGCCAGTGGTCGAGCGCGGCGATCAGGGTGGCGCTGGCCTGTGGGTAGCGGGACACCGGCCCCAGGCCGGCCTGGAGGGTGCGTTCGGCGGCACTCAGGAAGCGGCTTTCGCCGGTCAATGCCGCCAATCGGCGCAGCGCGCGGGCGGCGATGCCGTTGCCGCTCGGGGTAGCCTCGTCGAACCACGGGCGCGGGCTGGTCAGCGGATTGCGGTGATGGGCGGCGGCAAAGCGGAATCCGCCCTCGGTGCGATCCTCGAAGTCGGTTAGCAGGCACTGGCCCAATTCGACCGCCCAGGCCAATCGAGCGCGGCCGGATTCCGGTGTGCCGACGCCGAGTGCCGGCAGGGCCAGGCTGTCGAGCAGGGCTTCGATCAGGCTGGCGTGGTCGTCGAGATAGGCCGGAAACCGCGCCTGACCGCCCTGGAAGCTGGCATGCAGGCGGCCCGCGCACCAGACCGTGGCGTGCAGGCAGTCGAGCACGGCCAGCGCACGTTCGGCCCACTCCGGCCGATCCAGGGCCAGTGCGGCTTGACTCAGACCGCTGGCCAGCAGGGCGTTCCAGGCGGTCAGTCGCTTGTCGTCCCGACTGGGGCGCGGACGCCGTTCGCGTGCATGCAGCAGGCGTTGGCGAATAGCCAGCAGCCGAACGGTGATTGCCTCGGTCGCGCCATCGGCAGGTGCTGGCTCGGCGCCGCTGGTCCAGCGGCGCGCCAGTTGCTCCGGTGTGCGGGCGGCGATCGGGTTCCACTGGCGGCCCTCGAAATTGGCCGGCCGGTCGAGGCCGAGCCAGGCCATGGCCAGATCGGTCGTGTCGGAGCCACCCTCGCCAGCCAGGGCAGCCTCGAATTCGTCCGGGGTCCAGAGATAGAAGGCACCTTCTTCGCTGTGACCGCTGCCGGTGTCGCTGTCGGCATCCAGTGCGGCGCAATAACCACCCCCGTCGGCCGTCATTTCCCGTGCCAGCCAGGTCACGATGCCCTCGGCGGCGTCGAGGAAGACCCGCTCACCGGTGCTGGCTGCGGCGCGAGCGTACAACGGCAGCAGCAGGGCGTTGTCGTACAGCATCTTCTCGAAGTGCGGGATTTCCCAGCGGCCATCGACGCTGTAGCGACAGAAGCCGCCGCCGATCTGGTCATGGATGCCTCCCTCGGCCATCCGGCGCAGGCTCAGCAGGGCCATGTCCCGACAGGTGTCTGCGCGGTTCGGATCGAGTGGCCGCTCGGCCTGGTCGAGCAGCAGGGCGATGTCGCCGGTGTGCGGAAACTTGGGCGCACGTCCGAAGCCACCCCAGATCGGGTCGAAGGCGGCCTCCAAGGCATCGAGCGCCACCTCGATCGGCCTGCGGTCGAGTCGATCGGAGGCCGACGATCCGCCGGCTGTCCCGCCGCTGTCGAGGCGCAGCAGGTGGTCGCACAGGGCCTTGGTCTGCCGGTCCAATTCATCCGGGTGTGCGGCCGCCCAGGCCGGCACCCGCTCCAGCACATCGACGAAGGCCGGCAGGCCATGTCGGGGGCGCGGTGGGAAGTAGGTGCCGGTGAACACTGGCAGACGTTCGCGCGGCTCCAGAAACACCGTCAGCGGCCAGCCGCCGCCGCGTCCGGCCAGGGCCTGGTGGGCGGCCTGGTAGATCCGGTCGAGGTCGGGCCGTTCCTCGCGATCGACCTTGATGTTGACGAACAGCCGGTTCATGACCTCGGCGGTGTCGGCGTCCTCGAAACTCTCATGGGCCATGACATGGCACCAATGGCAGGCCGAGTAGCCGATCGACAGCAGCACCAGTCGGCCGCTGCGTTCGGCCTCGGCGAAGGCGGCATCGCACCAGGGCCACCAGTCCACAGGATTGTCGGCATGCTGGCGCAAGTAAAGGCTGGTTTCATTGGCGAGACGATTCATCGCGGGGCCGTTCGGGTGGTCTGGCGAAGTGGCGGAAATTCGGGCAGAGTATGACGCCAGACCCGATGACGGTCGTGATGACCGACACGCCGCTTTCATCGAGTCATGGGTATTCTGTAGCGGATTCCTGAACACGGAGGTGGTCGGGCGTGGAAGAAGAAGCGGAACCGGCTCGCTTGCATACCGTTCCCAGGGGCGCCCTGCCCACCTGGGCGCGGCTGCGTGATGCCCTGCTCGATCTCAGTCGGCGCACCGACGACGACAACAGGACCGCCCTGCTGGACCTGATGCGCACCTCGGCTGAAGCGCTGGCGGTCGATCGGGTCAGCTTCTGGCACTACGACCCCGACCAGCGGGCGATCCTTCGCCAGTGCATGCACTGCCGGGTGAACGGCCCGGACTACACCCCGGCGGTTCTGTCGGCCGATCAGGCGCCGAATTACTTCCAGGCGCTGGACGCGACACTCACCTTGGCGGCCGAGGACGTCCACAGCGATGAGCGGACCGCCGAACTGCTGGAAGACTACCTCAAGCCACTGGGCATCGGCGCCATGCTCGATGTTTCGGTCCGGCATGCCGGTGCCCTGGTTGGCGTGCTCTGCCATGAGCACATCGGCGGCCCGCGTGACTGGAATGCCGAGGAGCGGATGTTCGCTGCCGCGATCGCCGCGCTCACCGCCCAGTTGCTGGAACACGGCCAGCGACTGCGGGCCGAGGACGGACGCCGGCATGCCCTGCTGCGCGACCACCTGACCGGCCTGGCCAATCGCAGCGGCTTGCTGGAAAGCCTGAGCACCGCCTTCGCCAATGATCCCGGTCGGCTCGGGCCACTGCTGCTGATCGACATCGATCGCTTCCATCGCATCAACCATGCCTTCGGTGCCGAGGTCGGCGACTTCGTGCTGGCGACCATCGCCGAACGCCTGCGCGGCCTGTACCCGGATTCGGCACTGGCCCGGCTCGGCAATGACCAGTTTGCCGTGGTCTGCCCACGCGGTATCGGACCGCTGCGCGATGCCGCCCTGGCCGAGGTCGGTCGGGTGCGCGATGCCTTGCAGGCGCCGGTGCGCAGTGATGCGCGCAGCTACGAATTGACCGTCAGCATCGGTCTGGTGCCCGATCTGGCCTCCTATCGCAGCGCCGATGCCGCCCTGCGCGACGCCATGATCGCGGTGGACAATGCCGCGCGCGGGCCGCGCGGCAACCTGGCGGTGTTCGATGCCTCGGCCCGTGAGCGGGTCTCGAAACGGCTGATGCTGGAACAGGACATCCGGCGCGGTGCCCAGAATGGCGAGTTCGAGTTGCACTTGCAGCCGATCGTGGCGGCTGACAGCGGAACCGTGGTCGCTGCGGAAGCCCTGATGCGCTGGCGGCACCCCGAGCGCGGCCTGCTGGCGCCCATCGATTTCATCGAGGTCGCCGAGGAATCCGGTCAGTTGTCGGCGATCCAGGCCGGTTGCCTGGCTCCGGTGCTTTCCGCCGTGGCCCGCTGGCGGCGCCGGCCGGCCATGGCCGAATTCAAGCTGGCGCTGAACCTCGCGTCCGCCCAACTCGGTGATCGGCTGCTGCCGAGGCACCTGGAAAAAGCCTGCCTGGAGGCCGGCCTGGCACCGGCCGCCCTGAATCTGGAGATCACCGAGAACGTCCTGCTGGAAACCGTCCACGATGTCGAGCATGCCCTGAATGCCCTGCACGAAATGGGGGCCACGCTGGCACTCGACGATTTCGGCACCGGCTTCGCCTCGCTCACCCATCTGGTCCGGCTGCCGCTGGACGCGGTCAAGATCGATCGCTCGTTCGTCGGCCGGCTCGACCAGACCGCCCGAGCACCGGCGATCGTGCGCGGCATCGTCGCCATGGCCCGCGCGGTCGGTCTGCGGGTGGTCGCCGAGGGGGTCGAGACCGAGGCCCAGGCCAGCATCCTCACCGATATGGGCTGTCTATGCCTCCAGGGCTATCGCTACGGTCGGCCGATCGCCCTGGACGTATTCGAGGCCACCTGGATGGCCGGACCGACGATCGAGCCGGGACTGCAACTGGCCATCGAGCCCATCGGTAATCGGCAGGCGGGTCCAAGCCAGGCATAATCACGGTCCCCAACCGACCGTTGCCGGCATGACCCGACTCCACGATATCGATCCGATCGCCTTGCCGCTGCCATTCTGGCCGCATGGCATCCACTGGTATGGCCTGATGTATCTGGCGGCCTTCGCGACCGCCTGGTGGCTCGGCTCCCGCCGGGTGCGGGCCGGTCGGCTGCCGGGTGTCGATGGCAATGCCTTCAGCGACCTGCTGTTCTACGGCATGGTCGGGGTGGTTCTGGGCGGGCGAATCGGCTATGTGCTGTTCTATGCCTTCGACGGCCTGCTGGCCGACCCGTTGATGCTGCTGCGCATCAACGAGGGCGGCATGAGTTTCCATGGCGGCCTGCTCGGGGTCATCCTGGCGACGCTCTGGTGGTCCTGGCGACAGCGCCTGCATGCCTTCGACACCCTCGATTTCGTCGCACCGCTGGTGCCGCTCGGCCTGGGCTTCGGCCGGATCGGCAACTACATCGGCGGCGAACTCTGGGGTCGGCTGACCGGTGGACAGGGCGGGGTGGTCTTTCCCGATGCCCTGCCGGCCCAGTACGCCGGCCGGAGCATGGCGGAACTGCGCGACCTGCATGCCAGCGGTGTGCTCGATGTCTATGCCCGCTACCCGTCCCAACTGTATCAGGCGGCCCTGGAAGGACTGGTTCTGTTCGCCGTGCTGTGGCTGGTTTCCCGCCAGCCGCGACGGCGGTATCTGGTCTCCGGTCTGTTCGCCCTGCTGTACGGCCTGTTTCGATTTGCGGTCGAATTCGTTCGTCAGCCCGATGCCCACATCGGCTATCTGTACGGCGGCTGGCTGACCATGGGACAGGTGTTGTCATCGCCGATGATTGCACTCGGTCTGGTCCTGATCGTGCTGTCGCGTCGTGCGCCGGTACTCGCTCGTTGAGGCATCCCGACCATGCGGCAATACCTGGAACTGCTCGGCCATGTGCTCGACACCGGTGTCGATCGCGACGATCGGACCGGGGTCGGCACCCGGTCGGTGTTCGGTTGGCAGATGCGTTTCGATCTGGCCGACGGCTTTCCGCTGCTGACCACCAAGAAACTGCACGTTCGCTCGATCGTTCACGAGTTGCTCTGGTTCCTGCGTGGCGACACCAATGTCGCCTACCTGCGCGAGAACGGTGTCTCGATCTGGGACGAATGGGCCGATGCCGACGGCGAACTGGGTCCGGTCTATGGCCGCCAATGGCGAGCTTGGCCGACGGCCGATGGTCGAACGATCGACCAGGTGCGCGGAGTGGTCGAGGAGATCCAGCGCAACCCCAACTCGCGCCGACTGCTGGTCAGTGCCTGGAATGTCGGCGAGTTGGAGCACATGGCCCTGATGCCTTGCCACGCCCTGTTTCAGTTCTACGTGGCCGAGGGGCGGCTGAGTTGCCAGTTGTACCAGCGTTCGGCCGATATCTTTCTCGGGGTGCCGTTCAACATCGCCAGCTATGCCTTGCTGACCCACATGATCGCCCAGGCGACCGGGCTGGCGGCTGGCGAATTCGTCCACACCCTGGGCGATGCCCATCTCTACCGCAATCATTTCGAGCAGGCCCGTGTGCAACTCGGCCGTCAGCCGGGGCCATTGCCGCGATTGCACCTGAATCCGGCCGTCACCGACCTGTTCGCATTCCGCGAACAGGACATCGAGATCATCGATTACCGACCGCAGCCGGCGATCAGGGCGCCGATTGCGGTGTGAGCCCAGCCGACCGGAAGCCCGTGCGATGAGTCATGCGCAGATCCAGCCCGCCGACCATTTTCACTGCCCGCGAGGGGTTGGCTGCGGGTCAGCGGAAGCCGATCGGATCGCGGCGATCGGCCGCTGGCGACGGCTGACCGGCCAGTACACGCGCTGCGGCCACAAGCCCCGGATCGGTCGGTGGTGGGTGACCGCCGATGGCCCGTACCTCGACTGCCTGCCGCAGTGAACGGGGTTGCGCCAGCGCAGGTGGCCCTGAGTCCGACCTTGAGTCTGATCGCCGCGCTCGATCGCAATCGAGCCATCGGCCGCGACAATGCCCTGCCGTGGCGTTTGCCGGCTGATCTGGCTCGGTTCAAGCGGCTGACCCTCGGCAAGACCGTGCTGATGGGGCGGCGCACGGCCGAGTCTCTGGGTCGGGCCTTGCCCGGTCGGCGCAATCTGGTGCTGACCCGGACCGGCCGGGTGCCGTTTCCTGGGATGGAAGCGGTCGCCAGCCTGGAGCAGGCACTGGCCGTACTCGCAGTGAGTGAGTCGAATGAGCCGGCCCGCGCGGAATTGATGGTGATCGGCGGCGGCGAGGTCTATCGCCTGTGCCTGCCCCTGGCCCAGCGCCTGCATCTCACCCACATCGCGACCGAGATCGCCGGTGCCGACAGCCATTTTCCCGAAGTCGCGCCGGAGCAGTGGCGGGTCGAATGGCGTGAGGCGCATCGCGCCGACCCCGCTAATCCGTTCGATTACGAATTCGTCGAATACGGCCGGTGTGCCGACTGACCCCCGTTGCTGGGCTCGAATGGGCCGTGCGGCTCAGACGACCCGGCCGGGCACCTGGACGATCCGGATTTCCGGGCCGATCTGGAGTGCGGTCAGCGGTCCGCCCCAGACGCAGCCGGTATCGATTGCGTAGACGCCGAGGCCCATGAACAGGCCGAGCGTGGACCAGTGTCCGCACACGATGTTCAGTTCCCGATGCGCCACGCCAGGGACTTCGAACCACGGGTACAGACCGGATTTCTGGGTGCCCGGCCGACCCTTGTCCTCGAAGGCGATCCGGCCGGTCGGCGTGCAGTAGCGCATCCGGGTGAAGATGTTGACCAGGGCGCGGTCACGGTCGATGCCGGTCAGCTTGGGTGACCAGGCCGGCCGGTCGCCATACAGATTGCGCAGCAGCTTGCGATAGCCCTTGCCGTGCAGGCTGCGCTCGACCTCGCGCGCGCGGGTCTCGGCCATCTTGACCGTCCATTTCGGCGCCAGGCCGGCATGGACCATCATGAATCCCAGTTCCGGGTCGGCGTGAAGCAGTTTGCCGTGGCGCAGCCAGTCGAGCAGGTCATCACGATCAGGTGCGAACAGCACTTCTTGCAGATCGGTATTGACCCGGCGCTGCTCGTCCTCCTTGCGCTCGGCGATGCTGAGCAGGGACAGGTCGTGGTTGCCCAGCACCAGGGTGACCTGATCCGACAGAGAGCGGATCAGGCGCAGGGTCGCCAGCGACTGACCGCCACGATTGACCAGGTCGCCACAGAACCACAGCCGGTCGGCGGCCGGGTCGAAGCGCAGTGCGTCGAGCAGGCGTTGCAGGGCGTCATGGCAACCTTGGACATCGCCGATGGCATAGACGGCCATGTCAGTGCAGGGTTCTGGGGATCGCCAGGGTGAAGGCCGGGATCTCGGCATCGAACACCGTGCCATCGTCGCCGATCATGCCGTAGCTGCCGCGCATGCTGCCGACACTGGTTTCGAGCACGGCCCCGGAGGTGTACTCGAAGCCCTCGCCCGGTCGCAGCCAGGGCTGCTCGCCGACCACGCCTTCGCCCCGCACTTCCTCGGTCTTGCCATTGCCGTCGGTGATGATCCAGTGCCGAGTGAGCAGACGCGCACCGAGTTGACCGACATTGCGGATGCGCACGGTGTAGGCGAAGACATAGCGTTCGTCGTCAGGATGCGATTCCTCGTCGAGGAAGGCGGTGGCCACTTCGATTTCGATACGGTAGCGATCGATGTCATTCATGCGGCAATTTTACGAAATCGCGCGGACGAAGGCGCAGTAGACCTCCAGCCGCGTCAGTGAGACAGGGTCCGGCGGATCATCGACCGCCGTCGTGTGGATCCGGTTCGGGATCGGCAGCACGCGGGTCCGGCTGCGGCCCAGGCGCAGCCAGACGCAGAAAACCGGCGACTGAGATGGTTTCGGCGCGGGCGCCCGGATCGATATCGGCGGCCTCGATCTCGGCCACCGAACAGACCCCGTGCAAGGCGTTGCGTAAGGTCTTGCGCCGCTGTCCGAAGGCGGCCCGCACGACCTCGGCGAATCGCTTCGGATCGGCGACGGCCGCCGTGCCAGCCGCCAGCGGACGCAGCCGGACCACCGCCGAGTCGACCTTGGGTGGTGGCTTGAACGCGCCCGGTGCGACATCGAACAGCGGCGTCACCTGGCATTCGGCCTGGATCATCACGCTCAGACGGCCGTAGACCTTCGAGCCCGGCGCTGCTGCCATCCGTTCGACCACTTCCCGTTGCAGCATGAAGTGCATGTCCTCGATCGCCGGCAGGTGGGCGAGGCAGTGGAACAGGATCGGCGACGACAGGTTGTAGGGCAGGTTGCCGACCAGACGCAGGCGGCCACCGGCGGCGAGTGCGGTGAAATCGACGGTCAGCACATCGGCGTGGATCAGGTTCAGTTCGCCGCGTCCGCGTGCCGCTTCGGTCAGGCGTGGCAGCAGATCGCGGTCGAATTCGATCGCGGTCAAACGACCGATCCGATCGAGCAAGGGCAGGGTGAGGGCTCCGGCGCCGGGGCCGATCTCGACGACCCGCTGCTCGGGCTGGGGCGCCAGGGCGGCCAGGATGCGCTCGACCACGCCGCGTTCGTGCAGGAAGTGCTGGCCGAGCGATTTCTTGTGGCGGTGACCGGCGTGGTTCATCACGAGGGTGTTCGGCAGGCGTGGGTGGAGGCTGGCAAGGATACGGGACCGGACGGCCGGGACGCGATCGCCGTGCCGCGTGGGGTGGCGACTGGAATCGCTCAGGCCGGACGGGCCTGGCGTTGTCGGGCCAGTCGTTCGCACAGGTCGGCGGCGGCGAACAGGCTGGATGGATCGGCGGTGCCGGTGCCGGCGAGGTCGAGCGCGGTGCCGTGATCGACCGCTACCCGTGGGTAGGGCAGGCCGAGGGTGATGTTGACGGCATCGGCGAAGGCGGCGTGCTTGAGCACCGGCAGGCCCTGGTCGTGGTACATGGCCAGGAGTGCGTCGAATTCCGCCAGCCGTGCCGGCACGAAGGCCGAGTCGGCTGGCAGCGGACCGATCAGCCGCAGGCCGTCGGCGCGGGCCGCATCCAGGGCCGGCTCGATGATCTCGATCTCTTCGCGGCCGAGCAGGCCGTGCTCGCCGGCATGCGGATTCAGTCCAAGTACCGCGATCCGGGGCGCGGCGATCCCGAAATCGCGGCGCAGGGCGCTGTCGAGGATGCGCAGCGTTCGACCGAGACCGGCGACGTCGATGGCATCAGCGACCGCGCGCAAGGGCAGGTGGGTGGTGGCCAACGCCACCCGCAGGGCTGGGCCACCGTCATCGCGGCCGGGGCCGGCGAGCATCATCACGACCTCGGTTGCAGCCTGTTCGGCGAGCAACTCGGTGGTGCCGGTGTAGGCGATGCCGCCCGCCTGGATGGTCGCCTTGTGGACCGGCCCGGTCACCAGACCGGCGCAGTCGCCGTCCAGACAGGCGCGGCCGGCGGCACGCAGGGCGGCGATCACGCTGGCGGCATTGACCGGGTCGGGATGGCCGAATGCCGGCAGGCGCGGGTGTTCGATCGGGGTGATGGCCAGTTCGCCGGGGCCGGAGTCGGCGTCCTCGGGCAGCAGGCGCAACGGCAGGCCCAGGCAGGTGGCGGCGCGCAGCAGGCAGTCGGGATCGGCGAATGCTCGCCAGCGCACGGAGCGGCTGCGCTGGGCCAGGTAGACGACCAGTTCCGGACCGATCCCGGCCGGCTCGCCCGGCACCAGGGCCAGGGTCGGCACCGGGGACGGTCGCGGGCCGGTTCCGGGCAAGGCGGTCGCGGTCAGGAGCCGAGCCGCATATCGACGAAGGCTTCGGCGCGGATCTGCCGCAGGAAGCGTTCGTATTCTTCATCGGCCTTGCGTCGGCCGATGGTCTCGCGGGCGCGATTGCGTTGATTGGCGACCGTGGTGTCCTCCATCCGCTCACCGACCCGCTGGATCAGATGCCAGCCCAACTCGCTCTGGAACGGCTGCGACAGTTCGCCATCGGCCAGGCTGGCGACCACGGCACCGACCGAGGTGCCCCATTCATTGGCCTCGAACCAGCCCATGTCGCCGCCCAGGGCGCGGGTCGCGGTGTCGTCGGACTCGGTCTTGGCGACATCAGCGAACGGCTCGCCGGCCTCGATCCGACGGCGCAGGACATCGACCTTGGCGCGCGCCTGCTCGCTGTCGACGATCTCGCTGGTGCGGATCATCAGGTGGCTGGCGCGATACTGGGTGACCTGCTGGGCGCCCGCCTGGCGGCGTTCGAGCACGGTCAGCAATTGCAGTCCGGTCGGGCCACGGATCGGATCGGTGATTTCCCCCGGCTGCATGGCCTTGACGACATTGATGAACAGCGGTGGGATTTCATCGGCACTGCGCCAGCCGAGATCGCCGCCTTCGAGTGCGTTCGGGCTGTCGGAATAGCGAATGGCCGCAGCGGTGAAGTCCATTTCGCCGCGATCGATCAGTTGCTTGACGCCCTCGATCTTGGTCCGGGCGGTCTCGATCTGTTCCGGGGTCGGGTTCTCGGGCAGGGCGACCAGGATGTGCGCAAGCCGGAGTTCCTCGCTTTGCAGCGGGCTGGTTTCGAGGGCCATGTCGATCTCGGCCTCGCTGACCACCACCCGGCTCTGGGTCACCCGCTGGCGCAGGCGCTGGATCAGCAGTTCCTCGCGCACCGAATTGCGGAATTCGTCGAATGGAATGCCGTCGGCGGCCAACTGCTGACGCAACTGCGCCACCGACATGCCCTGCTGGCCGGCGACGGCGGCGATCGATTGCTCCAGTTCAGCCTCGCTGATCCGGACGCCGGTGCCGCTGGCGCGATCGACCTGGAGTTTGATCATCACCAGCCGTTCCAGCACCTGCCGTTCCAGAACATTGGCCGGGGGCAGTTGTTCCGGGTTCTGACGGAAGCGTTCGACGATGTTGCCGACCGCGACATCGAGTTCGCTGCGCAGCACGACATCCTCGTCGACCACGGCGACGATCCGATCGACCGGTTCGAGGGGCAGGGATTGTGCGCCGAGCGGTCCGGACACGGACAGCGCCAGGCCCAGCAGCACACCGAGTGGGATTCTCATCGGGATGACCTCACGGACGGCCGCGAGCCGGGCGACGGCAACGCGGCAAACAAGCAACGGGCGGAGCATCGACCCGGTCGGTCCGGGTCGGACGCAGCGAATCAACGTCGATAGCCAAGGATAGCACGCTCAAGCAATGACCTCGTATCGCGGCCGGCACTGGCCAGCCCCTTGAGTTCGAGTTCCAGATAGATCTGATTGCTCTTGTCGCCTTCGCGGTTGGTCACGAAATTGCGCACGAACAGGCGCACGCCCAGGCAGCAACTGTCCCACTCGAAACCGCCCAGCGCCTCGACCGTGGCATCGTCGCGGATCGAATAGTTCCAGCGCCCGATCAGCCGCCATTGGTCGTTGAGCGGATAGACCAGGGACACATCGGTCTGCTCCAGTTCATCGCGACGGAAGCGGTAGGAGACGTTGGCAACGCCGGCATTCCGGAACTGGTACTGGCCGCGCACCACGGCCAGATCGCTGCGCCCGCGATCGGTATCCCAGTGCTGGGTGGTGCCGAGCGTCCAGCGATCGTCGATGCGCAGATCGAATTCGGCGACCAGGGGCGTCTCGTCGCGATCCCCGATCGGCGTGCCCGGCAGGCCGACCCTGGGCGATTCCAGCAGGCGTGCCTGACCCAGGCCGAGCGAGAAGTATTCGCGGCCGCTGTCCGGGTCGAGGAAGCGGGTGGTTACCGCCATGGTTGCCTGATTGGCATTGATCTGGCGGTCGGCGCCGGAGAAGCTGTTGTCGCGGAACAGTTGCGCGAAGCTGAAGGTCAGTTCGCGGGCATCGAATACCGGCAGATCGCTCTGATCACGGAACGGTGCGCGCAGGTAGTACAGGCGCGGTTCCAGGGTCTGCAACCAATCGCGCGAGAACAGTCGGGTCTGGCGCTCGAAGAACAGGCCGCTGTCGAGGCTGTAGATCGGCAGTCCGCGATCGACCCGGCGATCGCCGTCCACCGCCAGTTCCGGATCGAGATCGTAGGCGGTGTAGCGATAGGCGATCTGTGGACGCACGAACCAGGCCAGCCCCTGCAACGGCGCCGCGATGTAGGGCCGCAGGTCGATCCGCTCGCCGGCCGGCAGGGCATCATGGTCGAACGAAATGAATTCCGAGCGCAGGCCGGCATCAAGGCCGGCGAACAGCGGCCGTTCCCACTCGAAGCT
This sequence comes from Lysobacterales bacterium UBA5700, assembly GCA_002420085.1. Lineage (GTDB taxonomy): Bacteria > Pseudomonadota > Gammaproteobacteria > Xanthomonadales > Xanthomonadaceae > UBA11164. The sequence goes on along the minus strand of DIHI01000104.1, from coordinate 17,626 downwards.
CAGGCGTGGCAGGTGGCGGAACGGCTCGGCCTCCGAGCCGACCAGCGGATCGACCAGATCCCAGTCCTCGATCGCCAACTCGGTCTGCCAGTTCTCGCCATGTCCCCGGAAGCTCAGATCGCTGGCCAGCAGGCGGGTGGCGGCGCGGTTGACCGATTCGCCGAAATCCTCGAAGAAACGATCGTCGCTGACCAGATTGGCATTGGCGGTCGCCTGCCAGTTGGCCGACAGTCGGCTGAAGTGTTCGAAGTGCAGATCGCCGCGATCACGATCGGCCTTGGCATCGCTGGGCAGGAAGCCGCCCTCCAGCAGGCCGCGATGGTTCGGGAACAGGTAGCGCCCCTCGACGTTCAGCTTCACACCACGCTCGGTCATCAGGTGGGGCGTGATGGTGGCGTCGTAATTGGGCGCCAGATTGAGATAGTACGGCACCTCCAACTCGAAACCGCTGCGCCCACTCAGGCCGAGCGTGGGATACAGGAAGCCGCTGCGCCGGGTGTCGTCGATCGGAAACACGATATACGGCAGGTAGAACACCGGCACGCTGCCGAGTCGCACCTTGGCGCCCCAGGCGGTGCCGAAGCCCTTCTCGCTGTCCACCCGGATGCGCTTGGCTTCCAGTGACCACTGTGGCCCCTCGGGATCGCAGGTGGTGAAGGTGGCGTCGTGCAGCCAGCCCAGGCCGTGGTCGAGTCGGGCTTCCCGAGCGCGACCGTTGCCGCGCAGTCCGATCAACTGGTAACGGGTGCCGACCAGCCGATGGCGCTCTCGCTCCGGCTCGCCCTCGCCGCGCTCGGCGGTGAACCGGAGCGCGTCATCCTGATAGCGCAGGCCCTGTTCGGCCAGCCAGGATTCGTTGACGTGATCGTACTCCAGGCGCGGCGTGCCGACCCACTGGTCCAGCCGGCGCAGTTCGACATCCCCCTCGAAGAGGGTCTTTTCGCGCAGTTCGACATCGACGTTATCGGCTTCGATGGCGATCTCGTCGTCGCCGAGATCGGCCGGCTTTTCCATGCGGTACGGGAATGGCGGGATTGCACGCGCGCCACTGCACAGCCGCCACAGGTTGGGATCGTCCAGACGATGATCCTGTGCCAGAGCGATCGGTGTAGCCAGAGGTGTGGCGGCCAGATGTGCGGCGATCAGGACGGGTAGAATCTTGCGACGCACGCGGGGTTCCCTGCTTGATTCGACGCGCTAGCTTGCCGCAAAGCCCGCCTTGCAGGCAATCGCCACGGACATCGGGCTCGCCAACCGACCGTATCACGCCATCGCCCAGGAGCCGACCATGACCACGCCCGACCCTCGGAAATCACCACCTGCGCTGCGTCCGCTGACGCCCGAGCAGCATGCCGTCTGCCGCTGCTCGGCGACTGAACCACCGTTCAGCGGCGCCTACTGGAAGCACACGGCAGCCGGCCGCTACCACTGCGTCGCCTGTGGCAGCGAACTGTTTTCCTCCGATAGCAAGTACGACTCGGGCAGTGGCTGGCCCAGTTTCTGGGCGCCAACGCGCCCGGATGCACTCTCGGAACACCCCGACGCCAGTCACGGCATGCGTCGGGTCGAGGTCCGCTGCGCGCACTGCGCTGCCCATCTCGGTCATGTCTTCCCGGACGGCCCGCCGCCGACTGGGCTGCGCTATTGCATCAACTCGCTGGCGTTGGAATTCGTCGCTGCCTGAGTGTCACCGCCTGAGCGTGGCCGATGCCTGCTCGGTCGGTGATCGACCGGCACTCGACCGGCACTCGGCCCGCGCTGCTCACTCGCCGTAGCCGAACCGTCGGACCGCCGCCTCGTCGTCGGCCCAACCCTCGCGGACCTTGCACCAGAGCGACAGGAACACCTTCCGGCCGAACAATGCCTCCATCCGCTCGCGGGCCGCGCGGCCGATCGCCTTCATCCGCTCGCCGCCACGACCGATCACGATCGGTTTCTGGCCTTCTCGTTCCACCCAGATCACGGCTGAAATTCGTGCCAGACCGTCGTCGTCCTCGAAGCGCTCGATCTCGACCGCGCTCGAATACGGCAGTTCGTCGCCGAGCCGAAGCAGCAACTGCTCGCGGATCGATTCGGCAGCCAGGAACCGCTCGCTGCGGTCGGTGATCTCGTCCTCGTCGCACAGCGGCTCCGATTCCGGCATGGCCGCCAGCAGATCAGCGACCAGGGCATCGAGTCCGTCGCCCTTGAGCGCTGCGATCGGATGCACGGCCAGGAAACGGCGGCCGGTGGTCAACCGGGCGATGTAGGGCAGCAGCGCGCTCTTGTCCCGTAGCCGGTCGATCTTGTTGATCGCCAGCAGGCACGGCAGGCCGGATTCGCTGACCGCCCGCCAGGCCAGTTCGTCTTCCTCGGTCCAGCGCCCGGCCTCGACCACCAGCAGGACCGCATCGACCTCGGTGAGTGCGCCGCGTGCGCTGCGGTTGAGGGTGCGGCCGATCGCCGGCCCGCGTTCGTGATGGATGCCGGGAGTATCGAGCAGCAGCAACTGGCCCTCGGGGAAGCTGGCCACCCCGAGCAGCCGATGGCGGGTGGTCTGCGCGCGGTGGGAAACGATGCTGATCCGGCTGCCGACCAGGGCATTGACCAGGGTCGACTTGCCGACATTGGGACGGCCGAGGACGGCGACGCGGCCGGCGCGGTAAGTGGATGGATTCATCCGATCAGTGTAGTCCCGACCCGCGTCGTCGTGGTGCGCGGCGCGCCGGCCGTGGCGATCGCCAACCACTCAGCCGGTGCGCGGATCGAACGCGAACTGTTCGGCCATGGCGCGGTACAGCGCGCGCTCGGCCTCGGTGTGGGCCGGCGGCGTGCGGATTTCCAGTTCGACGATCTGATCGCCGGGCGGATTTCCAGGCAGGCCACGGCCGCGCAGGCGCAGCTTGCGACCGGCATCGGAATTGGCCGGCACCCGGACGGTCACCGGCCCGCCCAGGGTCGGGGCCGACACCTCGGCCCCGAGCGCTGCTTCCCAGGGCGTCACCGGCAGCACGTACAGGATGTTGCGGCCATCGACCTCGAACTCCGGATGCGGTTTGTAGGCGATCTCCAGCAGCAGATTGCCGCCGCCCTCGCCCTGGCCGGCTAGGCGGATCGCCTGACCGGGGCGGATGCCGGCCGGAACGGTCACTTCCAACTGCCGTCCATCCAGGCCGATCCGCTGCTTGCCGCCGGCATAGGCCAGTTCGAGCGGGATCGACAAATGGGCTCGGGTATCGCCGGCCGGGCCACGGCGCGGACCGGCGCGGCCGGCGTTGCGGCTGCCGCGCATCGAGCCGAACAACGACTCGAAGAAATCGCTGAAGCCGCCGCTGTCGCCATACTCGAACTCGAAGCCCGGCCCGCCGCCGGCTCCGAAATCAGGGGGTGGGCGGAATTCCTCACCCGGTCGATAGCCGCGTGCCCGCAGGCGATCGTAGGCCGCTCGCTTGCCCGGATCGCGCAGTACCTCATAGGCTTCGTTGATCGTCTTGAAGCGCTCTTCCGCCCCCGGTTCCTTGCTGACATCCGGGTGATACTTGCGGGCGAGCCGGCGGTAGGCGGTCTTGAGTTCGGCTTCACCGGCACTGGGCTCGACCCCCAGCACGGCGTAATAGTCTTTGAATTCCATGGCGTCGCTCAGTGTGATCGAGAGCGGGGCATTTGGCGACCCGGTCGAGCCGGCCTGGCAGACAGCCGGTGTCGTCGGCACCGGAGCGTCGTTGGCATGAATGGCGCGCGGCGCTCAGCCGCCGGCCGCATCGATGACGATTCGGCCGTCGGCTGGGAGGGATGCGCGGCCGGGGCAGGCTGCCGGTCGATCGACGGTCCATGCCCCGCCTGTTCCGACGCCGCGTGCCGACCATGCGCCGATCGATGCCGCATCGGCAGACGGCCGGCACACGGCCGGCGCATCGCATCAGCCGCCGTTGACCTCGATCCGCCGAGGCTTGGTCTCGGCGCGCTTGGGGATGCTGATTTCCAGCACGCCGTGTCGGCCGGTTGCAGTGATGCCGTTGGCATCGGCGCTGTCGGGCAGGGCGAACCGCCGGTAGAACACGCCATGCGAACGCTCCACCCGCGAGTAGCGCTCGGTCTCCTGCTTGGCCTCGGTCCGGCGCTCGCCCTTGATCGACAGGATGCCGCTGTCCATGTTGATCTCGATGTCCTTGGGGTCGACCCCTGGGATGTCGGCCGCGATCAGGAAGCGCTCGTTTTCCTCCTTGATGTCCACGCGCGGCGCCCACTGGCTGGTCACCACGTTCGACTGGTCGGCCTCGGTCTCGTTGAAGAAGCGGTCGAACACCTGCTTGATCTCGTCCTGGAAGTGGCCTGGGGTGGTCCACGGGTTGTAACGAACGATGCTCATCTGGATTCTCCTCATGCAGTAAGCGGCTCGTGCCCGTGCGCGGACGGCGGGTCCGGGCGCTATCCCGGCATCTGTCCCGGTGTCGGCCACGCAGTGCTTCGCCGATGACCGGAAACTGGGGGTGCAGCCGCTACGTTTCAAGCCCGTGCGAGCCGGCTTGCACTGCCGGCAACGGCCGGCCGAGCTACACTCTGTTCCCCTTCCCAACGGAGCAGCACCATGAGCATCAAGGTCGGAGACACCCTGCCGCAGGCAACCGTCAACATCTTCAAAGAGGGTCCGCAGGCGATCGACACCACCCGCCTGTTCGCCGGCAAGAACATCGTCCTGTTTGCCGTTCCCGGCGCCTTCACCCCGACCTGCTCGGCCCGCCACTTGCCCGGCTACGTCGAGGCACTCGACGCCTTCAAGGCGCGCGGCATCGAGGTCGCCTGCCTGTCGGTCAACGATGCCTTCGTCATGTCGGCGTGGGGCAAGAGTCAGAACGCCCCCGAGGGGCTGCACCTGATCGCCGACGGCAACGCCGCGTTCACCCGCGCGCTCGGGCTGGAACTGGACGCCACCGGCTTCGGCATGGGTACCCGCGCCCAGCGGTTTGCCCTGTATGCCGAGGACGGGGTGGTCAAGGGGTTGTGGATCGAGGCGCCGGGCGAATTCAAGGTCTCCAGCGCCGAGTACGTCCTGGCCCAGCTCTGAGGTCAGCCGGTCGGGCAGCCGGGAGCCAGTTCCCGGCCGCCTGCGGTCCGAGCGATCACCGGTTCACTCGGGGGTGTGGCCGGCTTCGGTCCCGGCAATCGCCCTTGGAGCGAATGGGTCGAACCTGATAGATACGCAGTCCGCTCAGTAATCCGGACATTCTTTCGGAGTGCTTTTCAGCCCTGTCTCGGGGGCTTGCGCAATCACCTTCGCAGGTGCAGCAAAGGGTTCGCCAAACGCTTTCGGGTGAAATGAAATTTTTTTGACCGCGCCATCACAAACGATTGATTCTAAAGAAAATTTCAAGTTGTGCGCGATCATCTTGTGAAATTGGTGCCACCAGTTACAGACACCTTGGGGCCTGCCTGTGGCAATTTGCCACACATCCGGAAGCACTGACGCGGGGGCGCGTCACACGTCCGGTGGGGGAGTTGTGGGGAGTTTCTCGAATCGTTGAGCCACCTGCAGGAAGTGGACGTGCGGAGCACACGGTCGCGCGACCGCGTGCCTGCCCGACAGAATCGTCGGTGCGTCCATGACGCCAGATGCTCGGCGGCCACTCGTGGCAACCCGAACACCCTCCTGAAACGGCCTTCGGGCCGTCGCCCCAAATCGTAACCGCCTCAACCAACTATGGCAGGGAGAGTAACAATGACGAAACGGCGAGATGTACTGAAGCTTGGCCTGGCCGCTGGCGGCGCGGGCCTTGCCGCGACAGCCGGAGCCTCCGAGCGCAACATCGCGATCCCGCAAAGCGGTCTGGTGTTCCCGGACGGTTTCACCCCAAGCCACATCGGGCGTCCGAGCCCGCAGGCCACCCCGTTCAAGGATCCGTTGTTCCGGATGCCGGTCGCTCGGCCGGTGCCGGAGAATCTGATGAACGCCTTCCCGGCTCCGCCGGATCCGGCCGCCCACCAGCGCTATGACGAGTTCAAACCCCAGCGGTTCTACTTCGAGCGCATGCGCGAGTTCAAGTGGCGCTACCACTCCGACCAGCCCTATCAGAAGGGTTCCTGGTCGTGGGGTCTGACCAATGGTCCGGGTTCCGCGCCGAGCGTTCCGGGTCCGACCTACCACGCCCGCTACGGCGAGCCGGTTCTGGTCCGTCGCTTCAACCAGTTGCCGCCGGTGGGCCAGGGCCGGGTGCCGTTCGGCGCTCCGTCGCCGACCATCCACTTGCACAATGGCCACACCGCGTCGGAATCGGACGGCATCCCGACCAACTTCTTCAACCCCGGCGAGTACTGGGACTACCACTACGGCAACCTGCCGGCCGGCATGGACCATGTCCATGAGATCATGAATACCCTGTGGTATCACGATCACCGTCTGGACTTCACCGCGCCGAACGTGTATGCCGGCTTCAGCGGCTTCTACCTGCTGTTCGACGAACTCGACTCCAACAACGAGAACGATCCGAACCCGGATGCCTTCCGTCTGCCGAGCGGCGCATACGACGTGCCGATGATCCTGCACGACGTGCAGTTCGACGAGAACGGTCAGGCCGTGTTCGACTTCTTCACCAACGGTCCGCCGATGCCGACCCCGACCGAGTTCGACGAGGTCGAGAATCCGGGCAACCAGTCGCAGGTGCCGCTGCTCCGTCGCTACAAGGGTTCGCCGAACTTCACCCTGTTCGGCATGCTGGGCGACCGGTACACGGTCAACCGCATCATCCAGCCGTACCTCAAGGTCGAGGCTCGCAAGTACCGCTTCCGCTTCCTCAACGGCGGTCCGTCGCGGCTGTACAACCTGTCGATCCGCAAGGGTCAGAACGCGGCTTCCGAGGCGGTCAAGTTCTACGTCATCACCAACGACGGCAACATGCTGGAAGAGCCGCTGGAGATGACCGAGTTCCCGCTGTGGGTGGCCAACCGCGTCGACGTCATCATCGACTTCTCGCAGTTCGCTCCGGGCGAGCACCTGTACCTGATCAACGACCTGGGCATCCGCGACGACGGCGCCGGTCCGGACGGCACCCGCACCGAGGGCAGCCCGGTCATGCGCTATGACGTCGTGCCGGCCACCGGTGCCGACAACAGCCGTCTGCCGGACTTCCTGCGTCCGCTGCCGCCGATCGACCTGTCCGAGGTCCGCGTCAAGCGCAAGTGGGTGTTCGACTACGACAACGGTCTGTGGACGGTCAACGGCCGCCTGATGGACCCGAATCGCATCGACGCCCGGATCGAATCCGGCTCGGCCGAGATCTGGACCATCCGCAACGGCGGCAACTCCTGGGCGCACCCGGTGCATACCCACTTCGAGGAGTTCCAGATCCTGGAGAAGAACGGCGTTCCGATCAAGTCCGGTGAGTTCCTGCGTTCGCGCAAGGACATGATCGAACTGGGTCCGAACGACGAGTACACCTTCTTCGGGCGCTGGCGCGACTTCAAGGGCATCCACGTCATGCACTGCCATAACGTCGTGCATGAAGACCACGAAATGATGATCCAGTGGCAGATGGTCGAGCCGGGCCAGGGCGACGCGCAGAATGGTGAGGAATACGTCCATGAGGGATGAACCAGCCAACACCAGCGGCGCCGTCAGCGCCACCGGTGGTGGCGCGCCCTCGATCCGACGCAAGATGCTTGCGTCGCTCCCAGGAATGGTGGCCGGAAGTCTTCCGGCGCTCGCCCTGGCGGTGGAATCCGAGCAGGAACTGCGCACGCAGACCCAGCTTGTGATCGAACGCGCCAATGCGAACGGACTGCCAGATACCTGGGTGACCACCCATACCGGCGAACGGGTTCTGTTTCACAAGGATCTGGTCCAGGACAAGGTGGTGCTGATCGGCTTCATGTCGATCTGCGACGAGGACGAGTTCCCGGTGTGCGCCGGCATGGCAACGCTGGTGCGGGGGCTGGGTGAATCGTTTGGCAAGGACGTGATCGCCATTTCGGTGAGCTACGATCCGGACAACGACACCCCCGAGCGCCTGGCGGAATTCGCCAAGCGGTTCGAGGCACCCGAAGGCTGGTACTTCGTCACCGCCAGCCGTGAGGAGGTTCTCACGGTGGGTTACAAGCTTTACCGGGCCGAGGGTCGGCCCAGGCGACAGATGGATGGCGACCGGTTGCACTTCGGAAACGCCAAGGCTGGACTGTGGTCATGCATGTCCGCCTTCGTTCAGGATGTCGATCTGGCCGTCGCCCGCGTTCGCGCGGTAATGCCGCAACCCAAACCCACTGGCGTCCCTCGGCGCGCCGGGCCTCGGCCCATCAGCGCGTCCGGACCGATCTATGACCATCGCGACCGCCCAGGCACAGCCTGATCCACGGTCCTGAAACCAACAGAATGACTCTGAGGGTAACCCAATGAAAAACAGCAAAATCTCCACGCTCACAGCCGCAGTGCTGGCTGCCCTGGTCGCCGCACCGGCGGTCTGGGCAGACTCCGAGGACGATCCCTACGGCACCCTGCCGCCGGCACCGACCTCCGAAGCCTGCCCGAGCCTCCCGGTGATGCCGGGCTGGCCGACCCCGAACCCGTTGCAGTTCACGGACGACAACGTGACCATCGTTGTCAACACCGCGACCAGCCTGCATCCGCCGTCGAACGTCAATGACGATCTGCCGAGCAACCTGTGCCAGACCGTCTATGAAGAGGTTCATGCCCGCAAGGTGATGCCGGATGGCACCTGGCAGCCGGGTCCGGCGATCCCGCACTCGCTGCCATCGACCCCGGACAACCCGTACAACCTGCATCCGGATCCGGCCCTGCCGGAAGCGATCGATCCGACCTCTCCGAGTCAGGATCTGCGCTCGGTCATCCGCAAGCTGGAATCGGGCAACTTCACCGCCGATGACGTGCAGTTCGGCATCGACGTGCTGGAAGGCAACAAGGTTCCGGCCCTGGCCACCCGCGCCTATGTCGGCATGCCCCTGCTGCACTACAACGGTGTCGAGAAGGTCGTCGGTGTCGAGCCTGAGTTCGACGATGACGGCAAGGTGATCGGCGGCAATGGTGAAGTCCACCAGGTCTGGTTCGATGGTCGCATCATGTCGAACGCTGCGATGATCCTGCCCGACTACGTGCTGGACGTGCCGTGGACGATCACCTACAAGGTCGACGTGCTGGAGAACGGCCGCGAGGACTTCGCTCCGTTCGGCATGTTCTTCAACGGCCCGATCATGGGAGCGGATGGCAATCTGATGCCGAACATCCCGAAGATGCCGGGTTACGGTATCGACCAGACCTTCTTCCCGGTCGAGGACGGTACCCGCACCTACTTCAAGATCGGCATGGCCCCGGCCCGCCAGTACAAGCTGACCTACCACTGGGGCTGGCGTCGTCACCCGCCACGCATCCAGGCGCTGGAAAACGGTCTGGCCAAGGAACTGGGTGTCAACCTGGTCGATTGGGAGCGCTGCGTGTTCGTCGATCCGGCGACCAATGCCATGCCGACCAGCAGCCAGGCCGCCAAGGAGTTCGCGATCTCCAAGATCGGCAACCTGTCGCCGGCCAAGCGTCTGTGGAACATGTTCCGCACGATCAAGGCCAATCCGGCGGCCGCGCCGGGCCTGGTGAACAACATCAACCAGGCGTTCATCGACTGGCAGAACCGCACCAAGCTGCCGACCGGCGTGCAGCGTGACGACAACTTCGACGTCACCCTGTTCTACGTCAACAACACGCTGTACGGCGATCTGAAGGGTCATGTCGATGATGCCCAGAAGCAGATCACCAGCTTCAACCAGCGTGGCGACGTGTCGCGGATCAAGGTGCTGAACGGCGACTACTTCGACAAGGGCCACATGATCGTCGACTTCGGCGGCAACCGCGGTTGGGAAAACATCTACCAGAACACCATCAAGGTGTTCGGCGCCGGCCCGTGGTTCACCTTCGGTCGCGCCTACTGGTGGCCGACCCTGGAAGCCCCGAACGGTGGCCCGCAGCCGATCCCGCATGCCGTCCCGCCGGAAGGTGTGACCGGCGTGTCGATCGCCGACTGCCAGGCCCGGTTCCCGGCCGATCAGAGCC
>DIHI01000104.1:0-7371 GCA_002420085.1 Lysobacterales bacterium UBA5700 | reverse complement strand
ACTTCCAGATCAACTGGAACCACGAGCCGAACAAGCGCCTGCGCATCTACATGTTCGATCAGACCCACCACGACGTCGCCATCTGGTCGATCCACTGACCTGACGACGTGCCTGAATGGGCTACACGCGGCCCCGATTCGTCGGGGCCGCGTTTTTCCGAAACCGACTGGACGAAGATATCCGCAACCAATGGACCCGCTTCGTGGCACACTGGCCCGAAGCCATCGCAGAACGAGGAGAGCAAACGATGATTCAGCACGGCAATCACGACGGAATTCGCATGATCCTGGGCGCCCTCATGCTGGGCGCATTTTTTTCTACAGCGTTTGCTGGCGTCACCAGCGCCGCTGAACCGGCGACCGCCAGCGCCGAAGCCACGCCCGCCGCAGCCGGCAAGGCGAGCGGCAGCAAGCGTGCCGAGCGCAGCTACGGCTATTCGGTCCGCACCTACAAGACACCCGAAGTCGGCCTGACCGATGCCAATGGCGCGTCGGTTGATTTGAGCAGCGCGATCGACAGTGCCGATACCGTAGTGGTCGGCTTCATCTTCACCACATGCCAGGGCGTCTGCCCGGTGATCACGGCGACCATGGCCAATGCCACCCGTGAACTGGACAAGGATGGTCGTGACTACAAGGTGCTGCTGGTCTCGCTCGATCCCGAGTATGACACCCCGGCCCGCCTCAACGAGTACGCCAAGCGGTTTCGCACCGGCGAGCGGATCAGCTTTCTGACCGGCAGCCGCGACGATATCTTCGAGGTGCTGCGTCGTTTCGATTCGCTGTACCTGGGCGGCCGCAAGATGAGCCATCAGCCGGTTACCCTGATTCGCAACCGGGGCGATCACGCCTGGGTTCGACTGGATGGTCTGGTCGATGCCCGCAGCCTGGTCAGCGAGATCCGCAAGGTGCAGACCGGCGGCGAACCGATCGCGGCAGTCACGCCCTGAGCCAGGCCACGCCCGGAGACTGCCAGCAACGACTCATCCCAACACGGAAATCCTTCGATCATGACGTACCGAACCATCGCCCGCCGTCTGGCATCGCTGCCGCTCGTTCTGCTCGCGCTGGCATTGGCGGCTCCGGCGTTCGCCGCCAAGCCCGATCCGGAACTCGGCCGCCGCCTGTATGAGACCGGCATCGACCGCAAGGGCAACCCGATCACCGGAATCGACCACAACGACATCAGCTATGAGGGCGAGCAGGCGGCCTGTCTGCGCTGCCATCGGCGCAGCGGGTTCGGTGGCAGTGAGGGTGGCTACTACGTTCCGCCGATTCCCAAGGATTTCCTCTACGAGTCCTCGCGCAGCGATCGTAATGACCGCTTCCGGGCCGCCTTCCTCGAAGCGCAATCGGTGCAGCACTGGGTGCGCGTGCGCATGCCGCGCGCCCGCCCGGCCTACACCGACGAGACCCTGGCCGCCGCCATCCGCGAGGGCTACAGCCCGACCGGCCAGAAGTTCGATGCCCTGATGCCGCGCTACACGCTCGACGATCAGGACATGGCCAATCTGATCGCCCACCTCAAGACCCTTTCGTCGCAGATCTCGCCGGGCGTGGACGACACCTTCATGCACTTCGGCATGGTGCTTTCGGAAGGGATCGACCCCGGTGAGCGCGAGGCCATGATTCGCACCACCGAGGCGTTCTTCGAGTGGTACAACGAGCGGCTGACCGGCGACAAGAACCTGATCGCTTCCGAGCGCGTCTACGGCATGCAGTTCCGCGAGAGCACCCGGTTGTGGAAGCTGCATCTCTGGGAACTGAAGGGCGACAGCAAGTCCTGGCCCCGGCAGTTGCGCAGCCATTACAAGAAGACGCCGGTGTTCGCCATGGTCAATGGCATGGTCGCCGGTTCCTGGAATCCGATTGGCGAATTCTGCGATGAGCAGAAACTACCCTGCCTGTTCCCGCTCACCCAGGCCGCCCAGCACACCCGCGATCTCGGTGGCTATACCATCTATTACTCGCGTGGTCTCGAACTGGAGGCCGATCTGATCCTGCAGCACCTGTACGACCAGGGCCTGGCCTCGGGCCGCTCGATCGTTCAATTGCATCAGGCCGGTCCGGGTGGCGCCATTCCGGCGGCCCGATTCAACGCCCGGATCGCTCGCTTGCCGGGCGTCGAGGTGGAAACCCTTGCCTACACCGACCACGCATCGCTCGACAAAGCATTGAACGAACTGGCCGCGCGCGGCGAACTGCGCCACGACATCATCATCTGGCCGGGTGACGATGCGGCAGCGGTGGATCGGGTGCTGGCACGTCCCGAACTGGCCGCGACCGATATCTACACCAGTTCCCGCGCGTTCGAGGCGATCCACAGCGGCGCCGTCGGCGAGGCCGCCAAGGCCAATGTCGGACGCCTGATCGCGGCATGGCCGTTCTCGCTGCCGGAAGATCGTCATCCCGATGCTTACCGGGTACGGGCGTGGATGCGCTCGCGTGCGCTGCCGGTGACCGCCGAGCGCATCCAGTTCATGAGCTACTACAGCCTCGGCATCCTGCGTGACGCCGGCCGGCACATGTTCGAGCACTACCATCGCGATTACCTGATGGAGCGGATCGAGCACGAAGTGGACGGCGCCGTGAATCCTGGCTTCTACCCGAATCTGGAGTTGGGACCGGAACAGCGCTTCGTGTCCAAGGGCGGTTACGTGGTCCGCACCGACGCCCAGGACAGCAGCAAGATCAAGGCGATCAGCCCCTGGATGTTGCCCTGAGCGGCTGAGGGTTCGAGAGGCCGAGATTCGAGATTCGTTGTAGTCGGGAACCCGGAATCGAGAATCATGCGTGCAAAAAGCCCCTTCGCATGCGAAGGGGCTTTCGGGGTCAATCCAGTTGCCAGCGTTTGCTCAGTTGCTGTTGCCGGCTGCCGAATGCTGCCGTTCGCGATAGGCTTCCTTGAACTGCGGGTACAGGGTGATCGCGCCGCGACCGAGTTTGAGCCGACCGTCGCGCTCCATGGCCTTGAGCAGCCGGCTGATCACCTCGCGACTGCTGCCCAGATCGTTGGCGATATCCTGGTGGGTGATCCGCAGGACGTTCTGCCCAGTTGTTTCCGACAGTTCGTACAGGGTCTTTTCGATTCGTTGCGGCAGTCGAACGAAGGCCACCTCGGTGACCAGATCGACCATCCGGACGAAGCAGGAGGTCATCGAGGCCAGCGCGAAATCACGGAACGCCTTCGACTCGGCCATCAGGGCATCGAGGTAGCGTGCCGGGATCCGGATCAGCACCAGATCACCTTCGGCGACCACGTCGGACACCTTGATCGGCTGGTTGGCCAGCATGGTCAGGCTCAGCACGCACATTTCGCCGGCCCGGACCTTGTGGGTATTGAATACCCGGCCGTCGTCGCAGCCGATCCGTACCGCCATGCCGCCGGCGATCACGATGCTGAAGTGGTCGTTGGTCATCGGACGCGGATCGAGCGATTCGCCATGATGGTGGCGAATGACCATGGCGTCGGACAGCGCGGCGTTCCATAGTGGACCGCGCACCTGCTTGAGTGATGGGATGTCCTGGATGAGGCTGCGCGCTTCGGATGTCATCTTCAAGGCGCTCATGCGGTCACCGCCCCGTTGCCGAAACGACCGCAGACTGTCGGCTGTACATGCATGTATACGATATTTTTCATAGGTTGATTCATTTGCTCGATCTCCAGTAAGTCTGGCCCTCCGTTGGCAGATGCACTCCAGCGTCGAGCCCCGCTTTCCATGGTCAGCGGCCCATCACCGAAAAACTTTATCGGCCGACCGAAATCCACGACGGTCGGTTGCCCCCTGTGGGCCGATTGCCCATGGTTTGGCAATCCACCCGATTCTACACGTTACCGACCGTGCGTGCAGCCACGACCTTCGGCATATCCTTCGGTGAATCAGTGGTTTCGCGCCAATCGAGTGGCTAAACGCACCGACCGGACGACGACCGATCTGCTACAAAGAACAGGTCAACGACGCCCCGAATCGGGTGTCTGATCCGTCTGTCGCACTCACTCACGCGGCTCCCGCAGCCGACCCAGGCCCGACATGCAGTCTCATCCCGACCCCTGCGCCCGCTCCGTCAGTGTCATGGCGATGACCGATCCGGGCCGCCGGCGCATCCTGCCCCGCCCGCGCCGTGGCTCACTGGGGCTTTCCCGCGCCCTGCTGTCCAGGGCGATCGCGCTGGGCCTGCCGGGTGTGCTCGGCCTGTCGCTGGCGGCACTGCCGGGGACTGCCGTTGTGGCCGGCAAGCGCGTGGCAGATGGGTCTGGGGTGGTTGCTCAGACCTATATCGTCCTGTTCGACGATGCGCCGCTGGCGGCCTATCGTGGCGAGCCCGAACCGGACCCGATCACCGCAGCGGCGGTCGATCGCGGCGCGCCGGACCGGACTGCCTCGGGGAGCTTGACTGCGGTCAAGTCAGATTCGGACCGATCGCTACGTCGTCCGGCCGCACTGGGCGGTGATCGTCTCGACCCCGCCGCGCCCGCCGCGCGTGCCTACCGCGCCTATCTGCACGACCGTCGCGATCAGGCTCTGGCCGTGATCGGCCAGCGGATCGGGCGTGATACACGTCCCGATTTTATTTATGAATTGATTCTGAACGGAGTTGCATTGCGCCTGTCGGCGGACGAGGCCGAGGCGATCGCCGATCTGCCTGGCGTTCGGCGTGTCGTTCCCGATTGGGTCGCCACCGTGCAGACCGACTCCGGACCGACCTGGATCGGCGCGCCCGACCTGTGGACCGGTGTTGCGGGAGTGCAATCGCGCGGCGAAGGGGTGGTGGTCGGGGTGATCGATACCGGCATCAACCCCGACCATCCCGCGTTTGCAGCAACCGCGACCGACCCGCTCAGTTCCGAGGTCTTTACCCACAGCAATCCGCGCGGCCAGATGCTCGGGCTGTGTGCCAGCACCGGCCTGCCCTGCAACACCAAGCTGATCGGCATGTTCGATCTGACCGCCACCGGCAACGAGGACGACGATGGCCGCGACCGTGACGGCCATGGCTCGCATGTCGCCAGTACGGCGGTCGGCAATCCGATCGTGGCCAGCTTCAGCAGTGGCAGCCGGGCGATCGCGGGTGTCGCCCCACGCGCCAACCTGATCAGTTTCAAAGCCTGCGAGGGTGTCAGCAACTGCCGAGGCAGTTGGTTGCAGGCGGCGCTCGAACAGGCGGTCGCGGTCGGCGTCGATGTCCTCAATTATTCGATCGGTGGCCCGGCCCTGGATCCGTTCTTCGCCCTGGAAGCCGAGGCCATGCTCAACCTGCGGGCGGCCGGGGTGCTGGCGGTGGTCGCGGCGGGCAATCGCGGTCCCGAGCCACGCACCCTCACTTCACCGGCCAATGCACCCTGGGTGCTGTCGGTGGCCGCTGCCAGCCATACCCGCTTGGTCGGGAATCGCCTGAGCCTGAGTGGTGGCGACAGCAGCCCGCCGGGCGACGGCGAGTTGTTCGGTGCCAGCGCCATCGGCGCCAGCGGTGCCGGCATCGACCAGGATCTGCTGTTCGACCGCGACCCGCAGCATCCACTGTGCAGTACCGGTCCGGGCGATGGCCTGGCACCTGGCTCGATCGATGAGCCGGACGGATCGAGCAATCCCTGGCCGACCGAGCCGAACCGGTTTTCCGGTGGTCGGATCGTGGTCTGCGAGCGTGGCAGCCATGCCCGGATCGCCAAGAGCGACAATGTCCGCCGGGCTGGTGGCTCGGCGATGGTGCTGATCAATCAGTTCGCCGACGGTGCCGACATCGTCTCCGATCCGCACAGCCTCCCGACCAGCCACCTCGACTACCTCGATGGGCAGCGCCTGCTGGATTGGCTGGCCAGCGGGACCGGTCATCGGGCGCGGATGAGCGCCGAGGCGATCCAGGATTCGCCCAGCCGGGCCGACCTGATCGCCAGTTTCAGCAGCCGTGGACCGAATCCGGGCGGCGGCGAACGATTGACCGGCGTGCTCAAGCCCGACCTGACCGCACCGGGGGTCGCCATTCTTGCCGCGCTCGCCTCCGGCACCAACACCGGCACCCTGTCCGGCACCTCGATGGCTGCCCCGCACGTCACCGGTGCCGCCGCCCTGTTGATCGGCGCCAGCCGGTCGGCGGGGGGCAGCGGATGGGATGCCGATCGACTCATCTCGGCCCTGGTCGGGACTGCCCGGACCACGGTGCGCGCCGCCGATGGCATCACCCTGACCGACCGCTTCGCCCAGGGTGCGGGGCGCATCGACATCGCGGCGGCCGCCCGTGCCGGCCTGTACTTTCCCTCCGAGCCGGACGGTTTTCCGAGCTTCACCGGCATCTCCGGCAGTTCGGCGGCGGCGCCGCGCGAGCTGAATCTGCCGAGCCTGACCCACGAAGCCTGCTTCGGCACCTGTCGGTTGAGTCGGCACGTGGTCGATCTCAAGGGTGGCGGCCGCTGGCGGGTCGAGGCGGACCTGCCCGCGCCGATCACGGTCAGCAGCCCTGTCCAGACCTTCGATCTGGCGGCCGGTGCCGGCCTCACCCTGACGTTCGATTTCGACCTGTCCGAGCCGAGCCTGGCCGGTCGCTGGCATTTCGGCACGATCGTGCTGCGCACGCTCGACAACGACGGTAGCAGCGACACCCGGATTCCGGTGGCCCTGTTCGCCGATCCCGGCAATGCTCCGACCACGATCAGCCGGGTAGTCGATGGCGATGCCGGCCATGTCGATCTCGCCCTGTCCGGCCTGCGGGCATTGCCGCGCGCGCGCTTTGCCACCAGCGATCTGGTTCCGGTGACTCGCGACAACACCCCGATCGCAGCCGATCCGACGCCTGAGACGCCCTACGACAGCGCGTCGGGCACCGCGACCCGGATCGTCGAGATTCCCGCCAATACCGGCAGCGAGACGATCCGCTGGCGCGTGCAGGTCGATCTGCGCTCGACCACGGCGCGCGATGCCGACCTCTACCTCGGCATCGATCGCAACGGCAATGGCGTTGCCGAGGAAAGCGAGGAGTTGTGTGCCTCGCTTTCGCTGCTCTCGATCGAGTTCTGCGACCTGGAGGTCATCCAGGAGCCGGGCGCGGCCGCGAAGCCCTACTGGTTGCTGATGCAGGTCTTCCAGCCGGGTGCCAGTGGCGGGCCGGACACGATCGAGTTCGACATCGCCACGATCCAGGTCCGGCCGAGCAGCAACAGTGGCCTGATCGCGACCGGTCCGGGCACGGTCGAGGAGGGGGCGCCGTTCACCTTGCGCCTCGCCTGGAACGATCCCACCCTGCTGGCCGGACAGTCACGTCGGGCGATCCTGTTCCTGTCGCCCGAGCCCGGCTCGGTGCTGGCCGAGATTCCGGTCCGGATCGCTCGCCGCACCGGCTCGCTGCCCGCCGCCCGCGCCCTGGCCGATGGCCGCAGCCT
>DIHI01000162.1:17734-19471 GCA_002420085.1 Lysobacterales bacterium UBA5700 | reverse complement strand
ATCGGGTGGGTCATCGGGTGGGTGGCGATGGCAGGGTGGCGGTGGCTGTCCCGACATCACCGCCGACATCACCGACACCAGGGTGCGGGTGTCCGCCACGGGTATCCGGTTCGTGTGCCCGACAGGCTGCTAGGCAGGCATCGATGGGCTCGGTATGCTTGCGCCGTGGGCGGCGGTCGGGCCGCTTCGATCATTTGGCCAGCGGAGGAACACCATGAGCTACTTTGTCACCGGCGGTACGGGTTTCATCGGTCGTCACCTGATCGAGCGCCTGCTGGCGCGCAAGGGCACGATCCATGTGCTGGTCCGCAAGGGTTCGGCCAAGAAGCTCGACAAGCTGATCCAGCGGCATGGCTGGTCACGCGACCGAATCGTGGCAGTGGCCGGCGATCTTGGGCAGCCGAAGCTGGGCCTGAGTGCCGCCCAGATTCGCGCGCTGAAGGGCCAGGTCCGGCATTTCTTCCATCTGGCGGCGATCTACGATCTCAGTGCCGATGCGGCTTCCCAGCAGGTCGCCAACATCGATGGCACGCGCAATGCCATCGAACTGGCCGAGGCGATCGAGGCCGGCTGCTTCCACCACACCAGTTCGATCGCTGCGGCAGGGCTGTACCACGGTGTGTTTCGCGAGGACATGTTCGAGGAGGCCGAGGGGCTCGACAATGCTTACTTCCGTACCAAGCACGACTCCGAGGGCCTGGTTCGTAAGACCTGTCGGATTCCCTGGCGGATCTATCGGCCGGCTGCGGTGGTCGGGGATTCTCGGACCGGTGAGATCGACAAGATCGATGGCCCGTACTATTTCTTCTCGCTGATCAAGAAAATGCGAGAGTTGCTGCCGCCCTGGGTGCCAACCCTGGGGATCGAGGGAGGACGGATCAATCTGGTGCCGGTCGATTTCGTCGCCGATGCCATGGACCATATCGCCCACAAGCGCGGTCTGGATGGGCAGTGCTTCCATCTGGTCGATCCGGACCCGCCGCGGATCGGCGAGGTACTGAACATCTTCGCCCGCGCCGCCGGTGCGCCCGAGATGACCATGCGCCTCGATGCCCGGATGTTCGCCTTCGTTCCGACCCCGATTCGGATGGCAGTGACCGGTCTGCCGCCGGTCAAGCGCTTCATCGGCATGATCTTGCGGGATCTGCGGATTCCGCGTGAGGTGTTGAGCCTGGTCACCTATCCGACCCGCTTCGATGCCCGCGAGACCGAGCGGGCGCTCAAGGGCACCCGAATTGCGGTGCCGCCGCTGGAGGGCTATGCCTGGCGGTTGTGGGACTACTGGCTGCGCAATCTCGATCCGGACCTGTTCGTCGATCGTTCGCTGCGCGGCAAGGTCAAGGGCAAGGTCGTGCTGATCACCGGCGGTTCTTCCGGTATCGGTCGGGCGACGGCGGAGAAGGTGGCGGCGGCGGGTGCCCGGACGATCATCGTGGCACGCGGCGAGGAGGAGTTGTTCAAGACCCGCGATGAACTGATCGCCGCCGGTGGCCAGGTCTGGGCGTACACCGCCGATCTGGCCGATCTGGCGGCTTGCGATGCACTCGTGGCGACGGTCATCCGCGAGCATGGTGGGGTCGATGTTCTGGTCAACAATGCTGGCCGTTCGATCCGTCGTTCGATCGAGTTGAGCTTCGATCGCTTCCACGATTTCGAGCGGACCATGCAACTCAACTACTTCGGTTCGCTGCGGCTGATCATGGGCTTCCTGCCCGGCATGATCGAGCGGCGTGGTGG
>DIHI01000162.1:14939-17596 GCA_002420085.1 Lysobacterales bacterium UBA5700 | reverse complement strand
GCCTATGTCGCCTCCAAGGCGGCCCTGGATGCCTTCAGCCGCTGTGCCCAGGGTGAGTTGTCGAACAAGGGCATCGCTTTCACGACCATCAACATGCCCTTGGTTCGGACACCGATGATCGCCCCGACCAAGGTCTACGAGTCGGTGCCGACCCTCAGTCCGGACGAGGCGGGCGATCTGGTGGTCAAGGGCATCATCGAGCGGCCCAGTCGGATCGCCACCCGGCTCGGCACCTTCGCCAGTGTGGTCAATGCCCTGGCGCCGAAAGCCTACGAGGTGGTGATGAACACGGCGTTCGAGTTGTTCCCGGATTCGGCAGCGGCACAGGGCAAGCAGGGCAGCAGCGAGCCGCACCGTCCGAGCGACGAGCAGATCGCCTTCGCCTCGCTGATGCGCGGCGTCCACTGGTAGCGCCGGCAGCCGGGGTGACCGCCGCTGTAGCCAGGTGCCGGGTGATCGATCGCCCGGCTACTGGCACTGCCGCCAGCGAACCGGGCGGGTCGAGCCGGCTGGTGGCTCGATTTGCAGGCGCGAGTAGCGGAGTTCCTCGAAGCGGACCAATTCGGCGCAGGCCAGGGCGAACAGGTCGTCACCCTGTGACCGTTCCGATTGGCCGGCATCCTGCGGGTCGGCGTGCTGGGGGTCATTGCTCGATGGGGCTTGCGACGGGCTGAGCGCGATGACCAGGGTCGATCGGGTTGACCAGACGGATGAGGCGATGCCTTCGAGGCTGCTGACGCGCTGAGCCGCCAGTCCACGCCGGTGTTCCCGCTCCTGCTCGGTCAACTCGGGCGGCAGCAGCGGCAGATCCGGGCTGCCAGCCGATGCGGGCGGCCGTTGGCCGTGGCTGGCCAGGGTACTGTCATCCGTGCCATTGCTGCCGGATCCAGGGCCGTTCACGGCGCGGCTGGTCGCCATGTCGCGGTCGGCGGGATGGGCAGCGGGCTCGGTCTGGCCGCTGGCCGCCGTCGATGCCGGTCGAGCCGGGTCCGGGGCGACATTCGCGTCGATATCCGGACCCAGGCTGCGACTGGCGAAGACGAAGGCCAGGGCGACCAGCCCTACCGTGATCAGCGCCGTCAGGGCCAGCAGACGCTGGGTCTTGCGCTCGGCGGCCAGGGCGACCTCGCGCTGCTGATCGGGCGGGATGACGCCGTGCAGCATGGGCCACAGGCGTCGGCCGTCGAGCAGTCGGACATTGTGGGTCTTGGCGATCTCGCTGGCGAAGCCATCGGAATGGCCGAGGGTGGCGATGATGCCGCCCTGTGCGCCCTGCATCCGGATTGCGGTGGCGAATTCGCGGACGGTTTGTTCGCCCAGTCGATAGCGGGTGCCGTGTTTGCACGAGAGCAGCCAGCGATCGCCATTCTGGGCCAGGACGAAGTCGAAATCGCTGTCGCCCGGCTGACGCTCGACATTGGCTTCGACGAAGCCCTCTCGACGCAGGGCGTCGAGGGTGAGGTGAGCGAAGTCGCGCCAACGCAGGCTTGCCAGTCGGGCCAGGCCGGCTTCGGTTTCGGCATTGCGTCGCGCCAGTGTCGTGATCAGCAGGTACGCGGTCACGCCGAAAACGGCGGCAGGCAGCAGCGCCAGCAGGAATGGCCCAACAGTCGTCACAGAGCACTCCGAATTGCACGGTCCGTCCGTCCCAGTGGGACGGGCTGTCGGTTAGAACGACAAGCGTGGGCAAAACAGGACTCGCTCAGGCAGCGGCATCCTGCGGGTCAGGCCGATCGCGGCGCACGCCGTCGTGGGGTGGCCATCGATGGTGGTCGAGCAACACCCGTGCCGGTGACTTTCGCCGGGCGGTACTGCGCAAGAACTGTGACCGACATCAGGAGAACAGGGCGGCCAACGTGCTTTCAAGTACCGATCCATGCGGCGGCCGGTGCGTGCCGGCCGGAGTCTCGGGTGAATGATCGGCGGATGTGCGCGGACTGTGCCGTGGGGTGATATCACGCACGGCTGGCCGCTCTGCCGGTCATGCGTGGTCTGCGCGTGGGGCAAGAGGCCCGTCAGCCGGAAGTCGAAAGGGGAGGGAGCTTTCGGACTTCCGTATGGCTGACGGGCACAAACGGTCAGAAGGAACGCACCTCGGCGTTGCCCGAGCCGCTGTCGGCCGGGTCGGTCCCGGCGGCCGAAGCACTGGCCTTGGCCGAGCCCGCCGTGTTCGCCGGCTTGCGTGCCGCCTTGCGTGCCGGCTTCGGCGTGCTCCGGGCGGCCGCTGGGTTCGCCGCTGCCGGCTTGCCGCCGGAACGGGCGCTGCTGCTGTGCTTGCGCAGTTCGGCGGTCAGGGCATCGACCCGCTGGGTCAGGGCGGCAATCTCGTCGCGGCCAGGTACGCCCAGACGGTTCAGGGCGCGCTGGACGCGATCCTCGAACACCTTTTCGAGGCGATCCCAGGTGTCCTGGGCACGTTCACGTGCCTGGCCGACCCGGTCCTCGACGGCGTCGCGAACCTGATCGACCTTGCCCGAGGTCAGGTCGCGGGTGGTCTTTTCCATGTTCATGCCTTCTTTGACCAGGGCCTCGAACAGCCGGGTGCCTTCGTCCTGGGCGCGCCCGAAGGCGCCAACCCCGGCCAGCCAGATCTGTTGTGCGGACTCGACGATCGAGCGTGAGACCTGCTCGGCTCGGTTCTGCAATTCACTCAGGGA
>DIHI01000162.1:7553-14874 GCA_002420085.1 Lysobacterales bacterium UBA5700 | reverse complement strand
GTTCACTCAGGGATGCGGCACCTGGGCTGGCCTTGCCCTGATCCGGGCCGGTCGATTTGCGGTGGGTCTTGCCAGTCGTCTTGCTGGCCGGTTTGCCAGTCGATTTTGACTTGAGTTTGGCCATCGTGGATATCCTCCGTGTGCGGATGCGTTGGCGTGTCCGCAGCGGCGCAGCGGTTTTGCCAGGGTGTCAGTCTGGCCGGCCGCGCTAGAGCATTCACACCAAGGCGTGAAGCCGTCCGCAATTCGGATCGGCAGGCTCGGAGGTCAGGACGAAATTCAGCGCCGGCGGGTCCGACCCGCGCTCGCCGGTCGAGTAGGTTTCGGCGCGGCCTTGCGCGGGTGCAACAGCCGCTCGACATCGTCGAGGTCACGCTCCAACCGGGCGGTCACGTCGGTCCGGGAGCGGGTTCGACAGCGTCGGGCGAGCAGGTCGGGCTTGGGGTCGTCGAGCGCGGCTCGACACAGCGACAGGCCATGCTTGGCCAGGATCGGAGCCAGACGATCGGCCCGTTCGCGCAACTCGGCCAGGGTTGCGGCATAGGCGTGCTGACAGACCCGGCGCCGGGCCGAGAAGCTGAAGATGTTGGTGAAGAACATCTCGGCGTCGTTGGAATTCGGCTCCAGCACCAGTTGATCGACGTCGGGGTATTTTTCCGCATATTTCGCCAAGCCGACCTCGACCCGTGATTGCAGCAGGGTGCGGAAGGTCTGCGAGAGAACCACCGGCAGGCCGCCGGCCGAGATGCGGTCGAATTCTTCACCGGGTGCGTCGGCCGCCTTGCTGGCGTCGTAAGGCACCAGGGGATTGATGCCGATCAGCAGGTCGATGCCATGATCGAGTGCGACCGAGGCATGCATGGTCCGACGCAGGGCGCCATCGACGAAGTGGCGGCCATTGATGCCGACCGGTGGATACAGGCCCGGCAGGGCGCTGCTGGCCTGAATCGCCCGAGAGATTGGAATGTCGTCCCAGCCGGGAGCGCCGAAGCGCACCGCCTCGCCGGTATCGAGATCGACCGCAACCACGTACAGCGGGCGATCCAGGTGCCGGAAGTCGTTGCTGCGACCGTTGCGCTCGTAGAGTTCGCGCAGGTATTTCTCGATCTGACGATTGTCGAACAGGCCGTTCGGGATCAGGCTGCCGATGTGGCCGAGCACCTGGCTCAGTCGGGTCTCCGATGGACGGCGCAGCAGTTCGCCCCACCACTCCAGAACCAGCCTGGGAAAACCGACCGCACGCCGGAAATATTCGCCGAACGCCGGGCGCAGAAAGATTTCCGGGCGAAAATTGTTGGGATCGTCGCTGCCGCACAGGAACAGGTCGAGCATGTCGCCGACCCGCATCCGGTTGGCCAGGCCGGCCGCCAGGAACGAGCCCGAACTGACCCCGACATAGACCTCCAGACGGGTCAGGTCGAGTCCCTCGATGGCGTCTTCGAGTGCGGCCAGGGCGCCCAGTTCGTACATGCCTCCGATCGGGCCGCCGCCAGCGATGGCGAGGCCGATCCGCCCGGTCGATTCACGGGCTATGCGCGCGGGTTGCATTACCAGCATGTACGAGATTTCCCCTGGAGCATGTGTGACTGGCCGGCGCGGGCCGGACCCATTCCGGTCGGATCCATGCGGGTCGGACCGGACCTGGTTGCACCCGATTCTAGCAGCCTGTCGAACTTGGCTCCGAGCAGGCGTAGAACGGCGGCATGGCGGCGCAAATTGCACCGCGATGCCGATCAGGTGGTCGCGCAGCTTGGCGGCCCTGGCCGGCTCCAGCCCCTTGAGCTTCGTGTGGTCGCCCAGTGTGACGCCGGAGGTGGCGCGGGCGATTTCGGCGGTGAGGACGGCGTATGCACGTCCCTCGGCAGAGCAGCGGACTGCGATGGCGATCGCACCACCGGCCATTTCTTTGTTGCGCCGCCGCATGCTAGCCTCACACGTTACGTCACTGGAGAGCTTGCATGGCACGTCAGTACAACTTTGCCGCCGGTCCGGCGGCACTTCCAGAGCCGGTCCTGCGCCGGGCTCAGGCCGAACTGCTCGATTATCGCGATGAGGGCGCTTCAGCGATGGAGATCAGTCATCGTGGCAAGGCATTCATCGAGATCGCCGAGCGCTCCGAGCGCAATCTGCGGGCGCTGCTGTCGATTCCGGACGATTATGCGGTGCTGTTCCTCCAGGGCGGGGCGACCGTCCAGCAGGCGCTGTTGCCGCTCAATCTGGCGGCGCCGGGCCAGGCGGTCGATTATGTGGTGACCGGCCACTGGGGTGCGACCGCAGTCAAGGAGGCGCAGCCGTCGGCGGATGTTGCGGTGATCGCCAACAGCAAGACCGCCGATGGTCAGTATTGCGACATCGTTCCCTACGCCGAGTGGGCGCCGCGCGAGGGGACGGCCTATCTTCACTACACACCGAACGAGACCATCCACGGCATCGAGTTTCTGGACGAGCCGGACCTGCCCGATCAGGTCGTGGTCGCCGACATGTCCTCGACCCTCCTGTCGCGGCCGATCGATGTCCGTCGCTACGGGGTGATCTACGCCGGGGCACAGAAGAACATCGGACCCTCCGGTCTGGTGGTGGTGATCGTCCGGCGCGATCTGCTGGAGCGGGCTGGCCAGCCGCGTGCGCCGATCTTCCACTGGAAGCGCCATGCCGACACTGGTTCGATGCTCAACACGCCACCGACCCTGGCCTGGTATCTGGCCGGTCTGGTGTTCGAGTGGGCGCTGGAGCAGGGTGGGGTCGCCGCCTTGGCCAAGGTCAACGCGAACAAGGCCGCCGACCTGTACGCGGCGATCGATGGTTCGGGTGGTTTCTACCGCAATTCGGTCGCGCCGCGTGCCCGCTCGTGGATGAATGTACCGTTCCTGCTGCACGATCCGGCACTGGAGTCGGCCTTCCTGACCGGGGCCGATCAGGCCGGACTGCGGGCACTCAAGGGCCATCGTGCGGTCGGCGGCATGCGCGCTTCGATTTACAATGCCGTCCCGGCCGAGGCGGTCGCCGCCCTGATCGCCTACATGAAGGACTTCCAGCAACGCCATGGCTGAACGCCGACGCCCTGCGGCCCGTTCCGCGCCTTCTGCGGTCGTACCGGATGCCGGTGCGGAATCCTCGTCGCGCCTGGCCGATGCCCGTGCCCACATCGACGGGATCGATCAGCGCATCCAGGAGTTGATCGCCGAGCGGGCACGCTGGGCTCATCAGGTCGGCAAGGCCAAGGGGCCGCTGCGGGCGGCGGTCGATTACTACCGCCCGGAGCGCGAGGCGCAGGTCTTGCGGCGGGTGGTCGATCGCAACCAGGGACCACTCAGTGATGACGTGCTGGTTCGGCTGTTCCGCGAGATCATGTCGGCCTGTCTGGCCCAGCAGGAGCCGCTCAAGGTCGGTTTTCTCGGCCCCGAGGGGACATTCTCGCAACAGGCACTGCACAAACATTTCGGTCACTCGGCACGGGCCTTGCCGTTGGCCAGCATCGATGAGGTGTTTCAGGAGGTCGAGGCCGGCAATGCCGATTTCGGGGTGGTGCCGCTGGAGAATTCCGGCCAGGGCTCGATCCAGTCCACGCTCGACATGTTCCTGACCACCGAGTTGAAGATCTGCGGCGAGGTCGAACTGCGGGTTCATCAGTTCCTGCTGTCGCGGACCGGCAATATCGACGACATCGAGCGGGTGTATTCGCATCCCATGTCGCTGGGCCAATGCAAGGCCTGGCTGCGCGAGCACCTGCCCGGTGTCGAACTGGTGCCGGTGTCGAGCAATGCCGAGGCGGCCCGACGGGCGCGCAAGGCCGATGATGCCGCTGCGATTGCCGGTGAGTCGGCGGGTCACATCTATGGTTTGCGGGTGCTGAAGGGGCCGATCGAGGATCGCCCGGACAATACCACCCGCTTCGTGGTGCTCGGTCGGGAACTGCTGCCGCCGTCCGGCCACGATCGAACCTCGCTGCTGGTCTATGTCCGCGACAAGCCGGGGGCGCTGTACGATGTGCTTCGACCGCTGGCCGAGCAGGGCGTGAGTATGAGCCGGATCGAGTCACGACCCGCCCAGACCGGACGCTGGCACTGGGGGTTCTTCATCGATCTCGACGGCCACGTCGAGGATGCGCCGGTGGCTTCGGCCTTGAAATCGCTGCGCAAGACCGCTGCCCAGGTCAAGCTGCTGGGGTCGTATCCGGTGGCGGTGCTGTGAGCTTCGGCGTCGAGTCGCTGGCGCGCGAGGCGGTACGCCGGCTCAAGCCCTACGATCCGGGCCACGACATCGTCGCTCTGCGCGAGCAGCATGCCGAGCATGGGCTGCTGGAGCTGGGCGGCAACGAGAGCCACTGGGGCGCCAGCGGCGATGTCGAAATCGCCCTGGCGGCGACGATGACCGATCTGTGCCGGTATCCGGACCCGCTCGGCACCCGGCTCAAGCGGGCGTTGGCAGCGCATTACGATCATCCGAGCGCCGGTATCGTGCTCGGCAATGGCAGCCACGAGTTGCTGATGCAGATCGGCCAGGCATTTCTCGGTCCGGATGCCGGGTTGGTGGTGTCCAGGTACGCTTTCGCGGTCTATCCGATCGCGGCGGCGGCGGTCGGGGCGCCGGTCACGGTAGCGCCGGCCCTGCCGGCCGATGCCGAGATGGCGCTCGGCCACGATCCCGAGGCGATGCTGGCGGCGATCGGCCCCGACACCCGCCTGGTCTGCCTGGCCAATCCGAACAATCCGACCGGCACCTGGTGGCGTGCTGCTCAGTTGGAAGACTTCCTGGCCCGTCTGCCGCGTCACGTGGTGTGCGTGGTCGATGAAGCCTATGCCGAATACGTGACCGATCCGGCCTGGCGCAGCGCGATCGAACTGCTGCCCCGGTTTCCCCGGTTGCTGGTTACCCGCACGTTCTCCAAGATCCACGGCCTGGCCGCGCTGCGGGTCGGGGTCGCCCTGGCCGCGCCCAGTCTGGTCGGCCTGATCGAGCGCCTGCGCGAGAGTTTCAATGTCAATCAGATGGGTCTGGCGGCTGCCGAGGCGGCTCTGGCCGATCGCGCACACGTCGATCGGGTCTGCCAGGCCAATGCCGAGCAGCGCGATCGGTTGGCGGCAGCCTTGCGCCTGCGCGGTCTGTCGGTCGGGCCGACGCAGGGCAATTTCCTGCTGGTCCGGTTCGGGCCGCGCTGCGCCGAGATCGATGCCGGCCTGCTGAGGCAGGGCGTGGTGGTCCGGCCGATGCGCGGCTACGGCCTGGCCGAGCACCTGCGGATCACGGTCGGGCGGCCCGAGGACAGTGAGCGCCTGCTGACGGCGCTCGATGCCGTATTGGCGACGGTCGGCCCGGACACGGTTTGACGACAACGACGGACTTCCGAACATGACGGTCGAATGGACTGCGGCGCCCGGTGCGCCGCTGCGCGGGGAACTGGTGGTGCCGGGCGACAAGTCGGTATCGCATCGGGCGATCATGCTGGCCAGCCTGGCCGATGGCCGTTCGCGAATCGATGGCTTCCTGGAAGGCGAGGACACGCGGGCCACCGCGCGGGCGTTCTCGGCCATGGGGGTGAGGATCGAAACCCCGGCGCCCGGCGTCCGCGAGGTACACGGTGTCGGTCTGCACGGGCTGGTCGCACCGCCTGGACCGATCGATTGCGGTAATGCCGGCACCGGCATGCGCCTGCTGGCCGGGGTACTGGCTGGCCAGGCATTCGCCAGCGAACTGATCGGTGATGGCTCGCTGTCGCGTCGGCCGATGGCTCGGGTGGTCGAGCCGCTGACCGCGATGGGTGCGCGGATCGACACCGCCGAGGCCGGTCGGCCGCCGCTGCGCATTCATGGCGGCTGCCCACTGCACGGCATCGAGTATCGAACGCCGGTCGCCAGTGCCCAGATCAAATCGGCGATCCTGCTGGCCGGTCTGTACGCGCGCGGTGAGACGATCGTGCGCGAGCCGACCCCGACCCGCGATTACACCGAGCGCATGCTCACCGCCTTCGGCTGGCCGGTGAGCCTGGCACCCACTGCCGTGGCCCTGACCGGCGGCCATCGGCTGCACGCCACCGAAGTGCGGGTGCCGGCCGATTTTTCATCGGCGGCATTCTTCCTGGTTGCCGCCACCGTGGTGCCGGGATCGGACCTGCTGCTGCGCCGGGTCGGCATCAATCCACGTCGGACCGGTCTGTTGCAGGCATTGCGGGCGATGGGTGCCGATATCGAGCTGATTCCGGTCGGTGAGACCGGTGGCGAACCGGTCGCCGATCTGCGCGTGCGTCACGCCCGGCTGCGCGGTATCGAGGTCGATCCGGCCTGGGCACCGGACATGATCGACGAGTTCCCGGTCCTGTTCGTGGCGGCCGCCCTGGCCGATGGCACGACCCGAGTGCGGGGTGCGGCCGAACTGCGGGTCAAGGAGTCCGATCGCATCGCCGGCATGGCAGCGGCCCTGCGTGCGCTGGGTGTCGATCTGGTCGAACATCCGGATGGCGCCGATATCGTCGGCGGCCGGTTGGCCGGTGGTGTGGTCGATAGTCTGGGTGATCACCGGCTGGCGATGGCGATGGCGGTCGCCGGTCAGTGTGCCGGTGATCCGGTGCGCATCCGTGATTGCGCCAATGTCGAGACCTCGTTCCCAGGCTTTGCCGAGCGGGCAGGGGCGATCGGCTTCGGGCTCACCCGGACCTGATCGAAATGCCGACCCGGATGCGGGGTCGGGCCGGGTGGCGGCACGTTCAGCCGCTCTCGGCGAGCGCGATCAGCAGGCCACGGGCAGCATCCAGGCGAGCCTTGCCGTCCGTCAGGTCCAGGCGGATGCGCAGGGTATCCGGGCCGTCCATCCGATAATGCTGCGGCTGACCCTGGATCAGCCGGATCAGGGCGCGCGGGTCGATTGCCGGTTTGGCGTCGAAGCGCAGCCGGCCGCCGCTGTCGCCCAGATCGAGCAGGCGGATGCCGAGCCGGTCGGCGCGCAGTTTCAGTTCGGCGGTCGCGAACAGATTGCGGGCCGGCTCCGGCAACAGGCCGAAGCGATCGATCATCTCGACCTGCAATTCACGTAGCTCGGCCTCATCACGGGCGCTGGCGATCCGTTTGTAGAAGGTCAGCCGGGTGTGGACATCGGGCAGGTAGTCGTCGGGGATCAGGGCGGCGACATGCAGTCGGACATCGGCACCGACCGGTGCGGTCAGATCGAGATCGGGCAGTCGGCCGGCCTTGAGCGCCCGCACGGTGCGTTCGAGATACTCGCTGTACAGCCCGAAGCCGATTTCCGCAATCTGCCCGCTCTGGCCTTCACCGAGCAGTTCACCGGCACCGCGAATCTCCAGGTCGTGGGTGGCGAGGGTGAAGCCGGC
>DIHI01000162.1:0-7442 GCA_002420085.1 Lysobacterales bacterium UBA5700 | reverse complement strand
CGGGTCTCCGGCACGAGCAGATAGGCATAGGCGCGGTGGTGACTGCGTCCGACCCGGCCGCGCAACTGGTGCAACTGGGCCAGACCGAAGCGGTCGGCGCGGTTGATCAGAATGGTGTTGGCATTCGGGATGTCGATGCCGGATTCGATGATCGTGCTGCACAGCAGCAGGTTGAAGCGCTGGCGCTGGAAGTCGAGCATGACCTGCTCCAGTTCGCGCTCGGGCATCTGGCCGTGGCCGATGCCGATCCGCGCTTCGGGCACCAACTGCCCGAGTTCGCGGGCCATCTGCTTGATGCTGGCGACGTCGTTGTGCAGGAAATAGATCTGGCCGCCGCGCCCGAGTTCGCGCAGGCAGGCTTCCCGGATCAGCGCGTCGTCCCAGGTCGAGAGGAAGGTCTTGACCGCCAGTCGATGCGCCGGTGGCGTGGCGATCAGGCTCAATTCGCGCAGCCCGGCCATGGTCATGTTGAGGGTGCGCGGGATCGGGGTTGCGGTGAGGGTCAGCAGATGGACTTCTGCGCGCAGGGCCTTCAGGTGCTCTTTCTGGCGCACGCCGAAGCGTTGCTCTTCGTCAACGATCACCAGGCCAAGGTCGCGGAAGGCGACATCGGATTGCAGCAGGCGATGGGTGCCGACGATGACATCCAATCGGCCGTCGGCGAGTTGCCCGAGACTGTCCTTGATCTCGCTCGGACTGCGCAGCCGCGACAGCGATTCGATCCGGATCGGCCAATCGGCGAAGCGATCCCGGAAATTGCGGTAGTGCTGCTGGGCCAGCAAGGTGGTCGGCACCAGCACTGCCACCTGTTTGCCGGCCATGGCGGCCACGAAGGCGGCGCGCACGGCGACCTCGGTCTTGCCGAAGCCGACATCGCCGCAGACCAGCCGATCCATTGGTGTCTCGCGGCCGAGATCGGCGATCACGCCCTCGATCGCGGCCAGTTGGTCCGGGGTTTCCTCGAACGGGAAGCCCGCAGCGAACGATTCGTACACGGCCCGATCGACCGGCAGGGCCAGACCCTTGCGCGCCTGTCGCTTGGCCTGGATTTCCAGCAGTTCGGCGGCGACGTCGCGGACTTTCTCAGCGGCCTTGCGCTTGGCCTTGCTCCAGGCTTCTCCACCGAGGCTGTGCAAGGGCGCATGTTCGGGATCGGCGCCGGTGTAACGATTGACCAGATGCAGTTGTGCGACCGGCACGTAAAGCTTGTCGCCCCGCGCGTATTCGATTTCCAGGTACTCACCGGGCTGGCCGCCGGCATCGAGCACCACCAGGCCACGATAGCGGCCGACACCGTGCGCTTCATGGACGATCGGCGCGCCCTCGGCGATTTCGGTGAGGTCGCGGATGATCGCTTCGGGCTCCCGACCGACCCGTCGGGTGCGCCGACCGTGGCTGGCACGTTCGGGGTACAGTTGCCGCTCGGTCAGCAGGCACAGCGGCGGCTCGATCAGGGCGAAGCCATCTTCGAGTGGGGCGACCGTGATCGCCCAGCGCGGCAAGCCAGCGGTCTCGGCGGCGCTACCCGCCAGACCTGGGCCGAACTGCTGCCAATCGGCGATCGGATCGGGACGGATGCCATCGGCGTCCAGCAGTTCCGACAGTGCCTCGCGTCGGCCGGGCGAATCGGCGGCCAGCAGAACCCGGCCAGGATAGGATGCAAGAAAGGCTTTCAGCGCACCGGCCGGCTCGCCCTTGGCGGCCAGCGGCAGTCTGGGTGCGGGCGCGAAACCGAGCGGATCGGCTTCGTTGTAGCGCGGATGGCCCTCGCTGCACGGTTCGATCCGGCTCAGTCGATTCAATTGCTCGCGCAGGTGGTTCGGCGACAGGTACAACGCATCCGGTGCCAGCACCGGTCGGTCGATATCGTGCCGGCGCTGTTGGTAGCGCTCGCCGATCTGTTGCCAGACGGTTTCGGCGGCAGCCAGGGTCGGCTCGGCGATCACCGCCAGAGCGTCGGCATCGAGGTAGTCGAACAGGCTGACCGTCGGCGTATCGAAGAACAGCGGCAGGTAATACTCGATCCCGCCGGGCGCGACACCGGCCTTGAGGTCGAGGTAGATCGAACAGCGCCTCGGATCGATCGCGAACTGCTCGCGCAGTCGTTCGCGGGCAGCCAGCAGGGCCGCTTCGTCGGTCGGGAACTCACGGGCCGGCAGCATCGAGATGACCGTCCGGGTGCCTTCCGAGCGCTGGCTTTCGGGATCGAAGCAGCGGATCGACTCGATGCTGTCGTCGAACAGTTCGATCCGGTAGGGCGTATCCGCGCCCATCGGAAACACGTCGAGCAGGGCGCCGCGGATGGCGAAGTCACCGGGGTCGCCGACCTGTTGCACCAGGCGATAGCCGGCACCGTCCAGTCGGCGCCGCTCCTGGCTCAGATCCAGGCGATCGCCGACCTGCCAGTCGAAGGTCTGGCCGGCGACGAAGGCGACCGGTGGCAGCCGCTGCATCAGGGTCGCGACCGGCACGACCAGGATGCCGTGTCGGCAGGCCGGTAGCCGGGACAGGGTCGCGATCCGCTGGCTGATGATGTCGGGATGCGGACTGAACAGGTCGTAGGGCAGGGTTTCCCAGTCCGGGAAATGCAGCACCGGCAGATCGCCCGCGAAGATATCGCCCGCGAAGATATTGCCCGCGAATATCCGAAGATCGTTTTCCAGCGCGTGGGCGCTCTGGCTGTCCGGACAGACCGCCAGGATCAGGCCGCGATGGCCACGCGCGGCCTGGACCAGGGCCAGCGCCAGGGCGCTGGTCGAAGCCGGCAGCCGCCACCAGGCACGACGTTGCCCCGGACGCGGCAGCGTCGGAGTCGAAAGGGAGGGGTTCGCCATGAGGGCCGGCATTGTAGCAGCCCACTGGCGGGCCTTCGCTTGATCGCATCGCCCGCGCGCGAAGCCGGGCTGTCGGGTGGTGGCCTGCCGGTGCCGGTCTGCCGAGAACCGGCCTTGGGCGCGGGTGCGGACTGCGATCCGGGTCCGCTCGCGCCGTGGCAGGATCGCCTATGCTTGGCAGTCGTCGAATCCCTCGGATGTGTTCGTCATGCGCAGTGCCAGATGGTCGTTTCGGTGTGCGGGTGGTGTGCTGATGGCCGTGGTGTTGCTGGTCGGCTGTGCCGGGACCGGGCCGGTGGCACCCGATCCGCTGCCCGAACCGAGCGAGCCGCCACCGTCGGCCGAACCGAGCGAGCCCGAGGGGGTGGCCATCGAGGCGCCGATGGCGATCGTGCGGATGATCGAGGACGGCGAGTACCCACGTGCCCAGGCCGCGCTGGAGGCGCGCATTGCCAATGGCGCCCGAGATGCCTTGACCCGTTCACTGCTCGATCAGTTGACTGCCGATCCGGCCCAGGTTCTGGGGCCGGTGGCTGGGCGTCATCCGGTCGAGCCGGGTGAGACGCTCAGTGGTCTGGCCCAGCGCTATCTCGGCGATCCGATGCTGTTCGTGATCCTGGCCCGCTACAACGGCATCGCTCGGCCGCGCGCGCTCGAAATCGGGCGGGTGCTGGCCGTTCCGGCGCGACCGGCTTCCGCTGCGGCTGTGGCTGATTCGGATGCCGACCCCGGTGAACCGCCCTGGACCGGTGAGCGTTACCGTCGGGAAATCGAGGCCGCGCTGGCCAGCGGTGAGATCGCATCGGCGCAGGAACTGCTGGCGCGGGCGCAGCAGGCGCGTCCGGGCACCGGTGAGTGGCAGCCTTGGCTGCGCCGACTGTCGGACCGGGTCGAGGCCGAGACGGCTCAACGGCGGGCATTGGCGACTCCGGAAGCGACCGATCTGGCCAGCCGCGAG
Organism: Lysobacterales bacterium UBA5700; assembly: GCA_002420085.1. Lineage (GTDB taxonomy): Bacteria > Pseudomonadota > Gammaproteobacteria > Xanthomonadales > Xanthomonadaceae > UBA11164. Next base: position 3,650 of record DIHI01000162.1, on the reverse strand, counting down.
GCGGCCTTCGCCGACCTGCAACGGGCGCTTGCTCTGGTGCCCGGCCTGGAGCCAGCGACCAGCGCCCTGCCGGCCGTCCGGACCGCCCTGGTCGAAGCCCTGCATCGCGAGGCGGTGGTGCATTTCCGCAATCAGCGCGTCGATCCGGCGCTGGTCTTGTGGGACCGGGCCTTGGCGCTGGATCCCGAATTCGAGCCGGCCCAGGGCTATCGCCAGCGGGCGCTGGAGATCAGGCGTCGCCTGGAAACCCTGCCGGAGGCCGATCCGGTTCCCGAGGGCTGAGGGTCGGATCGGACCCTCCATCGGCATTGCCAGACCTCTCGCCTGCGGCTGGCTCGCCCGAAGGTTCGCTCAGCCGAGCCTGAACCGAGTCGGCCATGGCATTGAAGGCGGTGAACACGTGCTCGAATTCGTCCCGACGGCGGGCCTGGATGCGGCTGTCGAGCCGGCCCTGGGCGATTCGCCACAGCGCCCGGCGCAGGGTCTCGACCGGGGCCATCAAGCGCCGGGTCAGGACATACACGCCGACCATGACCGCCGCCAGGGTGGCTCCGGCCACGCCCAGCATGGCCAGGATCAGGGTGCGATTGGCGGTCGCCAGGGGGGCCGTCGACAGCCCGAGCTTCAGCCGGCCGACCACCCGTCCGCTGTACACCACGGGCGTGTCGAAACGCAGCAGATCGCGGCCGTCGGCATCGCTGGCCCGATAGGCGCGGATGTCACCGCGCTGATGAACCAGGGTGGCATCCGGACCTGGCAGTCGGTCATCGGGGTGGGTCGGATCGGCCGGGTCGGCCTGCTGCGCGCCGGACCGGGCGATCACTCGGCCACGGCGGTCATGGATGATGATCTCGTCGATCTCACGGTTCTCGGCCATCGCTTCGGCCAGGGTCTGGATGGCGATCCGATCATCCAGCAGCAGGTCTTCGGCGCTTTGCAGGGCCAATTGCTGGGCCAGGGTGAAACCGTAATCGAAGGCCAGTTCGCCGATCGCCCGCTCCTGGGTCCGGCTGGCCAGCACCAGACCGACCGCGATGGTGGCGGCAACCAGGCCGGCCATCACCACCGGCCAACGGATCCGGATCGGTACGATCCGCTGTCCGGCCCAGTTGCGCTCGCGTTCGGCCAGGCGATCGTCGATCCGCTGCAACTCGTCGATCAGGTCGGCAGCGGTGCCGGGCCGATCGCGCGGCTGCTTCTGCAACAGGGCGGCGATCAGTTCGAGCAGGGCACGCGGCGGATCCGGGAACCGCGACGCCGGTGCCGGTGCCGGCTCCCGGAGCACCTGACTGAGCAGTTCCGGCACGCTGGCGGCGGCAAACGGGGTGTTGCCCGACAGCATCCAGAACAGCAGCACGCCGAGCGAGTACAGGTCCGAGCGCGGCTCGGCCGGTTCGCCGCGCAGCCGCTCCGGAGCGACGTAGTGGGGACTGCCGGCGATCGCCTCGTCACCGAGCCGGCCGGTCCCGAATTGGGCGATGCCGAAATCGGCGACCTTCACGGCCGGGGTTTCACCACGACAGAGGATGTTTTCCGGCTTGATGTCGCGATGCACGACGCCATGGCGATGGGCGAAATCGAGCGCCTCGGCAATCTGGATGGCAATCCGCAGCAGGGTCCGGATCGATTTCGGTGGGTGTGTGCGCAGATAGGCGTCGAGGGCGATCCCATCGAGCAGTTCCATGGCGATGAACGGCACGCCGTCCTGTTCGCCGACATCGAAGATGGTGACGATGCCGGGGTGGGCGAGGGTGCCGGCGGCCCGTGCTTCAGCCAGAAAGCGCTTGCGCTGGTCCGGGTCGGCCAGGTGTTCGGCATGCGGGGTCTTGATCGCCAGCATGCGGTGGATATGCGGATCGTAGCCACGGTAGACGACCGCCATGCCGCCACGGCCGATCTCATCGACGATCCGGTAACGGCCGATCCGCTCGATCATCGGGGTTCGCTCAGTCGGTCCGGGCCGCTGACCACGCATCGAACTTGCCGATGGTCGGGGCGAGCGGCGAGTCGGTGGCGCTCATCGCAGCCAGAGTGCCCATGACAGCACCGCCGCCAGCACCAGACCGGACAGCGCCCAGACCAGAGGCTGGCGGAACAGATGCCGCTGGCGAGCGCGCCGCCCGGCCCTGAAGCGCAGTTCGACATCGCCCAGACGCAGCAGGGCGCCATCGGCCAGCGGCGTATCGTGAACCTTGATGCCATCCACGAAGGTGCCATTGGTGGACAGGGCATTGATGATCCGGAACTGGCCGCGATCCTCGACGATCCAGGCGTGCAGAGCCGAAACGCCAGGGGTGTCGAGCACGATGTCGCTGCTGCTGCGCCGCCCGATCAGGGTCTTGCCCGGTCGGAGAGGAAACGCTCGGCCGTCGAATCCGCCGCCGACCCCGATCAGGCGCGGACTGTCCGCCGGATCGGCTCCGGCCCAGACATCCTCGGGCGCGGCGGCCGGCAAGTCGCCCGGCCGGAAGATCATCGTGCCTTGCGGTCCCGACGGTGGCGGGTTGGCGGGTGGTTGTGAAGGTTTCATGCCGTCCTCGAAGTCACCCGAGCCGAGCGTCCACATGGAAGTCCGGTCCATGCCGGAATCGGCAGCGGGAATCAGAGGCGACTTTGCCAGAGTCCGGGCAGGACTGCCACCGCAGCGGCCGGTCGATCAGAGCATCTCGGCGGCAAAATCGGCCAGGCGCGAGCGCTCGCCGCGACGCAGGGTGACATGAGCACTGTGCGCCCAGGACTTGAAGCGATCGACGGCGTAGGTCAGGCCGGACGTGGTCTCGGTCAGGTAGGGCGTGTCGATCTGCTCGACATTGCCGAGGCAGACGATCTTGGTTCCAGGGCCGGCCCGAGTGATCAGGGTCTTGATCTGCTTGGGCGTGAGGTTCTGAGCCTCGTCGATGATCAGCCAGCGATTGAGGAAGGTGCGGCCGCGCATGAAATTCATCGCCCGAATCTTGATTCGGCTGGCCAGCAGGTCGTTGGTGGCGGCCCGACCCCAGGCGCCACCCTCCTGGGTGTGGGTGAGCACTTCGAGGTTGTCGGTCAGCGCACCCATCCAAGGCGTCATCTTTTCTTCCTCGGTGCCGGGCAGGAACCCGATGTCCTCGCCGACGCTGACGGTCGCCCGGGTCATGATGATCTCGCGGTAGCGCTGGGCATCCATGGTCTGGGCCAGGCCGGCGGCCAGGGCCAGCAGGGTCTTGCCGGTGCCGGCATTGCCGAGCAGGGTGACGAAATCGATCGCCGGGTTCATCAGGGCGTTGAGCGCGAAGTTCTGTTCGCGATTGCGCGCGGTGATGCCCCAGACCGCATGCTGGCCGTGACGATAGTCGTCGACGATGCGCAGGATCGCGCGACCATCGCGGATCGCTACCACCATCAGTTCGATTTCGTCATCGCCGGGCAGATAGAGGAACTGGTTCGGCTGCCAGTGTTCATCGTCGTTGGTCTGCACCTCGTAGTAGGTGTGGCCGTGTTCGGTCCACGAGCGCAGCCCGTGCTTGTGCCGTTCCCAGAAATCGGTGCTCAGTTCGCGGTGCCCGACATAGAGCAGGCTGAAGTCGTCGAGGGCGCGGTCGTTCTCGTAGTCCTCGGCCTTCAGACCGCAGATCGACGCCTTGATCCGCAGGTTGATGTCCTTGGACACCAGC
>DIHI01000161.1:27588-43090 GCA_002420085.1 Lysobacterales bacterium UBA5700 | reverse complement strand
GCTGCGTCGTCGTGCTGCGTCGTACTGTGCGTCGTACTGCGTCGTAGCATGCGTCACACCCTTCGTCGTACTGTACTCCTGCGTCGTTATACTACGTTCCATTATATAAACCACGGCTTTGCCAATGGAGTAATGTCAGGTTTATAAAAAGCGATAACCAGAGACGTCACTACGCCAAGTCCTGCAAAGCCCCAGACATACCAATACTCTCGCCGCTCGCCCCATTTTTTCCATTCCGCTGGAAAATATCTATAAAACAAACCGATGTCTTGATTTATTTTCACGATTACCTTGGCTGTATTACTTTGAGATTTGCTTACGCCAATGCCTTTATAAACCCCAACAACAGAAAAGAACGTCACCAGGGCGATCAAAAATGCTCTCGGAATGACTTCCAGGGTTTTTGCCGTTACCACCCAACCAACTGAAATTCCACAAAAAACCGCATAGGTTTTCAGACTTGTGAAAATGTGGTCTCGCCGCTTATGAAACTCCCTGTGCAGCTCCGCCAAAACATCTTTTATTTCGATGTCTGGATCAGACAATTTGCTCCTGGCTTCTTTTTTTGAGCTATCCATTCGAGCAAGTCCTCAGCGCATGACAGGCAAAAATCCGGCAATCCGGCCCGAAGGCTGGCACCACCTTCACTGCGTCGTGGGGGTCGCCGCTCCCTTCGACAGCCGATACCCCAGCCAGGCGGCCGGGAGATAGGCCAGCACCAGATCGACTCCGATGAACCAGAGTGCCGCTGGCAGCATGACCGCATTGGCGATGCCGCCGAGCAGGAACAGCACACCCACCGCAACCGCCGGGCCGGAGGTTCGTCCCGGCGTAAGCAGCGTCGCCACCATCGCTCCGATCAGGGTTCCGAGCGCATGCGCCAGGAACGGGAACAGATAGTGCTTCGGCTCGAACAGATGCAGGGACGCCTTGAGCCCCTCCATCGAGGTCACGTCCACCCCGTTCGGCGGCGGAATGACCGATCCGCCGACCATCACCAATCCCATGTTGACCACACTGCCGAGCACCAGCCCGGCGATCGCAGCGGCGACCAGACGCACTACCCTTGGCATCAAACCTCTCCCCGACACAAATCAACGAGAAAACAGTCTACCGATCAGACGCCAGCGACGTCGCCGGTGGCACAGATCGATATGCTACATCGGACCGCTGGTTCGGGGAGTGCTGCGGCGGGCACGGGCTGGTTAGCGCCACGACCATCGGTCGAGTCCGCTTCTGCTCAGGGCATGCCGAGGTTGGGTGTCAGCCGGCGTAGTCCACTTTGATGAAGTTTCGATCGGCCAGACGATTGCGCAGGCGCGTATTTTCCGATTGCCTGTCCTTGCGTCCGATGATCACGATCCGCTTGCCGAGGGCATCGGCCATCCCCGCCTCGTAATTGACCCATTCCGAGGCATCGGCGGCCGGTGACGAGAAAACCACCACGGTGCTTGCCACGTTGATCGCCTTCTTGAGCGCGCCACGGACATCCTCGCCAGGGCGAACATGCTCCATGGCATCGAAAACCTCGAACGGGGTGTTTCTGGTGGACAAGAGCCCGGCCAGCTTCGGCCGCACGGCATCAACAAAGTCCTTGTCCTGTGGCGCATACGAAAGAAACACGTTCTCAGACATCAGGCCGATCCTGCTGCGAGCAATTTACGAATGTCATCGACGATGACTTTCCACTGTAGTGCCTCATTGCACTGACTGGCCAAGAGGAGCGGCGGCACACCTGCTTGACGCGACTTCAACCCCTGATAATCGAGGTGGTGAAGCAGCACGAATGTCTTGACCCCGAAGGCATGGACCCCGAAGGCATCCGCATAGGCAAGCTTCATCCACTGCGTAGCAATCGTGACCTGAGTACGAAATAAAGACCTGTGGCTGCATGTTGGAAAGCCTAGCAGAAACACGGGTGATCGGTCGCACTCAAGATGTGTGAAAGGCAACGACGGCTGCCACTCATCGCCCAAACCCCGGCTCCGGCAGCCGCTCGATGCCGCGTTCGGCCTTGGCCTGGCTGACCATGGCGCGGACATCGGCCAGCAGTTTTCGAGCATCGTGGATGACACCGCCCTTGATGGTCCACTTGACGCCGCCGGTGCGGTGCAGGCGACCGTCAGCGGCGAGGCGGAGATGACCGGTGCCGTACAACACCTTGAGATTGGCCAGCGGGTTGTCTTCCAGAACCACCAGGTCGGCCAGCTTGCCGGCTTCGATGCTGCCGATCCGGTCGGCGGCGCCCAGTGCTTCGGCGCCGTGCAGGGTGGCGGCGCGGATCACCTCCAGCGGATGGAAGCCGGCTTCCCGCAGCAGTTCGAGTTCCTCGATGGTGCCGAATCCGTAGACCTTGTAGATGAAGCCGGAATCGGAGCCGACCACCACCCGGCCGCCATGGTTCTTGTAGTCGGCGACGAAGGCCATCCAGCGCCGATAGTTGTCACGCCAGGCGATTTCCTCTTCGCTGCCCCAGTCGAAGAAGAAGCTGCCGTGATTGTCACGACTCGGGGTGAAGAACTCCCATAGCGAGGGCAGGGTGTACTGATCGTGCCAGTCGGCGCGCCGGGCACGCATCAGGTCGCGGCTGGCCTGATAGATGTTGAAGGTCGGGGACAGCGTGAAGTCGAGCGCGATCAGTTCATCGCGGACCGCATTCCACCGTTCGGAGCCGGGTTCGGCGGCCTGTGCCCACAGGCGCCCGGCCTGACCGAAGCGATGCTGCTCGTTCTGGTAGTTGTAGTCGGGCGGGTAATCCTGGACGGTCTGGCCGACGAACAGGGCTTCGGGCAGGCCGTACCAGTGTTCCATCGTGGTCAGGCCCCAGCGGGCGGTGGTCAGGACATTGACCCGAGCCACGTCCAACTGGGCGTGATGGCAGGCCGAGCGCATGCCCAGGCGGGCCAGTTCCTCGAATGCGGCATGCAGGATGTCGGGACGGTAGCCGAAGCACTTCATGCCCAGCGCGCCCTTGCGCTCGATCTCGCGAACCCAGGCGCGCGCCTGCTCGGGTTCGGTCATCGGGCCGTCCCGACCCTGGCCGAAGAAGGCATACGGAAAGATGCGCGGCGCGACGATGCGATTGTCGTCGCTGCGCTTCATTTCCGAAACACAGAAGTCCAGGCCGTTGCCACAGCCGGGATCACGCACGCTGGTGATGCCGTGCCCCAGCCACAGCTTGTAGACGTATTCGGCCGGGGTGCCCTGCTCCTCGCCGCCGATGTGGCCATGCATATCGACGATGCCGGGCATCAGGTAGTGGCCGCTCAGGTCGATTTCCCGGCCACCGGGCTTGAGCTTGGGCCGCCGGGCCGGGTCGATCGGAGAACCAGGGCTGCCGACGATCCGGACATCGACGATGCGTTCGCCCTCGATGCTCACGTCGGCCGGGCCGAAGGCCGGACTGCCGGTGCCGTTGATGAGGGTGGCACCGCGCAGGATCAGTTGCGGGTATGGCCCCTCGCCCTCATCGGGGCGTCGGTCCGGTGCCGGCGTGATGGCGGCATGGGCGCGACCAACGACGTCCAGGCCATCGAAGCCCAGGACACACAATGCCAACACCGCAAGAAATCGAATGGTCATGCCTGCTCCCGGATCGCGCGAAGGCGGCGATGCGATGCCTGCGCACCGGCATCATGCCGAAGGCGACAAGGATAGCGGCTACCGGGATGGTTGCGGCAGCCGCTCCCGGAAGCGGCGGCTCAGGGATCGATGCGGCTGATCTTGGAGCCTTCCAGCGTGGCGTTGTACATCAGGCCCTTCTCGCCCATGACGACCGCGAAAACCGGTGCCCGGATGCTGTTGGTATCGACATTGCCGGAGGCGCCGAGAGTAACCAGCACCACGCTGCCATCGACACCGACCTTCCAGCCATCGGTGTTCTTGAATCGGGCCAGGGCGTCGGCATCGGTGAAGACGTAGAACTGCGAGCGCCGCTGGGCGCCGAGTTGGAAGCCGACCGAGCCGGCGACGATGTTGTAGTAACCGCTGGTGCGGCCACCTTCCAGCATGGCGCCTTCACCATAATCGCCGCCGATGCCGATGCCGGCCTTGTAGACCCGTGGAAACACCAGCACGGCCCGGGCCTGCTGGACGATCGGGCGCAGGCTCGGGTAGGCGGCGTACAGTCGTCCGAGCGCTTCCTGGACACGCCGGTCGATGGTGCCGGCGTCGGCAGCCGAGGCTGTGCTCGGCACGCCGATGAGGGCGGCCAGCAGGACCGCCATTGCCAATCGAATCATGGTTGTCTCCCCTCGTTGGAACCGGTTCGACGGTTCAGAACCCGAAGTGTACGAAACCGCCGTCAACCGCGAGACACTGTCCGGTGATGTAGCCGGATGCCGGCAGGCACAGAAATGCGACGGCGGCGGCAACATCGTCCGGTTCGCCGATCCGACCCATCGGGGTCCGTTCGATGACGGCATCGTAGTAGTCGGGATCGGCAAGTACGGTGGATGTCCGGCGAGTACGGATATACCACGGCGCTACTGAATTGACCCGAACTCCATCGCGCGCCCATTCGCAGGCGAGGTTGCGGGTCAACTGGTGCAGGGCAGCCTTGCTCATCCCGTAGGCAGCCCCGGTACGGACGTGCAGCAGGCCGGAGACCGATCCGATATTGACGATCGCCGAGGCGGCGTGCCGGGTGAGCAGGGGGTAGGCGAACCGGCAGCATTCCCAGGCCGAGACCAGGTTGGTCTCGAAGATCTGCCGCCACTCGCTGTCGGCATAGTCGATCGCCGCGCGCGGCAGGTTGTCACCGACGTTGTTGACCAGGACATTGAGGCCTCCGCCCTGGTCTTCGAGCCAGTCGAACAGGGCCTGGCGATCCTCGCCGATCGCCAGGTCACCGACGAAGGCGCGCAGATCCCGCCCAGGATGTGCTTCGCGCAGATCGGCGATGGCGGTTTCCAGTGCTTCGCCATCGCGCGCAACCAGACGCAGGTCGGCACCCAGGGCGGCCAGTTCGGTGGCGATGGCCAGGCCGATCCCGGCACTGGCGCCGGTGACCAGGGCACTCTGGCCATCCAGCCGCCAGCGCGGATTGCCGGGCGCGTGGTTCATCGCAGCACGACCAATGACCGGACCGGGCGATCGACCCGGACCGGTTCAGGGTCTGGGCCAGGCCGATCGGGACGGGCGCATGCCGTGTCGATCATGGCCATCCGGCCGGCTCACAGTTCGCACAGACAATGTGCGAATGCCCCCAGTGGCCGTTGGCCGAGTGCTTCCAGCCAGGCCAGATCGGCGGCAACCTGCTGGCCAAGCTTCGGGGCCAGGGCGGTCGCCAGGCCGCTGGCACCGAACAGGGCTGCCAGTCGGCTGTTGCCACCGAGGTTGGCGATGAATTGCTGGAATGGATCGAGTTCCGGTTCGATGTAGACCAGCCGGTAGCTGCCCTTTTCGAGTTCGGTCAGTTCCGCCAGTTCCGCCTCGGCTTCAGCCAGGCCACCGAGCCGATCGACCAGACCACGCTCATGCGCCTGGGCGCCGCTCCAGACCCGGCCACGGGCGACCTGATCGATCGCTTCCGGAGTCGATTCGCGGGCGTCGGCGACCTTGCCGATGAAATCGCGGTAGCCCTGGTCGATCACCGACTGGATCACCTGGCCGACCGCCGGATCGAGCGGGCGGCTCGGGTCGAACGCGCCAGCAAACCGGGTGGTGCCGGTGCCGCCGACCCGCACGCCGATTTTTTCCAGCGTGCGCGGCACGGTCAGCCACAGACCGTAGATGCCGATCGAGCCGGTGATCGTCGAGGGGTCGGCGATGATGGTGTCAGCATTCATCGAGATCCAGTACCCGCCGGAGGCGGCGACATCACCCATCGAGACCACGACCGGCTTGCCGGCCTCACGGGTCAGCTCCACTTCGCGCCGGATCTGCTCGGACGGGAACACGCCGCCGCCCGGAGAATCGACCCGCAGCAGGACACCGCGCACGTTTTCGTCCTCGCGTGCGCGCCGGATCAATGCGGCGGTCGAAACGCCGCCGACCTGGCCCGGCGGTGGTTCGCCGAACACGATTTCACCCTGGGCCACCACCACGGCCAGACGGTCACCCTCGCCGAAATCGGGATTGCTCTGATCGATCCGGGCCAGGTAGTCCTCCATCGACACCTGGCGGAAGGTGTGGCCGTCCTCGTCCTCGACGCCGCGCTCGATCATGAGCTGGCGGATCTGATCCTGGGTCTTGAGGTCGTCCACCAGGCCCTCGGCCAGCGCCAACTTGGCCAGATCACCGCCGACCTCGGCCAACCGTTCGGGCAGGCGGTCGATGTTGGCGGCCAGGGTCTCGGCACTCAGCTCACGCGCTTCCGCGACTTCGGCGAGGTAGCGCTGCCAGATGTCAGTCATCCAGAACCGGTCGGCCTCGGCCGCCTCGGGCGAGGGGGCGTCGAGGATGTAGGGCTCGGCCGCCGACTTGTATTCGCCGACCTTGAACAGGTGAACATCGACACCGAGCTTGTCCTGCAAGCCCTCGCGATAGTACGGCCGGTAGCGCGCCAGACCTTCCAGCAGCAGGGCGCCGGCCGGGTGCAGATAGACCTCGTCGGCGGCGGCAGCCAGCAGATACTGCCGCTGATCATAGCCATCGGCATAGGCGACCACCTGCTTGCCGGCTGCGCGGAATGCCCTGAGGGCGGCACTGATTTCCCGCAGCGAGGCCATCCCGGCCGAGGTCAGGCCATCGGCGCGCAGGAAGATGCGTTCGATCCGCTCGTCCTCACGGGCGGCATCGATCGCCCGAAGGACGTCGCGCAACTGCACTTCCTGAACGTCCTCGCCCAGCGCCCGCGACACCGCCCGCGAGGCCGGATCGGCGGAAAACTGTTCGACCAGCGCGCCGGACGGTGCGATCACCAGTGCCGTGCGCTGCTTGAGCGTGGGGCCGTCCTTGACCAGGGCCGCCAGCATCCAGACCAGCAGCAGCAGGAAGATCAGGTTGGCGGCGAGCCGGCGCGACTGGTCGAGCGACCACCACAGACCACCGACGATGCGGCGCAGCAAACCGGGTTTACGGGCTTCCGACACGGGCAACACTCCTATCAGGCGGAATCGATTCGGGGCTCGGTCCCGGCAATCGCCGAGACCGGATCAGGCGCCAGCATACCCGCTCGATGGCCACCGGACAGCGCCCGAAGGTCACGCTCCGGAAGCATGCGCTCCGACCCGGCGCAGGAAGCGCCCCCCGAGCAAGGCGGCGGCAGCGGTGAGCCCGAGGATCAGGCCGGCCCAGAGCCCTTGCGGCCCCCAGCCGAGCCCGAGTCCGAGCAGGGCACCCAGCGGCATGCCCAGGCCCCAGTAGGCCACGGCGGTATAGAGCATCGGGATTCGGGTGTCCTTGATGCCGCGCAGAGCACCACCGGCCAGGGCCTGGAGCCCATCCGGCACCTGGAAGGCCGCTGCGTACAGCAGCAGGGTCGCCGCCAGACCGGCGACCGCCAGATCATCGGTGTACAGTCCAGCGATGTGCTGGGCACCAAACAGCATGGCCGTCAGGATCAACACCTGGGTCGCCAGCACGATCGCCAGGCCGGCCCCGGCCGCCCAGCGCAGCGCGTCCATTCGCCCGGCCCCGGCGGTATGACCGACCCGCACGGTGGTCGCGATCGCCACCCCGAGTGGCACCATGAACGCCAGACTGGTGACATTGATCGCGATCTGATGGGCTGCGACCTCGACCGCCCCCATCCGGCCGATCACCAGGGCACTGGCGACGAACAGGCTGCCCTCCATGAAGATCATCACCGCCATCGGCACGCCGACCCGCAGCAGTTCCTTCAAGGTGGCGGGATCGGGGCGATCGAAGCGGGCAAACAGGCCGAGATCGGAGAACCGGCCCGACACGGCCAGATAGGTCAGGAATCCGAGTGCCTGAGCCCACTGCACCAAGGCGGTCGCCAGCCCCAGTCCGTAGGCCCCCAGGGCGGGCAGACCGAAGGCACCGAACAGCAGACCATAACCGAGCGGAATCAGAACGATCAGTCCGCACAAGCCGAACAGCATGGTCGGCACCGTCCAGGACAAGCCTTCGCTCAGGTTGCGACTGCAAAAATACAGGGCCAGGGCCGGCGCACCCCAGCCGAGACCGGACAGGAAGCGCAGTGCCTCCGGCCGAACCTCGGGATCGATGCCGAAGCCGGCCAGCAGCACCTCGGCCTGACGCAGCAGCAGCAACAACACCACCCCGAGCGATCCGGCCAACCACAGCGCCTGACGGAACAGCGGGCCGATCTCGGCCCGGCGGCCGGCACCGTTGAGTTGCGCCACGAAGGGCGGCACCACCATCAGGAGTCCGATCAGGATCAGCAGCACCAGCGACCAGACCGCGCTGCCGACCCCGACCGCCGCCAGGGTCAGCGCGCTGTGCCGTCCGGCCAGCAGGGTATCGACCACATTCATGGCCACTGAGAACGATTGCCCGAGGATCACCGGCACGGCCAGATACAGGCTCGCCCCGACCTCGCTCGACAGGCGCTTGAAGAAGGTTTCGCGAGGGGACATGCCGAGCCGGTCCGTCCGGGCTGGTGGGGTCTGGGGGCGGGGCGCTATCTTATCGCCTACGCAATCGGCCCGCTGGCCGACATTCACCGAGGCTGCCATGAGCGCAAGCGCCGACCGACCGGAATCCCAGACACCGCCGCTCGGCGTGTGCGGCAATTGCGGCACTGAACTGCTCGGGCCGCACTGCTACCACTGCGGTCAACCGATCAAGGGACTGGTCCGGCACTTCAGCAGCATCGTCGGCGATTTTCTCGACTCGGTGTTCGAACTCGATGGCCGAATCTGGACCACCCTGCCACCGCTGCTGCTGCGACCGGGCCATCTGAGCCTGGAGTATTTCGCCGGCCGCCGGGTGCGTTACGTGTCGCCGGTCCGGCTGATGGTATTCATGTCCCTGCTGGCGTTCTTTCTGGCCCAGTTCGCCCTCGACTTCGAGGGCAGTGGCCCGACCTCCGAGTGGAGCATTGCCGAAGCGCAGACCGCCGCCGAGGTCGAGCAGGCGCGCGACCGGGCACTGGCCGAACTGGCCCGTGCCCGAACCGATGCCGATGCCGTCCCAGCCGCCGAGATCGGCCTGGCTGCCGCCGAGCGTGCGATCGAACAGGCCGCCCAGCAACGGCTGGCCGAACTGAATGGCGCCGCCGATGGCGGTGACCCGACGGCGACCGACCAGCCGCCCCCTGGACGGCCGAGCATCTCGTTCGGCTCGGGGGCGTGGCATCCGGTCAACAATCCGATCCGCATCGGTTGGCTGGGACCGACCCTGAACGATTGGCTGAATCGACAGGTCGGTCGTGCCCAGGACAACATCGCCCGCGTTCAGGATGATCCGAACCTGCTCAAGGACGCCCTGCTCGGCGCCCTGCCGGCGACCCTGCTGGTGCTGCTGCCACTGTTCGCCGTTCTGTTGAAACTGGCCTATCTGTTCAAGCGCCGCCTGTACATGGAGCACCTGATCGTCGCCCTGCACAGCCATGCCTTCCTGTGTCTGGCGCTGCTGATCGCCACCGCCTGCGATCTGTTGTCCGATCTGGCGACCTGGCTGGGCGGGTTGCGGCACATCGAAACCCTGGTGTTCATCTGGGTACCGATCTACCTGCTGCTCATGCAGAAGCGCATCTACCAGCAGGGCTGGCTGATGACCCTCCTCAAATACCTGGTGATCGGCAACATCTACCTGGTCATGCTCAGCTTCGCCCTGGTCGGCGCGGTGCTGACCAGCCTAGTCAATCTGTGACCGATCAGCCGGTGGCGGATCGGCGCTCCGCGACTGCGGTCGCGCAACCGGCATTCCCGGCCGGATCAATGTTCATCAAGCTGAATTTCGGACTTGACAGATGCGAATCCGTCGCTCTCCCGCATGGCAGAAGGGCTGGCGCCCAGCCGCGTTGTTCACAGCGCCGCACGGTTCAGCCAACGGCTCGCAGGCACCGGCGATGACCGCATTGCGCATTCGGCAGGCTCTCGCAAGTCGTTGATTTGTCATGTTTATGACGGATTGATTAAAAAATCGCCAAGGTCGCCAAAGCCCCGCTGCCACTGCGCTCCGGGGTTCGACCCCGGCAGCGATCCACAGAGTTATCCACAGTCCATGTGGATAAGCCGGATTCCCCTGTTGCCACCCGCGCTTAGCACTCATTCGTGACCCCATCGGCAGCAGTGCCGGCTAAGCTGGCGCGCCATGTCTCGCGACCGGCCTTCGATCGAATCGACAGGTCTGCTGGCCCGGTCATCCGATCGACCGTGCTGAACCCGCTCCGATCGGCCGTCACGGCAGCCAGGCTGAACGGCAGCGACCGGTCGGAGCGTGCCAGCACGGCAGGCCGGAAAGCATCAGGCCGGAAAGCATCTGGATGACCGCCCCTGTGTAGACTTTCCGGATGACCGCCCGCGACCCCTTGCCCGTGCTCCGGATCGCCCTGCCGCGGCCCCTGCCGACCCTGTTCGACTACCTCGCCCCGGACGCTGACCCGGTCGGCCCGGATTGGCTGGGGTGTCGGGTTCGGGTACCGTTCGGATCCGGTCGGTTGATCGGCGTGGTGGCCGCCCTCGGCACCATCGATCCCGGCGCAGAGGGTCCGGTCTGCAAGCGGATCGAGGCCCGGCTCGATCCGATCTCGCCGTTCGGTGGCGAACTCTGGGACAGCCTGCACTGGGCGGCCCGCTACTACCACGAACCACTCGGACAGGTGCTGGCGACCGCATTGCCGGCCCTGCTGCGCGCCGGGGAAGCGCTTCCGGACACCCAGACCTATGGCTGGCGGCTGACCGAGGCCGGGGCTACCGCCCGATCGGGATTGCGGATCGGTGGTCGGCCCCGCCGGCTGGCCGATGCGCTGGCCGATGCCTGCCGCGACGAGGCCGCACTCGACGATCATCTGCCCGGCTGGCGGTCAATCGCCCGCGACCTGGCGCGGCGCCGTCTGGTCGAACGGGTCGCGGTGCAGCACCCGGTCGCCAGCCCGATGTCACCGCCGTCCTACGTGCTCAATCCGGCCCAGGCCGAGGCGGTCACCAGGGTGACCGCTGCATTCGGTCGCTTCGAGCCGTTCCTGCTCGACGGCGTCACCGGCAGCGGCAAGACCGAGGTCTACCTGGAAGCCATCGCCGAAACCCTGCGCCGGGGTCGGCAGGCCCTGGTCCTGGTGCCTGAGATCGGCCTGACCCCGCAGACCCTGCGTCGCTTCCGCGACCGACTGGGCGTTCCGATTGCCGCATCGCACTCCGGCCTGGCCGATGGCGAACGCAGCCGGGTCTGGACCGCCATGGCGCGTGGCCAGGCTCGGGTACTGGTCGGCACCCGTTCGGCCGTGTTCACCCCGCTGCCGGAGGCCGGTCTGATCGTCGTCGATGAAGAACACGACGCCAGCTACAAGCAGCAGGACGGATTCCGCTACTCCGCCCGCGACCTGGCCTTGGTCCGGGCCAGGGCCCTGGCCGTGCCGATCATCCTTGGCAGTGCCACGCCATCGCTGGAATCGCTGCACCAGGCCGGCCTCGGCCGTTATCACAGCCTCGCCCTGCGGCAGCGGGCCGGCACCGGTCGGCCACCGCCAGTGCGTATCCTCGATATCCGTGGCCGTCGTCTGGAGGCTGGCCTGTCCGCCGACGCACTGACCGCCATCGGTGAGCGGCTCGACCGGGGCGAACAGGTACTGGTGTTCAAGAACCGGCGCGGTTATGCCCCGGTGCTGCTCTGTCACGATTGCGGCTGGAGTGCCCGTTGCCGCAATTGCGACGCCGCGATGACCGTCCACTACGGCGGCCGTCGGCTGATCTGCCACCACTGCGGCGCCCGACAGACGCCGCCGCCGTCCTGTCCCGATTGCGCCAGTCTGGCCCTGATTCCGCAGGGCGCAGGCACCGAGCGGATCGAGCAGGCCCTGGCCGCCCGCTTTCCGCAGCAGCCGCTGCTGCGGGTCGATCGGGAAACCACCCGTCGCCGTGATGGCCTGCAACGGCATCTGGCGGCCCTCGGTGACGGCCCCGGCATCCTGGTCGGCACCCAGATTCTGGCCAAGGGCCACGACCTGCCGCGACTCAGTCTGGTCTGCGTGGTCGGGGTCGATGAGGGCCTGTTCAGCGCCGACTTCCGTGCCCGCGAGCGGTTGGCGCAATTGCTGATCCAGGTCGCCGGTCGGGCCGGTCGGGCCGCCATCCCTGGCGAAGTGCTGCTCCAGACGCATCACCCCGACCACCCGCTGCTCACCACCCTGCTGGCCGGTGGCTACGGCGCCTTCGCACGCAGTGAATTGAGCGAGCGCCAGGCTGCCGGCTTTCCCCCGTTCGCCCACCTTGCCCTGATCCGCGCCGATGCCGAGAGCGAGCCGGCCACCCGCGAATTCCTGACCGCCGCCGCCGCCTGCTTCAGCGATCGAACCCGGATCGGCGTCCATGGCCCGCTGCCGGCACCGATGGTGCGCCGGGCCGGTCGCACCCGCTGGCAACTGCTGCTGTCGGCGGTCCACCGACCCGACCTGCACAGCGCCCTGCACCAGCATCTGAACGACCTGTATCGATTGCCGCAGGCGCGTCGGGTTCGCTGGTCGCTGGATGTCGATCCGAGCGATCTGTACTGACCGGACGATGCGCTGGCGATGCCTGCGGCGATCGCCTCGGAGTCGAATCCATGGCGATCGTCCGCCGGGTGAAGGGGCGGATCGGGCCGCCCCTTCGATGACACGCCCGACCGGGTCGCTCCGCGTCAACCGCCACCGGGCAGGAGGATCGGGTCGGCGCCGATCGGCTCACCGGGCTCGATCGGCTCGACCGGTTCGATCGGCTTCGGATCGATCGGCACGATCACCGGCGGCACCGCACAGACCGGAGACGGCGCCTGGGTGCCGTCGATTTCCTCGAACAGGTAAAGCTGCTCGCCACAGCCGCCCTGCGACGGTGGCGACCACTGCACCGGACCGGGGACGGTATCGCCCGGACCGCGATAGCAGCCACCGACCTGCCCGGCTGAGTCGCACGGGATGTTGTCGAAGCACGGCCCGAAGGTCGCCACCACCGCGAACGGCTGGCGACCACCGCGCACCGCTGCCCCGTAGACCCGGATGGCGGTGGCCAGGCTGGCACCGCTGATGCTACCCATCGGAATGAAGACATCCTCGACATTGTTGGCCGAATCGAAGCCGTTTCCGGTCAGCCGGTGATTGCCGCGATAGGCGACACCGTTGACGATCACTTCCAGATCGAGGTCGTTGACCAGCTTCGGCCCGGCGGTCAGGGTGGCCGCCGGATCGGTCCAGGCCAGGGTCACCCGCAGGTTGTTGCAGCGCGGGTTCCACACCTTCTGGAAATTCAGGCTGCGCTCCCACAGGCTGCCGGTGCTGGCCAGGGTGCTGGCGTTCTCCCAGACCTTGAGATCACGGTAGCCGGCACGTTCGAGCACGGTGTCGAGCACCGGTCGGCCATAGCCCTGATCGTAGTTCGGGTAGGCATCCGGGGGCAGCCCTTGACCTGCGTTGCCGGCGTAGGCATCCGGGTCGAACAGCGGTACCGTGGCATTGACCAGCAGGGCCTTGACCAGGGCCGAACTGGGTGCCAGCGGCAGCGCCGGATCGGAACTTTCGCGCGGATACAGCCCTTGCTGGAAGTAATCGCGGATCAGGGCAGCAGCGGCCGAGACCGCCGGTGCGGACGCCGTGGTGCCGGTCAGATCGCCATAGTCGGTGAACGGTGGCGGGGCGATGAATGGCGGCAGGGATGCCGTCAGATTCCAGGCCGGCGCCAGCACATCCGGCTTGACCCGCTCGATCGGCGCACAGCCGGCCGTACCGCAGTCGGCAGCCGGCCCACGACTGGAGAAGTGATACATCCAATCACGGGCAGGGCCATTGAGGCTTCCGCCGACACTCACCGAATTCTTGGCGTGCGCCTCGTCGGACAGGGTGTAGGCCAGGGCAGGCCCGGAGCCGCTGACGGCGCCAGCGTTGCCGACCGAGAACACCACCACCTGCTCGCGTGCCGAGCGCAGGGCCAGATGACGGTCGATCGCCTGCGAACGCCAGGAATAGCGGCCCTGACCGGCCCAGTGACCCCAACTGTTGTTGTGGATCTGCGAGCCCTGATCCAGGGCCGGCTGGAACAGCGCCGTCGGGTAGTCGTCGGGAGGGCAGAACGTACCGGTGTGGCTTTCGATGTCCTGCATGATGGTCGGCGAGCGCACCGCCAGACCGTCCATGCCGTTGGCCGTACCGAACTGTCCAGTGGTCGGCCCGATCCGATCGCCGGCCAGCACACCGAGCACACTGATGCCATGCACGGCGGCATCATCGAGCACGGTCACGCAGGCGCCGGCTGCGGTATTGGCCAGCAGCTTGACCGGACCGGCGAAGGCGGGGTGCGGCTCGACGCCGGTATCGGCAACGGTCACGATCTGGCTTTCGCCCCACACCCCGAGGCTGTAGATCGGATTGAAGAATGCCGGATTGCCTTGCGCATGGATCTTCTCGGTCTGCATCACCACGCGCATCTGCGAGTTGAACGGCGCACCCTCGTGCTCGCCGAGATCGATCCATTCGACCTCGCTCCGGGCCGCCACCCCAGCGACCTGCGAGACCGGAATCCGCAAGCGCACAACCTCGCGATCGAGCACCGTCGAGACCGTGCTCGGGCTGTAGCTGGCCGCCAGGGCGGCACCGGAAACGCCAGGATAGGTCAGCACATCGATATCGACGGTACCGACCGACGGCGGCTTGGGCACCCGGTCGCTGATCCGATGCGCCGGAAGATACGGCGTGCAGGCGCCGACCAGATCGGACAGGGCGTCGAGCTTGCCGGCTGCGGTCGAATCGGCGCGAACCAGGAAGGCCGAGGGCGGCAGCGCGCCGATCACCTGGGCACCGGTGCCGGCCAGTGCGGTGAGCAGGGCGGGCGCCACCGGCGGTTTGAACGCCACGATCATCGCGGTCGGCCCCGAGCCGTTGACCAGGGCCACGCAGGACGACCATTGCAGTGGGGCCGCCTGCGGGTACACCGCCTCATGCATCAGGGCCAGTTCACGCGGGTCGGGCAGTGGCTCGTAGCGCAGCGCCAAGATGGCGATCTGCGCCAGCGTGGCATCGTCGGCCTCGACCACCAGCGCGTCGTCCAAGGCATGGATCACCGCGTCAGGATAGGTGCTGAGGATGACGCTCCGGGCACTGTCGGTGACGAAGGCCAGCGCCCGGTCGAAGTCGGCGTCCTGGGCGATGACCGGACTGCACGAAGCGGTCGCCATCAGGGCGGTGAGGCAGGCTGCGGACAGGGGCGTGCGCGCCGTGTCGGCAAGCGATCGAATGCCCGCGCGGCGCGTGTGACGGCTCGGGTGAGAGATGGTTTCGGATGACATGTCTGGCTCCTGGATACGATTTTGTCGGGCTGTTGCGGGACCGAAGCCCAGCCGATCGGCGGGCTCCTGACCGGGAATGCGCAAGAACCGCACGTGGGAGATAGGCCGACCGTGCAAATTGCGTGGTAGTCCACAGAATCGCGGCTCAGGGGTCGTG
>DIHI01000161.1:22207-27452 GCA_002420085.1 Lysobacterales bacterium UBA5700 | reverse complement strand
CCGACTCGACGAGCAGGGCATCGGCCGCCGCACATTCGCCCCGAGCAGCCAGCAGGCGTGCCAACGCCCGCATCGGCGCAGCCAGCATCGGGTGCTGCCGGGTCAAGCTGCGGCGATAGCCCTCGATCGCCCGGACATACAACGCCTCAGCCTCATCTGCGCGGCCCTGGATCACCCGCAACGCCGCCAGATCGGCCAGACTCTCGGCGGTTTCTGCATTCGGCTCACCGAGCAGGCGCAGCCGACGCTCCAGGGCATCCTCCAGCAACCGCTCGGCCATCACCGGATCACGGTCGCGCAGAATTCGACCCAGGTGGCCCAGGCTGCGCGCGAGGAAGGGATGATCCGGCTCGAACAGTCGCTGGCGCAGTTCCAGTGCCCGACGGGCAACCGGCTCGGCCTCGGGGTCGCCGACCGCATGCAGGCTCAAGGCCAGCCCGGCCAACACCTCGGCCACCATCTCCTCCTGTCCGGGCAGGTTCTGCCAACCGCCCAGCGCCAATCGAAACATCTCCACCGCCGCCGCATGGTCACCGCTGTCGTGCAGCAACAAGGCCAGATTGGCCTGAGTCTTCACGGTCTGCGGGTGATCCTCACCGAACAGCCGCCGGCTTTTTTCCAGCGCGCGTCGATAGAGCGGATCGGCGGCCTGGTACTCACCGGTCTCGTGCAGCACCAGCGCCAGACTGTTCAGACCGATCGCCACCTCCGGTCGCTGGTCCCCGAGCAGTTCGCGATGCAGGTCGAGCGCCTGTCGGAACAAACGCTCGGCGGTCGGGTAGTCACCGCTGCGAGCCGCCGCACGGCCGAGCCGATGCAACGCTTCGGCCACTGCCGGATGACGATCGCCACGCAGTTCACGCTGACGGTCAAGCGCCTGCTCGAACACCGCTCGGGCATCGTCGAACAGGCCCAGGCGTTCGTACAGACCCCCCAGTGTTTCCAGCAGTTCGGCCTGGGTTTCAGGCTGCCGATCGAGCGCACCGAGTTCGGCCCGACCGCGATCGAGCAGTTCGCGGGCAGTGAATGCACTGCCGCGCTCGGCGGTCGGCCCGGCCACCTCGAACATCCGGATCAGCATCGCCGAAACCTGCTCGGCCCGATCACGCTGGCGTGCCGTGCGCGCCTCCTGCACGAACAGCGCCACCCCAAATGCCAATAGCGCGACCGTCGCCAGCACGGCGGTCGCTACACCGAACCGATGCCTGTGCATGAACTTGCCGGCCCGGTAAGCGAGGGTATCCGGGCGTGCCGACACCGGATGTCCGGCCAGGTGCCGCTGGATATCCTCGGCCAGTTGCAGCGCCGAACCGTAGCGGCGCAGCGGTTCCTTGCGCAGTGCGGTCGCCAGGATCGTGTCGAGATCACCGCGCAGGCGCCGGGCCAGGCTTTCCGGCCGCTCACGTCGCAATGCCGCGCTGGCGTTCCCGGCACGCAGCGCCGCCGCACTGGCCGGCACCGGCTCGCCATCGACGATCGCCCGCTCGACCGCATGCAAGGCCCCACGCGCATCGATCGGAAACGGCATGACACCGGTCAGTAGCTGGTACAGCAGCACCCCCAGCGAAAACACATCCGACGCCGTGGTGATCGGCTCACCGAGGATCTGCTCCGGGCTGGCATAGCCTGGCGTGCCCATGCGCAGCAGGGTGACCGTCACCGGCTCCTCGGACACCGGATCGAGCAGCTTGGCGATCCCGAAATCCAGCAGCTTCGGCGTCCCGTCCGGTCGCACCAGCACATTGGAGGGCTTGAGATCACGATGAACCACCAGATTGCGATGGGCGTAATCGACCGCCTCGCAGACCTGACCGAGCAGGCGCAGACGCTGATCCACGGTCAGACGGTGGCGATCGCAATGGACATCGATCGGCAGGCCGTCGATCACCTCCATCACGAAATAGGGCTGGCCATCGTCGGTGCTGCCGCCATCCAGCAGCCGCGCGATGCAGGGATGATCGAGGCGCGCCAGGATGCGGCGCTCGCTCAGCAGACGCGCGTCCAGATCGGCGCCGATCAGGCTCTGCCGGACCAGTTTGATCGCCACGTCCTGCTCGAACGCGCCATCCACGCGCCGTGCCAGATAGACCGTCCCGCTGCCACCGCGTCCCAGTTCGCGGATCGTTCGATACGCCCCGATCGTCCGGCCGCTGCCGGCGCTGGCCTCCACCGTCTCGACCAGCGCATGGGCGATGGCCGATTCCAGCACCCCATCGGCACCGGCATCAACGGCCAACAGGCGCATCACCTCGGCACGCAATTCCGGATCCTCGGTGGCAGCGGTCAGCCAGGCCGCACGCTGTGCCTCTGGAATGGCCAGCGCGCCATGAAACAGCGCCTCCAGCCGCGACCAGGCGACACCGTCCGCTGGCGTATCCGGATCGCCGCTCATGCCGGCCGCGAATCCTGCAACTGATGCAGCAACCAGGCACGCGCCAGGCGGGTATCGGCGATCACGGTCGGCTCCGACACACCCAACAGCCGTGCCACCTCCGCCACCTCGTAACCGCCGAAGAAGCGTAATTCCATCACCTGCGCCTTGCGCACATCCCGTTCCGCCAGCCGTTCGAGCGCCGCATGCAAGGCCAGAAAATCGATCGAAGCCTGACTCGGCCGCAGCAGTGCCTCGTCCCCCGAATGCTCGGCCGCCAGCAACGACACCCGAGGACCGCCATCGCGGCGCCCGGCATGTACCCGCCGGGCATGGTCGACCAGCACCTGCCGCATCAAGCGTGCCGCCAGATGCAGGAAGCGATCGCGCCCGTCCACCACCAGCGGTTTGCCGCGCTGCATGCGCAGATACGCCTCATGCACCAACGCCGTCGCTTGCAGGGTGTGATCGTCGCGCTCGCGCCGCAACGAACGATCGGCCAACCGGCGCAGATCGGCATAGACCAGCGGCATCAACTCCGCCAAGGCCCCGGCATCGCCGCTGCTCCAGCGCTCAAGCAGCACCGTCGCCTGCAACTCGCGCGCACCGGATGATTGCCCTGTGGAGTCCTGCATCGTGCCGTCCGAAACCGAGTCCGGTCGAACGATGTTACCCGCAGAACCCGTACCGAATGCACACCGATCGTGATCCAGCCACCACGCCCCGCTGACCGCGACTGAAGAGGCCAAGCGTGGGTCTGCACGCCCTCGGCGCCGCTCCCCGGATCAATCGATCAGCGGCTTGAAGTCCGGCCCGGACATCGGCTCCACCCCCTCGGGCATCCGTCCGTTGTACTCGATCAGAACCCGCTGGTTGAGCGGCGCATCGACATTGACCCGCGCCACCTTCGCCTCGATCTCAGGATTGCGCGCGAGCGATGCGATCAGATCCCCGATCAGATAGCGCGGCGCCCAGCCGATCATCCGATAGTCGTCGGTGAACAACGAAACGGCCAAGCGCGTAGCGGGATTGTTCAACTCGACCATGACCCTGAGCGGATCACCGGATTGCATATCGATCGCCCGGTTGACTGCCTGCTCGTCAAGGTGGCGCACACCATGGAGGAAGAATCTCACTCGGAAGTGTCCCTCGGCGTCAGCGCTTACCTTCGGGAAGACTTCGAGGTTGTCGGTCATCCGCTGCCCTCCGGACACCGACAGGATCGCGATCGGGTCTGCCCGATCGCGGTCCAGGTCCAGCCACTCGATGTAGTCACCGAAATCGCGTCGCTTCGGCGAAAGCACCCGATTCTCGAACAGCGGAAACAGTCGCTCCGACCGATAGTCGCGCTTGAAGTCCGGGAAGGCCAACAATGGCTCGAAGCCCACCTCCTGCTGAGCCTTCATCGCACCACGAATGTAGCGGAATCGGTAGTCCGAACGTTCAGGCGCCGCTTCCAGGAGACCGACCGGAAACCAGGCGCGACCTGACGGCGAACCGTCGGATGCCTGCCAGGCGAGGAATAGACTTCTCATGGCATCTCACTCAAGACCCTTCGGCCAGTCTCCAGCGCAGTCCGCCAGACCGCGCGGCGAGCCTGGCCCCACACCGACGCGGGCCTGACCCGCGCCGGATTCCGATTCAGTGGTCAGCCGGTGGGAACACGCTCGGCGGTGGCGGGGCGGTCACCGGGGTTGGCGGTTGACGATCGAGTTCGGCCAGCAACACCTCGACCGCCTTCTCGATGCTCGGATCCTCGCCGGCCGCGATCCGCTCGGGGCGATCGATCACTTCGATGTCAGGCGCTACGCCCTCGTTCTCCACCGCCCAGTTGCCCTCGGTATCGAGGAAACGGAAGGTGGCAGCGAGGATGGCACCGTTGTCGGCCAGGCGCGGATTGCCGGAAATGCCGATCAGTCCGCCCCAGGTGCGGGTGCCGATCAACGGACCGAGGCCGAGCTTGCGGAAGTAGTAGGGCAGAGCGTCGCCGCCGGAGCTGGACATGCCATTGATCAGCATCGCCTTCGGGCCGCGATGGTGCAGCAGCGGGGTCGGCGTGGGTTCCAGACCGCGACGGGTCCAATAGTTGAGCGGTTGCCGCGACAGCCATTCGATCATCCGATCGGGGATGAAACCACCGCCGTTGTAGCGGTCATCGATGATCAGCGCATCCATGTGGCCGTAGGCGACCAGGCCCTTGAACAGTTCCCGGCTGCCCTCGACGGCGGTGTTGGGTACGTGGATGTAGCCGATCCGCCCACCCGACAGCGTCTCGACCAGGGCACGGTTGCGCGCCACCCAGTCGGCATAGCGCAGCGCGGTTTCCGAACCGAGGGTGCGCACGCGCTCGCGGCGGGCACCGGATTCGCCGGGGGTGTCGTTGATGCCGAGCGTGACCACCTTGCCAGCCTTGTTGTCGAGCAACTGATAGAAGTTCTGCACCTCGCGGGTCGAAACACCATCGACCGACACGATGAACTCGCCGGCCCGCGCCCGCACACCCGGCTCGGCCAGAGGCGAGCGGGCCGCCAGATCGCTGGCCGAGGTGGGGAAGATGCGGGCGATGCGGAAATAGCCGGACGGATCCGCCGCAATCTCGGCACCGAGCAGCCCGCCGGCCTTGCGCTCCACCCGAACCTGATCGCCGGATTCGACATAGACGTGGCCGGCATTGGCCTCACCGGCGATCTCGCCGAACAGATAATCGAGATCGGCACGGCTGTTGACGTGGGCCAGCAGCGGCTCGTACTTGGCGCGGATGGCGTCCCAGTCCTGGCCGTGCATGTCCGGCTCATAGAACCAGTCGCGCAGGATGCGCCAGCCATCGACGAACAGTTGTCGCCACTCGCGGCGCGGCTCGATGCGCAACTCCCA